>JAEPNQ010000099.1 GCA_017643305.1 Marinibacterium sp. | reverse complement strand
TTCACCAGGTCGCGGTGGTTCACGCCGTAGACCACGGTGCGCTGCACGTTCTTGGCGGGCGCCGAGATCAGCACCGACTTCGCGCCGCGGGCGAGGTGGGCGTTGGCCTTGTCGCCGTCGTTGAACTGGCCGGTGCATTCCAGCACCACGTCGCAGCCAGACCAGTCCAGCTCTTCGTGATTGTAGGTCGAAAACATCTCGATCTCACCCCGTCCCAGGTCCATGGTGTTTTCACCGACCCGGATGTCCTGACCAAACCGGCCATGGATGCTGTCATAGCGCAGCAGATGCGCGGCTGTTTCAATCGGCCCGGTGGCGTTGGCCTTGACGACGCGGACATCGTTGCGCCCGGATTCGGCGATATGAGACAGCGTGCAGCGGCCGATACGGCCAAATCCGTTAATTCCGACGTTGATGGTCATTAGGAAAGCTCCAAGATTCTGAAGTCTCTCGGCGTATAACCTTCGCCCGGTCGAGCCAAAAGGGAAAAATGGTCAGTTTTTAATGTGTTAGCGCAAACTTTGACCGGTTGCGCTAACGCTTGCGCGAAAACCGTATTCAGATAGGGTGCCTTCCATTCAAAGACGCGGCAGAGAGAACAAAGGTCGGGGATGAGCGGATTACTTGCATTGCTGGATGATGTAGCGGCCATTGCCAAAGTGGCGGCAACCAGTGTGGACGATATTGCCGCCGCAGCGGGCAAGGCCGGAGCAAAGACCGCAGGGGTGATCATCGACGATGCTGCCGTGACACCGAAGTATGTGCAGGGCTTCGCGCCCGCGCGGGAATTACCGATCATCTGGAAGATCGCGCGCGGCAGCCTGACCAACAAGTTGGTGATCCTGCTGCCTGTGGCCTTGCTGCTGGCCAATTATGCGGACTGGCTGATTACGCCATTATTGATGCTGGGAGGGACATACCTCTGTTTTGAAGGGGCGGAAAAGGTGTTTCATGTGCTTTTCCCACATGGGAATAAGCAAACTGAGACGGACATGTCTGTGGCAGATCAGAGCCATTTGGAGGAAAAGAAGGTCAAGGGTGCTATCAAGACCGATTTCATCCTGTCGGCCGAGATCATGACCATCGCGCTGGCCGCCATCGAAGCGCCAAATGTATGGATGCAGGGGGCGACGTTGGCGGTGGTCGGGGTCGGCGTCACCGTGGCGGTATATGGCGCCGTAGCGTTGATCGTGAAGATGGATGATGTCGGCCTGATGATGGCGCAGAACGCGCGCACAGGGCTGGGACGCGGGCTGGGGCGCGGATTGGTCAAGGCGATGCCTAAAGTGATGAAGCTGTTATCCATTGTGGGCACGGCGGCGATGCTGTGGGTTGGTGGCTCGATCATTGTGCATGGGCTGCATGATTTCCACATTGATGAGCCTTGGCACAGCATTCATGTTCTGGCCGAGGCCGCCGGCCATGCGGTGCCTCAGGCCAGTGGCGCGGTGACTTGGGCGGTGACGGCGGCGCTGGACGGGGTGTTCGGGCTGGTGCTGGGTCTTTTGATGATCCCTCTGCTCAGCCGGTTCCTCGGCGCCGACAAGGCCGCGCATTAACACCTCGTTTATGACCTTCAATCAGGGTCAGGTCATAACTCCGACTGGTTTCTTGCACCCCGATATCTGGATGCACAAAGTGTTTGCCGCGAAAGCGGGCAAAGTCCGTATGCGGATTGAGTTCGATTTGCCGACAAATCGAACCCGACGTGTTGATACGTCTCTTAGCCCAGCAGGCGTTTCACTTCCGCAGCCGTGGCTTCCGGCGTGATACCAAACTTCTCATACAGCTCGTTGGCCGGGGCGGATGCGCCGAAGCTCTGCATGCCGATGAAACCGGCCTTGGCGTCGCGCCCGCGTTCGCCAGTCAGCCAGCGGTCCCACCCGCCATCGCGCACAGCGGCTTCGATTCCGACCCGGACCGGACCGGCTGGCAGAACACGCCTGCGATAGGTTTCGTCCTGCTCGGCAAACAGTTCCATACAGGGCATGGAGACCACGCGCGTGCCGATCCCTTCGGCCTGCAGCAGGTCCCGTGCGGCCAGGGCCACCGAAACCTCGGAGCCGGTGGCGATCAGGATCGCCTGGCGCTTTCCTTCGGCTTCGGCCAGCACATAACCGCCCTGCGCTGTCAGGTTCTTGTTTTTGTGTTCAGTCCGGACCGTCGGCAGCCCCTGGCGGGTCAGCGACAGCACAGACGGCGTCTGTTTCGACGTCAGCGCCAGTTCCCAGGCCTCTGCCGTTTCTACTGTGTCGGCAGGGCGGAACACCCAGGTGTTGGGCGTGGCGCGGCTGATAGCCAGGTGTTCCACCGGCTGGTGGGTCGGGCCATCTTCGCCCAGGCCGATGCTGTCATGGGTCATGACAAACACGGTAGGGATCTGCATCAACGCCGCCAGCCGCATCGACGGGCGGGCATAGTCGGTGAAGCACATGAACGTCCCACCATAGGGCCGCACGCCGCCATGCAGCGCCATGCCGTTCATCGCCGCTGCCATGCCGTGTTCGCGAATGCCGTAATAGACATAGCGCCCGGCGCGATCCTCGGGCGAAAACACGCCCAGTTTGGAAGTTTTCGTGTTGTTCGATCCGGTCAGGTCCGCCGACCCACCGAGGGTTTCGGTCATCACCGGGTTCACGGCTTCCAGAACGATTTCGGAGCTTTTGCGCGTGGCGTGCTTTTCACCCGCTTCGCTGGCCTGTTTCTTGACCGCCCGGATCACCGAGGACAGCTTGCGCGGTACATCCCGGTCGAAGATACGGGCAATCTCCTTCTGGCGACGCTCAGAGACGGAGGCCAGCCGCGCATCCCATTCGGCCCGGTCCGTGGCGCCACGAGCACCAGCCGCTTCCCAGGCGGCTTTCAAGTCGGCCGGGATCTTGAAAGGTTCAGCAGTCCAGCCATAAGCGGCTTTGGTGTCTGCAATCAGCGTTGCTTCCGTCAGCGCGCCGTGACCCTTGGAGGTGTCCTGTGCGGACGATCCCAGCGCGATATGCGTCTTGCAGGCAATCATGGACGGTTTCTTGGTTTTCTTGGCTGCGGTAATGGCTGCATCGATGGCGTCTGGGTCGTGTCCGTCAATGTCCTGCACGTGCCAGCCGGAGGCCTTGAATCGCGCAATCTGGTCAGTGCGGTCGGCAATGTCCACGGTGCCATCGATGGTGATGTCGTTGTTGTCCCACAGGACAATGAGCTTGGACAGTTCGTGCCGTCCGGCCAGCCCGATGGCTTCCTGGCTGAGGCCTTCCATGAGGCAGCCATCGCCCGCGATCACGTAGGTGTTGTGATTCATGACCTTCTTGCCATAACGCGCGCGGAGGCTTTCTTCGGCCATTGCAAATCCTACAGCATTGGCAATGCCCTGACCCAGCGGGCCAGTGGTTGTTTCGATCCCACCCGCATGGCCATATTCCGGGTGACCGGCGGTGCGGTAGCCCCACTGGCGGAAGTTGCAGATCTGGTCCAGTGTGATGTCTTCGTATCCGGTCAAGTATAGCAGCGAATACAGCAGCATGGACCCATGCCCGGCAGACAGGATGAACCGGTCACGGTCGGGCCAGTTCGGCGCCTTCGGGTCAAATTTCAGGTGCTTGGTGAACAGAACCGTTGCCGCATCGGCCATGCCCATCGGCATGCCGGAATGACCGGAATTTGCGGCTGCGACCGCATCCAGCGTTAATGTGCGGATGGCTGCGGCCATATTCCAGTGTTCAGGATTGGCGGTGCGAAGCGCTGTCAGATCCACGGGCAGAGTTCCTTGGAAAACGGGATGAGAATGCTAGCAGTTCAATATCAGCCGCAGGCCAAAGTGCAAGCCGTGCAAGCGGAGTTCAGCACTTACTTGAGGAGCATCGCTCAAGTGCTTGATACCCATGGCTCTCAGTCTGTAAGCTTTGGCTACAGACAAGATCTGCACCGGGGCCAATCGATTCGTCGGATCCGCGTGCGGTCAAGAGCGGAGGCGAGCAGATGAGCCAGATTGAGGAGTTGCAGGGCCGGATTAACGCGGCAATGAACCGGATCGGGGCCGGGGTCGAAGCCCTCGCGTCGCGCGAACCGGAGCAGTCGGCACCGGATCCCGTGGTGCTGGAGCAGCTTGAAGAAGAAAAGCTGGCCAATGCCCAGCTTCAGGAGAGGCTAAAGAGCGTCAAGACCAAGCACGCCGTCCAGATCGAACAGCTGACGGCTGATCTGGCGGTTCAGACCCAATCGATGGCGCGGCTGGACATGGATCTGCAGCGTTTGCGTCAGTCCAACGAACAGCTGCGCGACAGCAATGCCGCCTTGCGCAAGGCGAATGAAGAGGGCGTGGGCGAACCGCACCTGATCAACAAGGCCATGCTGGCTGAACTGGAAGCGCTTCGGGCGACCCAGGCAGCGGAAGCGGCTGAAAGTTCAGCCGTGCTGAGCCGGTTGGAGCCATTGCTGGCTGCCGCCGCAGCGGCGGTCGAAGATGAGGAGGACGCGTAATGCCGGAGGTCAACATCCAGATCGGCGGACGCACGTTCGAAGTGTCCTGCCAGGCAGGCGAAGAAAGCTATCTGCAAGCCGCAGCGGCGATGCTGAACGAAGAAGCGCAGGTGCTCTCCGACCAGATCGGGCGTATGCCCGAAGGTCGCATGTTGCTTATGTCTGGACTGTTGCTGGCCGATCGCACGGCGGCGCATGAAGACCGGATCAAGGAACTGGAGGCCGAACTGGAAACTCTGCGGTCCCAGCCCAAAGCGGAACCGGAGCGGATCGAAGTTCCGGTGGTGCCTGACAGCGTTACAGAAACGCTGGCGGATCTGGCGGCGCAAGCCGAAGCACTGGCTGCCGATATCGAGGAGCGCGCCGCCGCCGAATAACGGCGGACGCCCTGATGCAACTGGTTACGCGTTTGCTTCGCGGATTTTTTCAGCGGCGTCCTTGTCGTAGCTGACCCCGTTTTCTTCAAACAGCGTGTCCAGTTCGCCGGACAAGGTCATTTCGGTGATGATGTCGCATCCACCGACAAATTCGCCTTTCACGTATAGTTGGGGGATCGTCGGCCAGTCGGAATAGTCCTTGATGGCCTGGCGGATGTCATCGTCGGCCAGTACGTTGACGTCGGTGAAATCGACACCCATGTAGTTCAACACCCCGGCCACGCGCGAAGAAAACCCGCATTGCGGCATGGATTTCGTGCCCTTCATGTACAACACCACGTCATTGGCGGCGACGGTTTCTTTGATTTGGTCCTGAGCGCTCATCACGTTCTCCTGGGTCATTCGATCTTGGTTCTTGCCTGCGCGGTTCCGTAGTCGGCGCGCCGGCGGTGTCTCGGTTAGCGGTGTTAGGACACGTTGGTCGGTGTGTCCGGATTCGGGTCGCCGTCGTATTTCCGGCGGCATTTTGGTCGGTTTGGCCTAGTGATGTAGACCCATACGAACATCATGGCCAGTATGGCCATAAGGAATATGTAAAACCCAGAGGCCTCCTGTCTGGCTTAATCGGGGGCCTTGGTGGTCAGCGCCAGCGCATGCAGCTCGCCTTGCGCGCCGTCCATCTTGCCTTTGAGCGCAGCATAGACCGCGCGCTGTTGCTGCACCCGGTTCTGGCCGCGAAAGCTTTCATCGATGACCTCGGCGGCATAGTGGTTTCCGTCTCCGGCCAGATCGGTGATGGTGATCTTGGCATCGGGAAAACTGTCCCGGATCAACGTTTCGATTTCGTGGGCTTGCATGGCCATTGCAGACTGCTCCTTGTCCTTTGAATAAACCTAGGGCCGGGGGCAGGGGCGCGCAAGCGTCCGCGTGACCGGTATTATTGATTCACTCAACGTTTTGTGACGGTCGGGCTGCATATGGGTTCATGTCCGAACGCTCACTTTTAAAAGAGACGCCCGGAAACTGGTGCCTAGCAGGCCTTGCTCTATTAGGCTATCAGAAACCCAGATAAACGCGGAAGGTCGCGATAATCCGGCTCAACACCATCGGGTTCACTACGATCAACCGAAATGAGGTCTCTCTGACATGCATCACCGTTTTTTGCATAGATGAGCCGCGGCGGTGGCAGGCTGCATGTCAGGTGGTTGGGAAAGCGTTATCCAACACTGTCGGCAAAGGCGGATCGGTAGAGTGCGGCAAGTTCGTCCAGCGGCGCCTCGGAGCTGCCTGCGCGTACGGCAGCGCCGGTGAACCGCCCGACACTGGCAACCGGTACACCGGTCTGTGCGGCGGCGGTCATTAGCGCTTCAGCCCGGTCAAACCCGCAGGCGACCAGATAGCGGCCTTGGTCCTCACCAAAAAGCGTTGCGGTATCGTCGGTGTCCAAAACGAAACCCACGCCTGCGGCTTCGGCCAGCTCGAACGCGGCCAGCATCAGGCCGCCATCGGAAAGGTCCGTGCAGGCGGTGATCAGGTCACGGTTGGCGCGGATAAAATCTCCGTTGCGCTTTTCGGCTTCCAGATCCACCTTGGGCGCATCGCCGTCATCACGGTTGAACACTTCAGCCAGCAGGGCGGATTGGCCCAGATGGCCGCTTGTTTCCCCGATCACAACGGCGAAATGCCCATCGCGCACATCGTTGCCGATGATGTCATCGACGGATTGCAGCAGGCCGACCGCGCCGATGGTCGGGGTCGGTAGGATCGCGGCGCCGTCGGTTTCGTTGTAGAGCGACACGTTGCCTGACACGATCGGCACGTCCAGTGCTGCACAGGCTGCGCCAATGCCTTTGATGGCGCCAACAAACTGGCCCATGATTTCTGGTTTTTCAGGGTTACCGAAATTCAGGTTGTCCGTGGTAGCCAACGGCAACGCGCCTGTGGCGGTCAGGTTGCGATAGGCTTCGGCTACCGCCTGTTTGCCGCCCTCTACCGGGTTCGCGCGGACGTAGCGGGGCGTCACGTCGGCGGTAAAGGCCAGCGCCTTGTCGGTGCCATGCACGCGTACGATTCCCGCGCCCAGTCCGGGGCCACGTGCTGTATCGGCCATGACCATGCTGTCATACTGGTCAAACACCCATTGCTTGGCAGCATAGTTCGGGCTCGCCAGCAGGCTGCGCAGCGCATCAATCGGGTCCACCTGCGGCACGTCGCCCACTGGCTCGGCGTCCTGGGTTTCCACCCAAGGCCGATCATATTCCGGCGCGCTCGAGGAAAGTTTGGACAGCGGCAGATCCGCCATGACTTCGTTTCCGTGCAGAATCAGGAACCTATCTTCGGCGATGGTTTCGCCCACGATGGCAAAATCGAGGTCCCATTTGTCGAACACGGCCTTGGCTTCGGCCTCTTTCTCGGGCCGCAGCACCATCAGCATGCGTTCCTGGCTTTCTGACAACATCATCTCATAGGCTGTCATCGCCGCTTCCCGCTGCGGCACGTGGTCGAGGTTCAGCTGGATGCCTAGCCCGCCCTTATCACCCATTTCGACTGCCGAACATGTCAGGCCTGCCGCACCCATATCCTGAATGGAGATCACGGCACCGGTCTGCATCAGTTCCAGACACGCCTCCATCAGTCGTTTTTCTGTGAACGGGTCACCGACCTGCACTGTGGGGCGTTTCTCTTCGATGCTGTCGTCAAATTCGGCGCTGGCCATAGTGGCACCGCCAACTCCGTCGCGGCCTGTCTTGGCGCCCAGATACACCACCGGCATGCCCACGCCCGACGCGGCAGAGTAGAAGATACTGTCGGTGTCTGCCAGACCAGCAGCAAAGGCGTTTACCAGGCAGTTGCCGTTGTAGGCGCGGTGAAACCGCACCTCGCCACCCACGGTGGGTACCCCAAACGCGTTGCCATATCCGCCGATGCCTTCGACCACGCCGTTGACCAGTTGCCGAGTCTTGGGATGGGACGGTTCGCCAAAGCTGAGCGCATTCATTGCCGCGATTGGCCGCGCGCCCATTGTGAATACATCGCGCAAGATGCCGCCCACACCGGTGGCCGCGCCCTGATAAGGTTCGATATAGGACGGGTGGTTGTGGCTCTCCATCTTGAACACCACGGCCTGCCCGTCGCCAATATCGACGATCCCGGCATTTTCACCGGGGCCACAGATAACCTGCGGGCCTTCGGTGGGCAGGGTGCGTAACCATTTCTTGGAGGACTTGTAGGAACAATGTTCGTTCCACATGGCCGAGAAGATGCCCAGTTCGGTAAAGGTCGGTTCCCGCCCGATGATCTCCAGAATGCTTTCGTACTCGTCGGGCTTCAGCCCGTGGCTTTCGATAAGGTCCTGGGTGATGGCGGGGTCTTGCATGTGGAAGAGGGCCTTTGCGGTTTCTGGCGTGTGCGCCTTTTAGGGCAAGCCGGGCAGGGGGGGAAGGGCTGATCCCCGCTTGTGGTGAGACGCGGGGTGTTCGGCTTGGGAAATGCCTTTGCGGGGGCAGGTGCGAGGCGTTTGGGTGGCCGTTTGAATGGCGGTTTCACGGTCAAGACAGATCTTGCTTCGTTGGCTGACAGATCGATCCCGCGAGCAATGGCCACGCCCAGCAATTGCAGCTTAACTAGATATTCTTGCGGCGAGGTAGATGATCGCTGTTGCCAGCAGAAGGACCGAGATGATCAGAACAAGCGATGTCCGGACTGCGTGTCGGGGGATCATGAAAGCGCCTCGCACAAAAGATGCAGGCCCTCGGTTCCCGTTGTTTGTTTGCGCCGCAGGGACAGTGTGAGGCGGCAAACGGACCTTGCGTTTTGCAAGCGGATGCGGATCAGAACCGCTGTCCAACAGAGATATACAGCAGCCCTTCGTGTTCGTCGTTCCACGACCCATCCACCGAGAAATCCACCGGGAATTTCTTAGAAACCTGGTATCGCAGGCCGAACCCGCCCGCTGCGCCGGATTGGTTGAGGTTGTCAAAGGTTGGCCCGGCGGCCCCGATCCCGGCGAACAGCACCGCGCCGGTGCGGTCGCTGAGGCGCTGGCGCAGCTCCAGCTGCGTCGACATGGATCTTTTGTTCAGGATCTGGGTGGCGTTGAAGCCGCGGAAACTGTCGACCCCGCCCAGCGAACAGGCATCGAAAAACGGAGCGGCGTCGGTCGCGTGGCAGACCGCCGCGCGGCTGGCGATCACGGTACTTTCCCCAAGGCTTAAGTAGGAATCGAACAACCCGTAGGTCTTGTTGTAATCCGCGCCGATCCCATCAACGATAAAGCCGCGCTGCGAGGACAGTTTCACGCGAAAACCATCGGTCGGATAGACCGTGTCGTCGCGCTTGTCCCAATTGGCCTCCAGTCCGGCGTTCAGTATCGTTAGGTCAGCCGAGGGCTGGAAAGCGGGGGGCAGGTTAGGGAACAGCGGGGATTGTGTGGTGATTGTGGTGTCGAGGTACCGCGACACAAGTCCGAAATTCAGGTCGGGGGTCAAGCCATATGCAAGCGTCATGCGCGCCAGCACACCGTCCTGCCGCAGTGGGATAATCAAGTTGCCGGTTTACAGGTCGTATTTCACATCCGCTGTGCCGCCGCCCAGTGACATTTTCCAGCGGTTCGAATTGAAATTCAGGCTGACTGCGGCGGCGACCGCCTGAGATCCGTTGTCGGACCGCAGTCCACCTAGCCCGATCACGGACGGGTCTGATTGCGGGTCGAACTGAAACAGGTATCCAGCCCCCAGGATCAGCCCCGAGCCGATCATCGGGTTGCTGAACGGGATTGGCGCGACGATCAGGGACCCATTGCGAAACCCAAGGTCGGTGTCGTCTAAATCTTCAACATCCAGCCCGCCGGTCTGCTGTTCGATAATGCTGTCATTGGCCCGCACGGGTGCTGGGGCGACAGAAAGGCCCGCCCAGAGCGCGATGCCAGCAAGCACCCCGGCGGCGGTGGCGCGCAGGGACTGGCACGGGTTCGTCATGAGTGCAAAGGCATTACTTGGGCTGTTCCTCCGCTGCTTGCACCGCACCGGCGGCGGCACCTGCCACGGCCGATTTTTCGAAATCAGACATGTCTTCGGCATTTTCCATCCCCGGGATGGCCACGCGCACTTCGCGGCGGGCAAAGGCGATCCCGGCGGCGTCGAACTCTTTCTTGACGCGGTTGTAGATCTCCTTGCGAATGGTGAACTGGCCGCCTGGCTTGGCCATGAACTTGCCGCGCACGACCATGCCAACATCGTCGAAGTTGAACACGCCCTGTGATTTGAATGGCTCGAGAAAGCCGGGCCCATGCACCGGATCTTCCATCATCTCGGCGCCAATCTTCTTGAAGATCTTCTTGATCTTGTTTGGATCGGTGTCGAATGGAACGGTGAACATCAGCTTCATGATCACCCAGTCGCGGCTGAAGTTCGTCAGCTTCTGTATCTCGCCATACGGAATAGTGTGCACCGCACCCCTGTGGTGTCGCAGTTGCATGGACCGGACCGAAATCTTTTCAACCGTGCCCATCGTCCCGCCGACATCCACATATTCGCCGACGCGGAAAGCGTCATCGATCAGGAAGAAGATGCCGCCAACGATATCGGCCACCAGCTTCTGCGCTCCGAAACCGATCGCAAGGCCGAGGATACCGGCACCGGCCAGAAGTGGCGTGATATCGACACCAAGGTTGCCGAGCGCCAGCAGAAAGAAGATCACCGCAATGCCTACCTGCGCTGTCACGCGCACCAGTGGCAGCACGGTTGCCAGGCGCGATCCGCCGGCGCCGCCACCTTCGCCTGCAGCCATATCTTCAGTGACTTCCTGCGTGGTGTGTTCGCGTGCCAGACGGCGGTTTACCCACAGTCCGACGCCTTCGTAGAAAAGATAGCCGATGGCCAGCGTAATCAGGAACTGGAAGAAATCTGCGCCCGCTGAGGCCTTACCGCGTAGCGAAATAAGGTCGATTTGCCATGCATTGGCGATCAGCAGGATCACAATAGCGGCCACAATCACCCGCCCGATGCGGATAAAGCTGCGCTTGGTGGACTTGTATGCAGCCTCTGCAACCGGGCCTTCACCGATGATGGGCGGTTGAAGGTGCCGCACCAGACCGCGAACCGCGGTGTCCAGAAGCGGCGCGCTGAGCAGCCAAAACATGGTTACGAAATGTGGACCCGTGACGAGCAGTGCCAAGTTGCCGTAACCGGCTACGATATCGACGATCAACCACATGACAGCTGTCACGCCAATCGCGAAGTAGGGATATATCTTGGCCACCCATTCGTCGAATTGCGTGTTGTCGGGATCAGTCCCGCGCATCATGTCAGACAGTCCCTTACGCGCCTGCCAGGCGATGATGCCAATATACACATGCACTGCTGTGTTTAGCCAAAAGCCCAGCCGGGATTCGTCCATTTTCACGCCATTTGCGGCGTTGAAATTAACGATCCAGATGGTGAAACCGCCCAGGAGGACAAGCCCGATAAGGTTGCGGTACAGGTACTTCGCCCAATGGCTGTCAATCGTAACCAGTCGCAGATCCGGCCGGTTCGGCGCCAAGATCATGCGCGCAAAAGCAGCAGTCAAACGCGGTATCCAGATCAGGTAGACAACAAAGGGTGCGGCATACGCGATTTGCTGTTCGTCGAGGAGAAGCCGTCCAACCGTGCGCAGGCCGAAATAAAAACCGATGAGGCCAACAATTTCCCGCAGCATCCGCCTGAACAGATACTTCAAAGCGCCGAACAGGTTATCTTCGGGGTTTTCAACCTCCGCACCTTGCCAGCCGCGGGTCAGGAAGATGACTGCCCGTTCGATAATGAACCCGGCTGCCAGCGTCGCTGCCACCAACCCGAAGAGTGTCAGAACCCCTGAAGGCCCGCCAAACGTTTCGACAAAGTTCGTTATAGACCCGACCTGGTTCACGATCAGCATCGGCATTTTCTGCACAGCGTCGATCAGTCCTGAAACGAGGTGGGTAACGATCCGGTTGAGCTCTCCGATGAACCCTTGCGAGTCGGCCGCGGACGAAGCCGGTGTGGCGTTTGCTTCCAGTTGGCTCAGTAGCATGTTCCGAACTTCAGTGTCGGACATGCGCGCGACCAGGGCCTCGATCGCTTCAGGGGTCAGAGGATCGGGCAAATCAGCCGATGCATCAGCCTCGCCACTACCGGAAGAGGGCAGCGGCACTTGCGCCATTGCCATTTGCGCCAAGACCAATAACAAAACCAAAGTACTCGCAAGCACGCTCACAATCCGTGCCACTGATGATCCCCAAACCTATTTACCTTCGATGCGGGGATAACAATTTAAGCGGATATTTGCACGCAGTTTCCCCGCCCGAATGCTTCACTGCGCGAAAAAAAGGCCGAGCACCAAGCTCGGCCGAAGTCCAACAGGGAGGAATGAAGGCTGCGAATGCTTCGCTGCCGTCACATGACGACTTAGACAGCAACATGCCCATTATCAAGGCACGGCACATCGTAATTGCAGCATTCCCGCTATGCGCTGCGCGCATAGCTCACCTGGATTGATGTTCTTTTTGGCGCTTTCGGTACCCGATGATTTCATCCTGAACAAAATCTCGAAACGCCGTCACCCGTTTGGAATGACGTAATTCTTCGGGATAAGCTAGGAAAACCGGTACCTCGGCAAAGTCCGTATCGGGCAGGATCTGCACCAGATCGGGGAAGTCTTCGGTCACGTAGTCGGGCAAAACGCCAATTCCCAGATTGTTCAGAACGGACTGCAGCACACCGAAGTAGTTATTCACCGTAAGCAGGGACCGGGGATTGTGCGTCATCAGTTCCTGCACCAGACGCGCGCCTGCGCTGACCTGCGCTGCGGTGGGGTTCTGACAGATAAGTCGATGGTTTGACATGTCTTCCATCTCGGCGGGCCGGCCGTTTTCGTCCACATAAGCCTTGGACGCATAGAGTCGCATGCCGATGGTCATCAACCGTTTGCGGATCAGGTCCGCCTGACTGGGTTCCTTCATGCGGATGGCCACGTCGGCCTCCCGCATCGGCAGGTCCAGTACCCTTTCTTCCAGCATGAGGTCGATTTTCATGTCCGGGTAGGTTTCGTACAGCTTGGGTAGGCGCGGGGCCAGCCACAGGGTGCCGAACCCGAAGGTGGTGGTGACTCGCAATTCGCCGAACACCTCTTCTTCGCTGTCGCGAATGCGGGCGGCGGCGGCGTCGAGCCGTTTCATCATGGCCATGGTCGCATCGAACAACAGTTCACCCTGTTCGGTGAGAATCAGTCCGCGCGCATGCCGGTGAAACAGTGTAGCGTTCAGGCTTTCTTCCAATGCCCGCACCTGCCGGCTGACAGCTGACTGGGACAGGTGCAGCTTGTCCCCGGCATGCGTCAGGCTACCTGCGTCAGCCACAGCATGGAAAATTCTAAGTTTGTCCCAATCCATCGTCTCGATCTTCTATTGCATCAGTTTGCTCGGCGTCGGAATGTTACAACACTTGATGGGTCTCGACCATTCCGTTGCGGAAGTTACATGTATATTATAGTCAGGTCAGCGGCTGTGACCTAACGTGTAAGCGTGGTGCGTTCGATTTAGGCGGCGTGCAGGTGCGGGGAGGAAAAATGAGCCAGCAAAAGATTTCTTTGAATGACCGGTTTGACCTGGAAAAGAGCCCGGTTCTGCTCAATGGCACGCAAGCGCTGGTCCGCCTTATGCTGATGCAAAAAGAACGCGATCGCCAAGCCGGGTTAAATACGGCAGGGCTGGTCACAGGCTATCGCGGCTCCCCGCTGGGGGCCGTGGACATGCAGATGACCCGCGCCGCGAAACAGCTGGCCCAGTATGATGTGACCTTCCAACCCGGCCTGAACGAAGACTTGGCAGCGACCGCACTTTGGGGAGCACAACAGGCCGAACTGCGTGGCGAGGGTAAGTATGACGGAGTCTTTGGCCTGTGGTACGGCAAGGGACCGGGTGTGGACCGGTCGGGTGATGCGATGAAGCACGCCAACATGGCGGGCACGTCGCCCAATGGCGGTGTGCTGATGGCGCTTGGCGATGACCATACCGGCGAAAGTTCCACTGTGTTGCATCAGTCGGAATGGGCGCTGGTGGATGCCTACATGCCGGTGGTCAGCCCTGCTGGGGTTCAGGAAATCCTCGATTACGGGATTTACGGCATTGGACTGTCGCGGTTTGCTGGGGTCTGGACCGGGCTAAAGGTGATGAAGGACACCATCGAAACCACCGCCGTGGTCGATGGCCGGCCCGACCGGATGTCACTGGTGGTGCCGGAATTTGAAATGCCCGAAGGTGGGCTGAACATCCGCCTTGTCGATGACCGCATCGAGCAGGAAGCGCGTGTGATCGATCACAAGCGCTTCGCGGCCGAAGCCTATGCTCGTGCGAACCAGATTGACAAGCGCATGTGGGGCAAACCCGGCGCCAAGATCGGCTTTGTC
>JAEPNQ010000105.1 GCA_017643305.1 Marinibacterium sp. | reverse complement strand
TTCTGGCAGTTCTGGCGCAACACGACCGATGCTGATGTGGGCCGGTTCCTTAAGCTATATACCGAGTTGCCCGTTGGAGAATGCGACCGCCTTGGCGCACTGGCAGGATCGGAGATCAACGAAGCCAAGGTCATTCTGGCCAATGAGGTGACCGGACTGTGCCATGGGGCCGCAGCGGCGGCGGCGGCGGCAGCCACCGCGCGTGAGGTGTTTGAAAAGGGCGGCGTGGGGGATGACCTGCCCACGCTGACACTGGGCGCTGATGAGCTGCCCATGTCGGTGGTGCAGGCCATCGTTCGGTCTGGGCTGGCCAAATCGGGCAAGGAAGCCAAGCGACTGATTGCGGAGAACGGTGCGCGTATAGATGATGCGCCGCTAACCGATGGCGGGTTGATGCTGGATGCGGCTATGCTGGCCTCCCCCGTGAAGCTGTCAGCCGGGAAAAAACGCCACGCTCTGGTGCAACTCGCCGGTTGAGGCGCAGCGGAATTTGGGAAATTCCGGATCGGAAACTTTCAAAGTGTCCGACCCGTTTTCTTACACAGAAAACGGATAGCACTCCGCTTCAGGTGGTCTCTTCCGCCTTTTCGGCCAGCGTCAGCCATTCCTCTTCGGCCGCTGACAGTTTGGTTTGCCGTTCGACAAGGGCCTCGGTCGCTTTGCGAAATTTCACCGGTTCGCGGGTAAACAGCTGCGGATCGGCCAAAAGTGCTTCGAGCTTACCAATCTCGGTTTCCAGCCGCTCCATTTCCTCCGGTAGGGCCTCCAACCGGTGTTTTTCGGTAAAGCTCAGCCCTGCCTTCTGCACCTGCGCAGCTTTCGCCTTGTCTTTCTTCGGCTTTGGCTTCTCCACAGTTTCGGTCGTCGTTTCGCCACGCTGCGCGCGGTAATCGCTCCACCCGCCGGCGTAGACCGTCGCACGGCCATCACCCTCCATCGCCACAGTTGCCGTCGCAACCCTGTCTAGAAAGTCGCGATCGTGGCTGACCAGCAATACGGTGCCGTCAAAATCATCCAGCAGCTCCTGTAGCAGGTCCAGCGTTTCGACATCTAGATCGTTGGTGGGTTCGTCCAGCACGAGGAGGTTGCAGGGCTGGGCCATGAGCCGGGCCAGCAGCAACCGCGCCTTTTCCCCGCCCGATAACGACCGCACCGGCGCGCGGGCCTGGCGTTCATCGAACAGGAATTCCTTCAGGTAACCGACCACATGCTTGGGCTGGCCACGCACCATCACCTGATCCGACTGGCCCGACACGCGCAGCCCCGGCGCATTGGTCAGCGCGTCCCACAGGGTCTGATCCGGATCCAGTGCGGCGCGGGCCTGATCGAAATAGGCAATCTCCAGCCCGGTGCCCAGAGTGACGTTACCAGTATCGGGTTCCATCCGGCCCAGCAAAAGGTTCAACAGCGTGGTCTTGCCCACGCCGTTGGGCCCCACCAGAGCGACGCGGTCGCCACGCATGATAGTCATCGAAAAGTCGCGCAGCAGCGGGTCTTCCCCGAAGGTTTTCGACAACCCCTGCACCTCGATCACCTTGCGACCGGATTTCGGGCCAGACGCCAGCGCCATATCGGCCGTGCCCTGCCGCCGGATCTGTGCAGCGCGTTCGGCCCTAAGCGCCTGCAACGCCCGGACGCGGCCTTGGTTGCGGGTCCGGCGCGCGCTGATGCCTTCCACGGCCCAGCGGGCTTCTTCCTTGATCTTGCGGTCCAGCTTGTGACGGGCCAGGTCTTCTTCGGCCCAGACAGTGTCACGCCAGGTTTCGAATGCGTCAAATCCCTTGTCCTGCCGCCGCACCTGCCCCCGGTCGATCCACAGCGTTGCGCGGGCCAGCGCGCGCAGGAAGGCCCGGTCGTGGCTGATGACGACAAAGCTCTTGCGGGTGGCGGACAATTCCCGTTCCAGCCAGCCGATCGCTTCGATATCCAGATGGTTGGTGGGTTCGTCCAGCAGCATCAGGTTGGGCGCTTCTGCCATCAACCGCGCCAGCGCCGCGCGGCGGCGTTCCCCGCCTGAGGCTGTTTCCACACCGCGGGCAGGGTCAAATTTCAATCCCTCGCCCGCGCGTTCCACCCGGTACTGTTCCCCCGGCTCCAACCCCGACGCTGCCCAGTCGCCCAAGGTTGCATATCCGGTCATCACCGGGTCCTGTTCCATATACCCGACGCTGTGTCCCGGCGGGACAATCACGCTGCCCCGGTCCGGTTCCACCAGCCCTGCCATCACTTTCATCAGGGTAGACTTTCCGGAACCGTTGCGCCCGACCAGCGCCACCCGGTCACCCGGATGCACAACCAGGTCAAGCCCGTCAAAAACGGGTTCGCCACCAAATGTCAGGGAGATACCGGTCAGTTGCAGAAGGGGAGATCGCGCCATAGCCGGCAGCTAAACCGCCACTGGGACAGCGTCAACCGGTCAGCCCGCCACCGCCCGCAAAAGCCGTTTGCGCGCCGGGGGGATCGCGCCGATCTCGACACCGGTAAAGACGTGCAGCGTGTTCATGTGATTGTCCACGACTGCATGATCGCTGACCCACCCCCCCATCATAAGGTAAGTTTTCAACAACGGCGGCATGCGCAGCATGGCCTTTTTCGCATCCGGATTGCGCCGCAGACTGGCAGCGAAGCGAAAAACATTCGGCGCCTTGACCTTGGGCAGCCAGCGTTTGGGCGCAAGGTGGCGGTGTTTCAGCATGGCGAAGGCGTCGAGGTAATCTTCGGTTTCTGTCCCGGCAAAAGACGAACAGCCAAACAGCATTTCGATCTGGTTGGTGTCGACGAAGCCGGTCATTGCGCCCCAGGCAACCCGCAGGATGTCCGGATCAGACCAATCGGGGTGGATGCAAAACCGGCCCATTTCCACCATGCGGCCTTCGTAGCTACCCAAGGCAGACAGTTCATAGAACTGCGCAGAATAGGTTGTGGGGATGTCTGCACCACCATCCAGCACCAGCATTCGGAAACAGCAGACCAGCGTCCCGGTCCGGATGTCTTCGACCAGAACATGCACACAAATGTCGTCAAACCGGTCACGGTCCAGTTCTGCCGTGCCGAATGCCAATGTCCGCAGCGCCAATGCGCCAGCGACATCCGTTGCGTGTTCCGCCAACCGGGCCCGGTAGCGCCCCTTGCTCAACTGAGGCAACGAAACGTGCATGCCCCCTCCACCGCTTTGCACCAATTTAGGCGGGCTTGCGACAGCACACAAGTTGTGACGTCTGAATGAAAGCGACGACGAACCGCGTTACTGGGTGACCAGCGACGGGTTGAAGTTGGTCAGGTTGCCGACCAGCTGGCGCAGGAAAGTCTGGTTGTCAGCCCCGGAGTCGGTAATCCGGCGCTCGAGCACCACGGCCTTGCCATCTGACAGATCGAACCGCTGCACGCCGCTGACCACGTCCCGACTGTCAAAGCTGATGGCGACAAGGTCTCGGCTGACGATTCGCTGCGCGCGGGCCCCATATTTGCGCGTAAATGTGGCGACATAGTAAAAGCCGCCTTTGTTCAGGATACCCGAAGATGACGGAGCGCCGATGGTTTCAATCACTGAATCACGCGTGCTGACACCGACCTGCACCTTCGCCAGATCTTCCGGCGGCGGCACATATCCATGTTTGCGTGTGGCCGACGAACATGCGGCCACGACCAAAACAACACTTAGTGCGCCGAATATGCGCCAAACGGCCATCCGCCCCCGTGGAAACCCGATCATGCCCGCCCTCTTGTATCGGCGCCGCGCGCCTTTTATCCCGATTAGCAGAACAGTTGCCTCTGATTCAAGGAACGATATCCCTGACCTCCCCTGCCCCCACCCGCCTCGCGGTTGCCGATCTGGCACAAAACCGTCCGAATCTATTTGAGTTGATCCTGACCGAACCTCAGCGCGCCAAGCTGGTCGCGGAATTGGATCTGCTGGGCCTGCGCAAGGTCCGCTTTGCCGGGGAAATCGTGGCGCAGGGCAGGCGGGATTGGCGGTTGTACGCGAAACTGGGCGCGACCGTGGTACAGCCCTGCGTGGTAACGCTGGACCCGGTGACAACGCGCATCGACACGGATGTCGCCCGAATATACGAAGCCAATTTCGTCTATCCCGACGAAACCGAAGCCGAAATGCCCGATGACGAAACCCGCGAACCTCTCCGCGAAGAAATTGACCTGCATGAGATTCTCGCCGAAGCGCTGGCGCTAAACCTACCCGGCTATCCGCGCGCGGACGGCGCTGATCTGGGCGAAGCGGTGTTCTCCGAACCGGGCAAAGCGGCCATGCGCGATGAAGATGCGAGGCCATTTGCTGGACTGGCTGCGCTGCGCGAGAAATTCGAAGACAAGGAAAACTAGGGTGCGAACGGGACCGCTCCGAAGTGGCGCAAATTTCTGCTTGCGCTATTGAAGAAAGGCAGTATTTTCGCGCCTTCATCGGACAAAGGGTTGGACAAAGCGCAGGCATCGGCCTACACGCTTGTCGCGCTGCCGAGGATGAATTGCAACGCGGGTCTCCGGTTTCGCAATACCGGCATGGAACATGGCCCCATTAGGAAGGTTGAGACATGGCTGTCCAACAGAACAAAGTATCCAAGTCGCGCCGCAACAACCGGCGTGCGCATGACGCACTGGTTGCGGCGAACCCGAACGAGTGCCCGAATTGCGGTGAACTCAAGCGTCCGCACCATGTCTGTTCGGCATGTGGCCATTACGACGATCGCGAAATCGTCGCGATGAACGACGAGATCGACCTGGAAGAAGACGCGGCCTGAGGCGCGGCATCGGGCGATAGATGACGGTCTCACCAGACCATAGCGCTCAACCGCCTGAACGCATTGTTATTTCCGTCGACGCAATGGGGGGCGACGCGGGGCCTGCGGCTGTGGTTGCAGGCATCCATAAGTCTGCCGGCAAAAATCCTGACATCGGATTCATACTGCACGGCCCCGAAGCCGATCTGCAGCGCCTCGTTGCGCGCCGCAAGACGCTGGGCGTTCGGGTTGAGATCCGGGATGCGCCGGGCATCGTGTCCATGGAAGACAAGCCCAGCCATGTCATGCGTCACGGCGAAGGCACGTCAATGTGGTCGGCGCTGGAATCGGTGCGCAACGGCGAAGCAACCGTAGCCGTGTCCTGCGGTAACACCGGCGCGCTGATGGCATTGTCCATGATCCGGCTGCGCCGCCTGCCCGGGGTGAATCGCCCAGCGATCGCTGTCCTTTGGCCGTCACGCAACCCGCAAGGGTTTAACGTAATGCTGGATGTCGGCGCCGATATCCGCGCAGATGCCACTGACCTATTGCAGTACGCGATGATGGGCGCGTCTTATGCCCGCAACGGTATGGGCCTGCAGCGCCCGCGCGTCGGACTGTTGAACGTCGGCACGGAACAGCACAAGGGTCGCCCCGAGTTGAGAGAAGCACATGAGTTGATCTCGGCCCAATCTGAAACTGCAAATTTCGACTATGTCGGCTTTGTCGAAGGCTCCGACATCCCCGGCGACACCGCCGACGTGATCGTAACCGACGGGTTCACCGGCAATGTGGCAATCAAGACCGGCGAAGGCACTGCCAGCCTGATCGGCGAATTGTTGCGTGAAGCATTCCGGTATTCCCCTTTGTCGCGCCTCGCTTCAGTGCTGGCAATTACGTCGCTGCAGCGCCTTCGCAAACGGATCGACCCGCGCCGCGTGAATGGCGGCGTGTTCCTGGGCCTGAACGGCACGGTTGTGAAATCCCACGGTGGCGCCGACGCAACCGGCGTTTCCGCAGCGGTCAAGCTGGCTTTCCAACTGGCCCAGACCGGATTCACCAAAAAACTGGCCCAGCGGGTTGCATCTGCAGCAACGCTTACCCAAGATGTTAGTGCAAAAGACACCGGCCCGAAGAACGACTGACATAAGTAGGTAAGACACAGACATGCAACCTCGGGCAGTCGTAGCAGGCGTCGGTCACTACCTTCCGAAAAGGGTGGTGCCAAACTCTGAATTCGAAAAAACGTTGGACACCACCGACGAATGGATTCGCACCCGCAGCGGCATTGAACGCCGCCATTTCGCGGATGACAAAGAAACGACCTCTTTCATGGCCACAACCGCGGCCAAATCAGCGCTTGCCATGGCCGGTGTCTCCGCAGATGACGTGGACGCCATCATCGTCGCGACTTCCACAGCCGACCTGACATTTCCGTCTGCCGCCACGATGGTGCAATCGGCCCTGGGTATGACCCGGGGCTTTGCATTCGATGTTCAAGCAGTCTGTGCCGGGTTTGTTTTCGCGCTGAGCAATGCGAATGCCCTGATCGTATCGGGCCAGGCGCACCGTGTGCTGGTGATTGGCGCTGAAACTTTTTCGCGAATCATGGACTGGACAGATCGCAGCACCTGTGTGCTGTTCGGCGACGGCGCCGGCGCGGTGCTGCTGGAGGCGCAGGACGGCACAGGAACCTCGGATGACCGGGGAATTCTGGCCACCGATCTGAATTCCGACGGGCGATACCGCGACCTTCTTTATGTCGACGGCGGGGTCAGCACCCAGACCACCGGCCACTTGCGTATGCAGGGAAATCAGGTGTTTCGTCACGCTGTAGAAAAACTGGCCGCCACTGCCGAAGCATCGCTGGCCAAGGCCGGGCTTACCAACGCCGATGTCGACTGGATCGTGCCACACCAGGCCAATATCCGGATCATCAAAGGCACAGCCAAGAAAATGGGGATTCCCATGGATCGGGTCGTTGTCACAGTCCAGGACCACGGCAACACGTCGGCCGCTTCGATCCCGCTGGCATTGTCCATTGGGTGCGCGCGCGGACAGATCAAATCCGGCGACGTGGTGGTCACGGAAGCCATTGGTGGCGGGCTGGCTTGGGGTTCGGTAGTTCTGCGCTGGTAAGCCGGCAGTTGAATAGGCAGAACCAAGCCATTGCATTTCTTGCACATTGACAGGTTAAAACTGCTACCCCTATCTTAAAAAAAACAACGGGGAATACTATGAGCTCGAAAACTCTGACTCGCATGGATCTCAGCGAGGCCGTCTTTCGTGAGGTTGGCTTGTCGCGAAACGAAAGCGCGCAGCTCGTCGAAAGCGTTCTGGATCACATCGCCGACTCGCTTGTGAGCGGCGAACAGGTGAAGATTTCGTCCTTCGGCACGTTCAGCGTTCGGGACAAGACTGCGCGTATGGGACGCAACCCGAAGACGGGCGAGGAGGTACCAATTCAACCCCGTCGCGTTCTGAGTTTCCGGCCTTCGCACCTGATGAAGGACCGAGTGGCCGCCGGCAACAAGCAATAGGCTTGCATCCATGAAAAAGAAGGCCCCCGACGCGTTTCGCACCATAAGCGAGGTGGCGGACTGGTTGGATTTGCAGGCGCATGTGCTGCGGTTCTGGGAAAGCAAGTTCAACCAGATCAAACCGGTCAAGCGCGCGGGCGGCCGGCGGTATTACCGCCCGGCAGACATGTTGCTGATCGGGGGGATCAAAACGCTATTGCACGGCGAAGGTATGACCATCAAAGGCGTGCAAAAAATACTTCGGGAAAAAGGGGTTGAACACGTTTCTTCACTTTCGATTGCGCTGGAAATACCTGACCCAGAGGCTGAGGTGATGGACGCCACAGCAGAGCCAGAGCGCGCCGCTGAACCCACCGCAGACATAGAAGATGATGCGGAAAACGTGGTGACCTTCCAAAGCCGAAAGTCGCGCAAATCGAAGCTAGAAACCACAGAAGATTTGGCCGAGGCGGCCTCCGAACCGCCTGCCGCAGACACCCCGCCGGAACCGGTGGCAGAGGCCGCGCCAAAGCCCGAAGCAGAACCTGAGTCGGCCGCAGAGACAGAGCCGGAACCGGAAGTTACCGCCAGTGTAACTCAGAACGAACCGGACATGTTCGACACCGTTCCGGATGAACCCAACTTGCCATCTTTCCTGCACCGTTCTGCCCGGCCGGAGCCCGAGCCAGAACCGGAGCCAGAACCAGAAGTCGAAGCAGGCCCGCCCAAGCCTCGGATCGTGGACGCACCCGACCCACCGCCTGAAGCCGAAATCCAGGTGCGCCCCGGTCCCCTTGGACAGCTTGCGGTGCTGGACCGGCTGCCTGCTGCAAGCATCGACATGCTGAAGACCATGGCGGCAGAGATTCGCGCCCTCGGCGACCGCGCCGCCGGTGGCGGCCCGTACTGAGCCGGCGTGCACCCGATTCCCTCTTGCCCCCGGTGCCAAAACCGCTATGAAGACGATCCATCGCGGGGCCGGTTCGATCTCGCTGGGTTCGGGCTATGGCGCAGCCTGGTAGCGCGTCCGTCTGGGGGACGGAAGGTCGCAGGTTCGAGTCCTGCTAGCCCGACCAAACTCTTCCCGTTCTGCAAAGGGTGACCATGATCGGCGTTCGTTCTGACCGACAGATCAAGGAAATGCTCGCACAGGGTCATATTCGGTGCGATGCATCGCCGATTGACAGCCAGATCCAACCTGCCAGCCTGGATTTGCGGCTGGGCACTGTTGCCTACCGTGTGCGCGCGTCCTTTCTGGCTGGACATGGACAAACCGTACGGGACCGGCTGGATACGTTCGAGATGCACCGCATCGACCTGAGCGATGGTGCCGTTCTGGAAAAGGGCTGTGTTTACCTTGTCCCGCTGCAGGAATCGCTGGATCTGCCCGGCGCAGTTTCGGCGGCGGCAAACGCGAAAAGCTCCACAGGGCGGTTGGACTTACTGACCCGCGTTATCATCGACGGCGGGACCGAATTTGACCGTGTCCCGGCGGGCTACACCGGGCCGTTGTATGCCGAGATTTGCCCGCGTTCCTTTTCCGTACTCGTGCGCCCTGGGATGCGGCTAAACCAGATCCGCTTCCGTGAAGGCCAGTCGGTACTGAGCGATGCTACCCTACGCGCCCTACACAAAGAGACCCCTCTGGTAGATGGCGCGTGCGTCATTCAGGATGGGCTGGGCTTTTCCGTGGATCTTCGGCTGCCTGATACCGATCTGGTCGGATACCGGGCCAAACCACATACCGGCGTGATCGATCTGGACCAGATCGGGAAATACGACCCGGCCGATTTCTGGGAAGATGTGCGCAGCGAAACGGGTCGAATTATCCTTGATCCTGGTGCGTTCTATATTCTTGTCAGCCGCGAAGCGGTGCATATACCACCCGCTTATGCCGCCGAAATGGCCCCTTATCTGGCCATGGTGGGCGAATTCCGGGTGCATTATGCCGGATTCTTCGACCCTGGGTTTGGCCATGCGGGCGCGGGCGGAGCAGGATCACGCGGCGTGTTGGAAGTGCGGTGCCACGAAGCGCCGTTTGTTCTGGAGCACGGCCAGATCGTCGGGCGGCTGGTCTATGAACAGATGGCTGAGCTGCCGCAGGTGCTCTACGGTGCAGAGCTGGCCTCCAATTACCAGGGCCAGGGGCTCAAGCTCAGCAAACATTTTCGCACTCTGAGGTAAAGCCCGCCGTGGCCCAGCCGAGCTGGCAAAATTTTCGATCGACTCGCATAGCATCAAGCCAGAATTTTGAAATTTTACGTGAAATTTTGGTTCAAATTCGTGCCGTTATTGCGATTTGAGGGTTACTAAGCAACCCAGCCTGATTAGAAGGCACGGTCGCGGGATATCAACATAAGGGTGTGACAGCATCACGGTCTGCGGTGTTTTCGCCGGACCCATTTGTGCAAAATGAGCGTGTTTTATACGGCCTTTTGCCGGTCGCTTCTGGTCTTTTTTGCGAGGTCAATTGGATGATTGCGGCCAGTATTTGCCATCAGAAACTGAGTTCAGATGTCGAAAACGAAAAAGGGTGCGTGCCGATTGGCTACTTGGCGCCCATGCCATCAATTGTTGGAAATTTTCGCGATAATATTCTCTGGGGCACAAGACAGATTGACGACTTTGACGGACGGGGCGGGTCGGATGTTTACATTGTCGGGGTGGATTCCAACTTTAATTTTTATTCCGACTCGGGAACCTTTGGTTGGGATGTGATCGTCGCCACTGCGCCCAACATGTCGATCAAGATTGCCGAAACCTTTAACGCGTCCAATGGGATTGAGGAAATTTTGGGAGGTGGATTCGAAGACGTTCACATCCAGGGCAGTCCGAGGGATGATGTGTTCATTTTCCAAGATATTGAGTTGACCGGTATCGACAGGATCGAAGCCGCAGGCGGCAACGACTTCGTAATCGGCGGTGACGGCAGTGAATAGTTGCGCGGCAACAACGGACATGACGAACTGGTCGGCAGCTTGGGCAATGACACCCTTTTTGGCGGTGGCAAGAACGACACGATTCCCGGCGAGGACCTTTTGAATCTGGATGACGGTAACGACACATTGGTCGGCGGCGCTGGCGAAGACCTTATGTCTGGAGGCGCAGACCAAGATTCACTGGAAGGCGGTCCAGACGACGATATCCTGCACGGAGGACGCGGCTCTGACACGATTACCGGCGGCAACGGCGCGGACACGTTTTTGTACATGCGGGCCTACGAAGCGCGAAATGATATATTGTGTCTGGCGAAGATGTGTTTGATCTGTCTGATGTCGACGGGGATAGTCAGACATCCGGGTTCCAGAGTCTGGTATTTGTCTGGGAAGCGCCTTTCGTTGTTAGAAATGCTCTGACCTATGAAGTCGTCAGGAACCATACATTTGTGCGCGCCGATACCGCCGGTGACGGCATTGCGGATTTTGAAATTACGCTCCTGGGCGCGATTGATTTGCAAGCGGGTCATTTCATTCTGTGACCGGTTGCACCTTCGATACAGGATTGGAGCATGAACGAGACATCCCGCGCTGACCGACAAACGGCGCGCGGGGATGGCGTGTCACAAACTGAGTGGCGCGCCCTCGGCGCGGTGATACAAGGTTAAAGTTTACCAACACGTCGGGTGACCTTCATCGCCTGCTTTGCCTGACGGGCCGCACGACGGGCGCGGCGGGCCTCTTGCCGGCGCTGCTTTTCTTCGGGTATCAGGTTACGCTTGGGCGCAGTCTGACCATCGGCCACCACGTCCTGGCCCTGCTCACGCGCCGTACCGCCCTTTTTCGATACTGCGCCAAGGCCCATGTCGATTCCTTTGGAAATGGCTTTGCGCATGACGATCCGCATCACCATGTTTGTAATCTGATTGGCCCCCATTTCGGTCCCCTTTTTTCTGCTCTATGCGCGATTACCATGAAAATAGGACAAATTCGGGGCGAAACCAACCAGCAGGCCGCCGCATTACATCCCGGATACATTCTGAACGCCCGCTTGATGAGATTTTGCGCGAAAGGCCGCATTTACGCGGTCTTGGACGGCTGGCTTTGGCCACCATAGGCGCGGGATTGTCCGCAGGCGATTGGCTGAGCCGTCTGTTTACGAGAAGCCATTTTTCGCCTGCGGCAGAGCGAAGTCTTGCCTGCTCAAATCGCAGGACTGCAAGGCATGGCCCTGCTGGACAAAATGATGTCGCTGAACGGCGGCACGCAGTTTCGGGCTCAAGGGCTGGACGCGGTTGCGGACAATGGCCCGGTGCTGATCGCCGCCACCCATCCCACGGACCTGTTCGAGTTCTGCGCGCAGATCCTGTCGGGAGGCAAAGCCAATTTTGGCGCAATGATCGGGTCGCTGCGATATTTCCAGAAGTTTATGTCCAAGCTTGGCGGCAACTATGATGTGGCCTGTGGAACCATCCAGCCGCCAGGTACGCCCCGCAAGACATTGAAAACCCCAGCCTTCCGGGGCTTTACGCCTCGGCGTCGGGGTCTTCAAACAGCTCAGGCTGAGCGTCTCCACTCTCCCCTTCCCCGTTCCCCGCATCCACCCCCGGCGGCGGGCGGTTTTCCAGAAGACCAGCAGCGCGCAGTTCTTTCAACCCCGGCAGATCGCGCGCACTTTCCAGCCCGAAATGGTCCAGAAACTCAGGTGTCACCACAAAGGTCACTGGGCGCCCCGGTGTCATCTTGCGGCGGCCAAAGCGGATCCATTCCATTTCCAGCAACTGGTCGATGGTCCCGCGCGAAACGGACACGCCGCGAATTTCTTCGATCTCAGCCCGCGTGACCGGCTGGTGATAGGCGATGATCGCAAGAGTTTCGATGGCCGCGCGGCTCAGTTTCCGGGTCTCCACCGTTTCCTTTTGCATAAGAAAGCCCAGGTCCGGCGCCGTGCGCATCGCCCAGGCATCGCCGATCTTGACCACCCGTACGCCACGGCCTTCGTAGCGTTTGCGCAGGTGAGTCAGCGCCTCTTCGGGTTCGCAGCCATGGGGCATTCGCGCCATCAGGTCGCGCACGGTAACAGGTTCGGGACTTGCAAACAGTACCGCTTCGACCATGCGTTCCTGTTCCGCCATAGGCGGGGCTTCGAACAGGCTTTCAGTTTCGTCGCTGTCGGTCACGACCTGTCCTCCTTCCTGCGCAGTTCGATCGGGGCAAAGGTTTCGGTCTGGCGGATGTCCATGACGCCTTCCTTCACCAGTTGCAAGGCCGCTGCCAGCGTGGCCGCGGTGGCCGACCGGCGGCGTTTCGGGTCAGTTTCCCAGCCTTCGGGCAGGTAGCTGGACATATCCGCCCAGGACCCGGCAAAACCGATCAGCCCGCGCAGCCGGTCCAAGGCCTGCTCCATCGTAAAGATGCTGTCACGGTCCATTACAAAGGGGCGGAATTCATCCTTGGTGCGCACGCGCGCATAGCCCTGCATAAGATCCAGCAGCGTGGCGGTGTAGCGAACAGTGCGGATGCGGGTCACATCCTCCCCCTGCCCGCGCACAAAGAAATCGCGCCCCAGCCGGTCACGTCCCATCAGCCGGGCCGACGCAGTCCGCATGGCCTGCAAGCGTTCCAGCTGGAACGCCAGGTGCGCCGCCAGCTCCTCGCCCGATGGCCCCTCGTCCTCCGGATCGGGCGGCAGCAGCAGGCGCGACTTCAGAAAGGCCAGCCACGCCGCCATGACAAGGTAATCCGCCGCCAGCT
>JAEPNQ010000162.1 GCA_017643305.1 Marinibacterium sp. | reverse complement strand
TAAAGCGTTTCGACATTAACCTGGGACATAACCGGCAGCCTTGAAGTAATTCCAGCACTGTTCCGGGTAGTAGAGATCACAGATGGCCCCGATAGCTTCGAAGACTTCTGTGAATGTTCTTGCCCCGATCCGCCGCAGGTAGGCTTTCAGCTTTGAGTAGGCCTGCTCTATTGGGTTCAGATCGGGCGAGTACGGCGGCAGGTAGAGTAACCAGCAGCCGTGGTCGCGCAGGGACTGGTCTGCTTCCTTGTTCCGGTGCGTGGCAAGGTTGTCGAGGATGACCACGGTTCCGAGGGTGACTTCCGGGATGAGCACTTCGCAGATGTAGGCGGCAAAAGCAGGGCCATCCATCGCCCCCTTTATGGCCCACGGCGTGATCAACGCATCCTGTGTGAGACCGGCAATCAGGGTTTGGGTCCCACAGCTGCCGAACGACGCATCTATCGTCAGGCATTGGCCCCGTTTTGCCCTGCCGCGCAGGCGCGTGAGGTTCGTCTTCACTGCCGTTTCATCAAGGAAGACAATGCGATCCGGCAAGGCCGCAATGGCAGGAAGGCGATATTTGAGCCAGTCCGCGCTGTTACTTTACCTTGGCGCGATGGCGCTGGGTGGCAAACAGCGACTTTTTTTACGTGAACCCGAGCCGGGACAGCAGGTTGGCAATGGAGGAGTAGTGCATCCGCATGCCCTCTGCATCGGCCAGTGCATCCCACAGTTCAAAGAGCGTTATATCAGGGTCCTGGGCGACCAACTCTTCAAGGAAAGCTTGATGTGGTGCCGGCTTCCCCTTGCCGCGTGGCGGTCCTTGGGGAGCAGGTTCTGCATGCCCCTTGGTCATCACCCAGCGCGTCCATAGCGCACCTGTCGACGGTGATAATTTCAGGCGCAAAGCCGCCGCGCGCCCACTTAACCCTTCTTCAATGTATCTTTGAAACCGCGTCCTGAGTGCCGGTGGAAATGGTGCTGACATGATCCATCCTCCCAAACAAGACGGGTCACATCTGACGACCCAAGGGAATCCCCCGCGATTCAAGTTCAAACCGAAATGCTTTAGGTTTGTTTCGGCTTAATCCCAAATACCTTTGGTCTCTAATGCAATTTGGACCGATTGCCCGCCCCCGCTAAGTTACGATCGCGAGGACCTGATCTTTGACCCGGTGCACTACATCCCGCTGCTCGAGCGCAAGATCAATGCCTTGGACCAGGCTGCGCCTCTGGCGGAATGGGACCTGCCCGAAGGGTTCCAGACTTTGCGCCGCATGATGGAGGCGCGCATGCTCAATATGGGGCGCCGCGAGTATGTGCAGGTGCTGCTTCTGCTCGAGACCTTTGGCATGGATAATCTGCATGCCGCCGTGAAGAAGGCCTTAAAGCTGGGCGCGGTCGGCTTCGATGCCGTGAAGCATCTCGGACTTTGCCAGGTGGAGAAATGTCCCCAAAGGCTCGACCTCGACGTCTACCCCTACCTGCCACGCGCGAATGTCGAGACGACGCATGCGGCCAACTATATGGCCTTGATGTCGGAGGCGAAAGAATGACCGACGCTCCGAAGCTCCTGCTTGCCCACCATCTGAAGAAGCTGAAGTTGCCCATCTTCCGGCGGGAACACGAGAAGGTTGCGCGCCAATGCGCCGCCGAAGGATTGGACCATGTCTAATTCCTGTCGCGCATCGTGGAACTGGAACTCACCGACCGCGAGCGGCAGATGGTCGAGCGCTGTGTTAAAGCCGCGAAGTTCCCAGCCACCAAAAGGCTAGACAGCTTCGACTTCAAGGCGATCCCAAAACTGAACAAGATGCAGGTTCTGGAACTGGCGCTCTGTGAATGGATCGAACGGCGTGAGAACGTGATCGCCCTCGGGCCCAGCGGAACAGACAAGACCCACATTGCCCTGGGAATGAGGTTGGCGGCCTGCCAGAAGGGCATGTCCGTCAGCTTCACCACCGTCGCGGCCCTGGTCAACGAGTTGACGGAGGCTCGCGACGAACGCTGTCTGCTCCGTGTCCAGAAGCAGATGGCTGCCGTGAAGCTGCTGATAATCGATGAATTGGGCTTCGTGCCCCTGTCCAAAACTGGCGCCGAGCTACTCTTTGAGATTATCTCTCAGCGCTACGAGCGCGGCGCCACGCTGATCAACAGCAATCTGCCCTTCGATGAATGAGCCGAGACCTTTGGCACCGAGCGGCTTACCGGCGCGCTCCTCGACCGGTTGACCCACCACGTCAACATCCTCGAGATGAACGGCGAAAGCTATTGGCGCGCGCGAAGCCGCGCACGCAAGCCCGGCGACAACATCAACTGATCAAAAGCCCAGACTTGGACCTGACGATCCAAGGCGGCCATAACCCGCGTCCCGCGCAAAGCAAAAGTGGCCTAATTTTGCGCCGCCTCGTGGCCCATTTTACTCCGCCGTTGACCTGGGAAATACAGATTTAGATGTATTCAGAATCAGAGCTATTTTTAGGGGACTGATTTAGATCCTAGCATGCAGATTCATTGTTGCCGCGACACAAGCAAGAAACTAGCAATTATCTTTCAACACTTATTGATTGATCTAGCCCATGTGCGGACAGCACATAACGGCGCTTGGCTGCCTTCAGATCCTCTACCACCATATCGGC
>JAEPNQ010000159.1 GCA_017643305.1 Marinibacterium sp. | reverse complement strand
GGCTCTGCGCAAAAGCTTTTCAGCCGCACTTCGCCCCGCACACCAAATGCACCCGTGATGGCGCCAACGCAGACACGGTCTGTCATGAAATCCTCCGGGCGCTGTGATGTGTCGGGGCGATCCGCATGCCAGCTTATTCCGCTGCCTCTTCGACAGCTTCTTCTTCGGCCGGTGCCGAAGCTGCTTCGGTGGCTTCTGCTGCCTTCGCGGCTTTCTCTTCTGCGCGTTCTTTGGCCTTGGTGCCCGGCTCACCTTTTTTGGGGTTGTTGCGCTCAGTCTTTTCCAGAACGCCAGCGGCTTCCAGCATGCGGGCCACACGGTCGGTCGGCTGGGCGCCTTCGCCCATCCAGTACTGGACGCGCTCAATGTTCATCTTCACGCGGTCTTCGCTGTCTTTCGGCAGCAGCGGGTTGTAGGTTCCAAGCTTCTCGATGAAACGGCCATCGCGCGGCATGCGGCTGTCTGCAGCCACGATGCGGTAAAACGGACGTTTCTTGGAGCCGCCACGGGCCAGTCGGATCTTCATTGCCATTGGTATTCTCCTTTAAATGGCTGTGCTGGGGGATGTCCCCTAGGATTTGTATTTTTTGTGATGCCGAATAACTTCGGCGATGATGAAGTTCAGAAATTTCCTGGCGAATTCAGGGTCCAGGTTGGCCTGTTTCGACAGGTCTTCTAGCCGTGCGATCTGGGCCGCTTCGCGGTTTGGATCAGACGGGGGAAGGTCATGCAGGGCCTTCAGCTTGCCAACGGCCTGCGTGTGCTTGAACCGCTCACCCAGCGTATAGACCAGGATCGCGTCAAGCCGGTCGATGCTGTGGCGATGCTCTTTCAAAAGGTCGGCGGCGCGCGCCACCGGGTCTGATGTTTCTGGGTTCCGGTCTTCGGAACGAAGGTTTTGATTATCAGTCAATGGCCCAGCCCTCCGGCTTGAATAAGGGATCCTGGTCGTGCGCGATCTCCATCTCGATCCCGTGGGCCAGCTGACTGCCAGACAGCTGCACCGGGGACGGATGGCGATACACCGCATCACTGCCGTCAATCGACGGCGCGGATTTATCTTTGAGCGCGTCCAGCCGTTCAACCAGTCGGATGGATCGGTCGTGGCCCATGGCAACAAAACTGACCACGCCATCATCTGTACCCAGTGAGCTACGCGCGAACTCCCGTGCGGTTCCGGGTGCTGTGCCGGTGGGGGATTGTTTATACCAGGCAATCATGCGCTGTGCTCCTCTTGTGGGTGGCGGAACACCAGCGTGCCGTCCCAATCGGGCAAATCGGGCAGCGCTGCAGCCGGATCCAGAACAGCCCCCAAACGCTCGGCCAAAGCAATCGACCTTGCATTGGCCGGGTTGATATAGCTCACCGCCGTGTTCCAGCCGAGCGTGTGAATCGCATAGTCCCGCGCGGCCCGGGCCGCTTCGAACGCATAGCCCTGGCCCTCGGCAGCCTCGGACCAGACGGACCAGCCGAGTTCCCGTTCGGCCCAGCCTGCCGGATACCAGGGGCCTGTCGCTCCCAGCGCGGTGGTGTCCCCCTTCCGTGTGAACACAAACTGGCCCCAGCCGCGCAGGACCCAATGCCCGATCATGTGACCAAACCCACGCCAGGCCTGATCTTCCTGAAAGCCGCCTGGCGAGCGAATGAACTCGGACCTGTCCGTTTGCATCATCGCACGCCATGCCGGCCAGTCACCGGCCTGCGGCGCGCGCAGGACCAGACGCTCGGTTTCCAGCACCGGGGTATTAGACAACGCCACAGTCATACACGCGCCTCAGGTGCAACATGCCGCCAGATGTTCAATGGCCCGTATTTGGGATGCACGAAACCGCCTTCGCGCTTGGCGCCCATTCGTTCCGCCAAGGCGATGGAGCGCGTGTTTACATCGGTGATACAGCTGATCACCGTGGGCCAACCCAGCACGTCATACACGTGGTCCCGCGCAACTGTGGCCGCTTCAAATGCTATGCTTTTGCCTTCGGCATCGGCAAACACGGTCCAGGCATTCTCTGGCTCCGGCCAGGTGACGGGATGAAACACGCCTGTCGCGCCCAAAGCGGCTTCGCTGTCCTTGTCGGCGATAATCCAGCGGCCATAGCCATAGATCTGCCACTGCCCCGCAATGGCGCAAAGCTGCGAAAAGGCTTCATCGCGGGTGAACGGTCCGCCCACAGTCTGAGATCGGTCCGAAGCGCAATAGTCGGCATAGGCTTCGAAATCCCGCATCTCGGCTGCTCGCAGGCGCAACCGTTCGGTTTCCAGCACCGGGACCACGGTCATCGTACCGCTCCACGTCTGGCGGGAGCGAGATTTTTCGTCGAAAAATCTGGCCTCCGGCGAGGATATCTGAAGCATGAGGAAGACACGGGCGTTATTTCTTCTTCCCAAATCCGGACAGACCCGGAGGCAATTGCGCCCCGCCGCCAAGGCCGGGCAGCCCGCCAGGCATTTTACCGCCCATCTGCTTGGCTGCCGCTTCCAGCGCCTTGGGGTCCATGCCTGCAGCCATGTCGGGGGGCATGCCGCCCTTGCCGAACATGCCTTTCATGGCCTGTTTCAGCATGCCGCCTTTGCCCATCTTGCCCATTTTCTTCATCATATCGCCCATCTGGCGATGCATCTTCAGCAGTTTGTTCAGGTCGCTAACCTCCATCCCCGACCCGGCGGCGATCCGTTTCTTGCGGGAGGCCTGCAGCAGTTTCGGATTGGCGCGTTCCTTCTTGGTCATCGACTGGATCATGGCTATCTGCTG
>JAEPNQ010000032.1 GCA_017643305.1 Marinibacterium sp. | reverse complement strand
GCTGGGGTGACAAGCTTTGCCCAGATCGCAGGCTGGTCCGAAGACGATGTCGCCCGCATGGACGATGTCCTGTCCTTCAAGGGCCGTATCTCACGCGACGACTGGATCGGTCAGGCAACAACCCTGGCCGCTGGCGGAGAAACAGAGTTTTCTGCCCGCAAGAAGAAATAGCGGGCGGACGTAAACACACATGGCGCAAGACTTGGAACAGACGCTGGTTCGCAAAGGCCGCATCACCGGTTCGGTGATTGCGGCATCCGGCGTACTGGCCATTCTTGCGCCGTGGCTGGTACAGGTCCTTCGCCTAGAGCCGCGGTTTGAAATGCTGTTCTACTTCTTCTCGCTCGCCGGATTTGTATGGGCGTTTGTGAATATTTACCAAATCTGGCGCGCGCGCCGGGATAATCAGGGGTAAGCCTTCATGCTGAAAGACGAAGACCGGATCTTCACCAACCTGTATGGCATGCATGACCGCACGTTGGCCGGGGCCAAGGCGCGGGGCCATTGGGATGGCACCGCGGGCCTGATCCAGAAGGGCCGTGACTGGGTCGTGGAACAGACCAAGGCCAGCGGCCTGCGCGGGCGCGGCGGTGCGGGCTTCCCTACCGGGCTGAAATGGTCCTTCATGCCGAAGGAAAGCGATGGCCGCCCGTCCTATCTGGTGGTCAACGCGGACGAATCCGAACCCGGCACCTGCAAGGATCGCGAAATCATGCGCCACGATCCGCACACGCTGATCGAAGGCTGCCTGATCGCGTCTTTCGCGATGAACGCGCATGCATGCTACATCTACCTACGCGGCGAATATATTCGCGAACGTGAAGCGCTGCAGACCGCGATTGACGAATGTTACGATGCTGGCCTGCTGGGCAAGAATGCCGCTGGCTCCGGCTGGGATTTTGACCTGTTCCTGCATCATGGTGCAGGCGCGTATATCTGCGGTGAAGAAACCGCGCTGCTGGAAAGCCTTGAAGGCAAAAAAGGCATGCCGCGCATGAAGCCGCCTTTCCCGGCGGGTGCGGGGCTCTATGGTTGCCCGACTACGGTGAACAACGTGGAATCGATTGCGGTTGTGCCCACTATTCTTCGACGCGGGGCGGATTGGTTCTCGGGCTTTGGCCGGGCCAATAATGCAGGCACCAAGCTGTTTGCAATTTCCGGCCACGTCAACAACCCCTGCGTTGTCGAAGAGGCCATGTCGATCTCCTTTGACGAACTGATTGACCGCCACTGCGGCGGCATCCGGGGCGGCTGGGACAATCTCAAGGCTGTGATCCCAGGGGGGTCGTCGGTGCCCTGCCTTCCGGCGGATGTGATGCGCAAGGACGCGATCATGGATTTCGACTGGCTGCGCGAACAACGCTCTGGGCTGGGGACGGCAGCGGTAATTGTGATGGACCAGTCCACCGACATCATCAAAGCGATCTGGCGGCTGTCGAAGTTCTACAAACACGAAAGCTGTGGCCAGTGCACGCCGTGCCGGGAAGGCACGGGGTGGATGATGCGGGTCATGGACCGGCTGGTGACAGGCGAGGCCGAGGTTGAGGAAATCGACATGCTGCTGGACGTGACCAAGCAGGTCGAGGGTCACACCATCTGTGCCTTGGGCGACGCAGCCGCCTGGCCAATCCAGGGCTTGGTGCGCCATTTCCGGGATGAGATTGAAGACCGGATCAAGGCCAAGCGCACAGGCCGTGTGACGGCGGTTGCGGCAGAGTAAAACGATCTCTGTGTCAGCGCGGAGATTGGCTGGCTGGAGGTGAAACACGGCGGCGACACCGACGCCGATCGTGCTTTGTCCGATCGCAACCTCGGTTTGCGCTTGGATCGTTACGACTTAGCCAGAGTGCGGATCGAACTGCCGAAATGGTGCGCGCCGGGCGATCACCACTCGCCGCTTAAGAGGTGCTGGACTGACTGGCTCGCGTGCGCGTCGAAGGTTTGTTGCAGAATGTGTTTGACTGGTCGGATCTGCACGATGCGGTGCTTTGGCGCGACAAGGGTTGTTACGATGCGGCCGCGTGACATTGAACCGCGCGTCTATAAGGCTTGAAATGCCCAGAACAGCTTGAAATTTTGTCGCTGGAAGGCGATACGGAGCCAGCTACTGATCATTCGGCATCTGCGTGCTGAGCTATTTGTAAAGATGGATGCGAGCCAAACATGGGTATGCGAAAAACGCCGGGGCGATTGGGGCTGTTCGCGGTCTTCTCCTGCTGTGTTGCCGTTCTGGTGACCGGTTGCGACCGCCCTGAAGACCGGGTCACCTTTGGCGGCTATTACTTCCGCACCGATGCTAGCCCGATCGACAAGAAAAATACGCTGCGCGATTTCACGGTCTCGATTCGGAATGTGGAGCAATCGCTGGATGGCGCACGCGCCGCGGGTGGATATGAAGGTACGCGGTATTGCATCAAGAATTTTGGCACCTCGCGCATCGACTGGACCGTTGGTCCGGCCACCGAACCGCAGAACCTGCTTATCACCGATGGTCGCCTGACCTTTCAAGGGACATGTGATCCGCAGTGAGGCCGAAAACGGCATATCTCCGCGCAGACCCGGGCGTGCTATTGCATAACATCTGCCTGTTGAGGCGTTTTGATCCTGCCGTTCAATGGAGGATTACCCATGTTTGTAACCAGACCCATCGCCTTTATTGCCGTTCTTGCGATTGCATTGCCGACATTGGCCCTGGCCAAACCTCCGCTGCGCGACGTGCGGGAAATAGACGATACGCTGTATTACATCGCCATTGCCAACGAGATCGACGAGTATTGCGACAGCATTTCCGGTTTGCGCTTGAAAGCGATCGGCAAAATGTATCAATTGCGTGCCCACGCCAACGATCTGGGGTATAGCGATGACGAAATCCGCGCCTATGTCGAATCGAAATCAGAACAGCAGCGAATGCGCATCAAGGGCAAGGCCTATTTGTCAGCCAACGGCGTCAGCTATTCGAAGCCCGAGAGTTTCTGTGCTCTCGGCAAAAAGGAAATCGCCCGGTCCAGCGCGATTGGGATCTATCTGAAAGCGAAGTGAGCCATGTCAGACCTCCGCAAGATCATCATCGACGGCACTGAACTGGAAGTAGACGGGGCAATGACCCTGATCCAGGCCTGTGAAGAAGCAGGGATCGAGATCCCGCGTTTCTGCTATCATGAACGGCTGTCAATTGCGGGCAATTGTCGGATGTGTCTGGTAGAGGTTGTAGGCGGCCCACCGAAGCCGGCAGCGTCCTGTGCGATGCAGGTGCGTGATCTGCGTCCGGGGCCCGAAGGCCGGCCACCAGTGGTCAAAACCAATTCTCCCATGGTCAAGAAGGCCCGCGAAGGGGTCATGGAGTTTTTGCTGATCAATCACCCGCTGGATTGCCCGATCTGCGACCAGGGCGGTGAATGCGATCTGCAGGACCAGGCTATGGCCTATGGCATGTCCGATACCCGGTTTAACGAAGCCAAGCGCGCGGTGGATGATCTGGACCTTGGCCCGCTGGTGGCCACGACCATGACACGCTGTATTTCCTGCACCCGCTGTGTCCGTTTCACGACCGAAGTCGCCGGTATCACCCAGATGGGCCAGACCGGGCGTGGGGAAGATGCGGAAATCACTTCCTACCTGAACCAGACACTCGATTCGAACCTGCAGGGCAACATCATCGACCTGTGTCCGGTGGGTGCGCTAACGTCGAAACCTTATGCGTTCACCGCACGTCCTTGGGAGCTGACCAAGACCGAAACCATCGACGTAATGGATGCGCTGGGATCCAATATCCGGGTCGACAGCAAGGGGCGCGAGGTCATGCGCATCCTGCCGCGTAACCATGATGGCGTGAACGAAGAATGGATCGCGGACAAAACGCGTTTCGTCTGGGACGGGCTTCGTCGCCAGCGACTGGACAAGCCTTACATTCGTGAAAACGGTAAATTGCGCCCCGCCACATGGCCTGAAGCGCTGAGCAAAGCCGCGTATGCCATCAAAGGCGCTTCCAAGCTGGCCGGTCTGGTGGGAGATCTGGCCTCGGTCGAGGCCAGCTTTGCGCTGAAACAGCTGATTGAAGGGCAGGGCGGTGTCGTGGAATGCCGCACTGACGGGGCCAAGCTGCCTGCTGGCAACCGGTCGGCTTATGTCGGTACCGCGACGATCGAAGACATCGATGGCGCGGAAGCCATTATGCTGATCGGTACCAACCCGCGCGACGAAGCACCGGTGCTGAACGCTCGCATCCGTAAGACTTGGCTGCGTGGTGCTAATGTCGGCGTGATCGGTGAAGCCATTGATCTAAAGTATGAATATTCCCATCTGGGAACTGGACCAGACACCATTTCTGAACTGCTGCGCCACGATCATTCTGAAATGGGTGAAAAACCGTCGGTCATCATCGTTGGTCAGGCCGCATTGCAGCGCGAAGACGGCGCCGCCGTGCTGGCCAATGCGATGAAACTGGCCGAAAGCACCAAATCCGGTATACTGGTCCTGCACACTGCCGCCGGGCGTGTGGGCGCGATGGATGTGGGCGCGACCAACCCCGACGGGATGGAAGCCCTTCAAGAGGCTGACGTGATCTACAATCTTGGCGCGGACGAAGTGGATATCGCAGGTGCCTCAAGCGGCGAAGCGGTTGGTGATGAAAACCGCACCTTTGTGATTTATCAAGGCAGCCATGGCGACCGCGGTGCGCATCGTGCCGACGTGATCCTGCCAGGGGCGGCCTATACCGAGGAGCCGGGTCTGTTCGTGAACACCGAAGGCCGCCCACAGCTTGCCCTTCGGGCGATTTACGGTCCGGGTGAGTCGAAAGAGAACTGGGCCATCCTGCGCGCGCTGTCCGGAGAATTGGGCGCACCGCTGTCTTACGATTCGATTGCACATCTGCGTCAGGCACTGGCCGCAGAGGTGCCGCATCTGTCCGCCATCGACGAGGTGCCGGAAAACGCGTGGCAGATCCCCGAAGCCGGGGCGCTGGACACCGCGGCTTTTGGCGCGGCGGTGGCAGATCACTACCTAACCAACCCGATTGCACGGGCGTCGTCCCTGATGGCAGAGCTTAGCCGAAATGCAAGCGCACGCGACGAGGCCCCGATCGCGGCTGAGTAATGCTGCGGGCCGCGGTCATAATCTGCCTTCCGCTTGCCGCGTGTGATCTGGCCCAGACCGGGCCGGACATCGTCGCCGTGTCAGATTATCTGGGCATCCAGACCAGCCTGCTGGACGGAGATCTGGTCCAATTTGGCGCCCGTTTGCGTGGGGGTGATAGCCCAGAACCGGCCGCAGAATACGCAGAGTGTGCTGCAGCGCAGTATGCTTTGATTCGAGGATACGGATTCGCGCGTCATTTACGCACAAATGTGACGGAAGAGGCTGGTATCTGGACGGCAGATGCTGTTTACACCATCTCGCCATCCCTGCCGCCGGGGCTGCGCACGATCGACGCCGAAGTGGTCGTGGCGGCATGTGCGGAAAATGGAATACCCACGGTGTGAGGACACATGGCTGAGTTTTTTTCCAACACCACGGCAGGCATCCTGATTGTTGTCGTTGCCCAGATTCTGTTGGTTGTGGTCCCGCTGCTCGTTGCGCTGGCCTTCCTGATGTATGCCGACCGCAAAATCTGGGCCGCGGTCCAGATGCGGCGCGGACCAAACGTGGTTGGTGTCTATGGCCTGCTTCAGAGTTTCGCGGACTTCCTGAAATACATCGTGAAAGAAATTGTCGTGCCCGCGGGTGCCGACCGCGCGGTTTATTTCCTCGCCCCGATGATCAGCCTGGTCATGGCGCTGGTTGCCTGGGCGGTGATCCCGTTCAACGATGGCTGGGTGCTGGCGGATATCAACGTCGCCATCCTCTACGTCTTCGCCATTTCCTCGCTTGAAGTGTACGGCATCATCATGGGTGGCTGGGCCTCGAACTCCAAATATCCGTTCCTCGGCTCGCTCCGATCGGCGGCGCAGATGATCTCCTATGAAGTGTCCATCGGCCTGATCATCATCGGTGTGATCATCTCCACCGGCTCCATGAACTTTGGGGATATCGTAAAAGCGCAGGATGGTAACCTCGGCCTGTTCAACTGGTATTGGCTGCCGCATCTGCCGATGCTGTTCCTGTTCTTCATCTCGGCGCTCGCCGAAACCAACCGCCCGCCGTTCGACCTTCCTGAAGCTGAATCGGAACTGGTGGCGGGCTATCAGGTGGAATATTCCTCCACCCCGTTCCTGCTATTCATGATCGGCGAACTGGTGGCTGTCGTGCTGATGTGCGCGCTGGTGTCTCTGCTGTTCTTCGGCGGGTGGCTGTCGCCGATCCCCGGGCTGCCCGATGGTATCCTGTGGATGGTGATGAAGATGCTGCTGGTGTTCTTCGTCTTCTCGATGGTCAAGGCCATCACCCCGCGCTACCGCTACGATCAGCTGATGCGCCTGGGCTGGAAAGTTTTCCTGCCGATGTCGCTGTTCTGGGTCGTGTTCGTGAGCTTCGCCGCCAAGTTTGGCTGGTTCTGGGGCGCCTTCGCGCGGTGGGGGATGTAAGCCCATGACGTCTGACCGCCTGACCCGAGCAAACCCCTGCAAGGTAAAATGGGAGCATTGCCCATGACCCAGATCGACTACACCCGCGCCGCGAAATACTTCCTGCTGGCGGATTTTTTCAAAGGCTTCAAACTGGGCATGAAGTATTTCTTCGCGCCCAAGGCCACGATTAACTATCCGCACGAAAAAGGCCCGCTGAGCCCAAGGTTCCGTGGTGAACATGCGCTGCGCCGCTATCCGAACGGCGAAGAACGCTGTATCGCCTGCAAGCTTTGCGAAGCGATCTGCCCGGCACAGGCGATCACCATCGATGCTGAGCCGCGCGAAGACGGTTCACGCCGGACCACGCGCTATGACATCGACATGACCAAGTGCATATATTGTGGCTTCTGTCAGGAAGCCTGCCCGGTGGATGCCATTGTCGAAGGTCCGAATTTCGAGTTTTCGACAGAAACCCGCGAAGAGCTGTTCTACAATAAGGAAAAGCTGCTGGAGAACGGCGAACGCTGGGAAGCCGAGATTGCCCGCAACCTCGAAGTAGACGCGCCGTACCGATGACCAGCACCCGCAAAAGTTGTCTAGAAACTTTTGCCAGGGCTTTGTTGAGAAGTCTTGGGACGGAGACCGTGTGATGCCTGATAACCCGCTCAATCCGTTCGAGGCGATGATGGCCCAGGCGCAGGAGATGGCGAAAGCCTTCAATCCCGCGCTGGAAAGCTTTTCTCCGAAGGAATTTGAAAAACTCTGGCCGACCATGCCCAAGGAACTGATGGAGGTCTGGTTCGGAAACAAGGTCAACACCGAGGGTTTGGATGCCAAGACGCGTCTTCTACTGACGCTGGCGGGGCTGACAATGCAGGGTGCACAGAACGAGAGCGCCGTTCGCCAGATCATGCGCCATGCGCTGGAAGCCGGGGCCCGGCGGCAAGAAATTGTGGAAACGATCGGCCAGATGTCCGTGTTTGCCGGTATCCCGGCAATGAGCCGGGCTCTCGATCTGGCCAAGGACGCCTTGGGCGATGACGAAGGGGACAAGTCATGAGCGCCTTTGCCTTTTACCTATTTGCAATATGTGTCGTGGCAGGCGGGTTCTTTACCGTGATCAGCCGCAACCCGGTGCATTCGGTCCTGTGGCTTATTCTGGCCTTCCTGTCGTCGTCGGGACTGTTCGTGCTGCTCGGGGCCGAATTTGTCGCGATGCTGATGATCGTGGTGTATGTTGGCGCGGTGGCCGTTCTGTTCCTGTTCGTCGTAATGATGCTCGACGTTGATTTTGCCGAACTGAAGGCAGAGATGGCCAAATACATGCCGCTGGCATTGCTGATAGGCGTGGTGATCCTGATGCAATTCGTGATGGCCTATGGTGCTTGGGAAACCAACCCGGCCGCAGACGGCCTGCGCGCGCAGGTCACGCCTGTGGACAAGCACAACACCGAAGCGCTAGGCGCAATCCTCTATGACCAGTATTTCCTCCTGTTCCAGCTGTCGGGCCTGATCCTGTTGGTGGCGATGATCGGAGCCATCGTACTGACGCTGCGCCACCGGACAGATGTGAAGCGGCAGGACATTCTGGCTCAGATCTACCGCGATCCGGCCAAGGCGATGGAACTGAAGGACGTTAAACCGGGCGAGGGGCTGTGACGTGCTGGAACTGATTGAAATGAAATGGCTTCGGGACAGAAATACAAGCCCCAGGGGAACCGGCTGACGCCGATTTCTGCGAAAGAAAGCGGCCAAGACTCTTTGCAAGATTCCAGAGCCCCAAGAACGAAACGGGACAGATACAGATGATCGGATTGGAACATTACCTGACGGTGGCGGCGACACTCTTCGTCATCGGCATTTTTGGGCTTTTCCTGAACCGCAAGAACGTGATCATCCTGCTGATGAGCATCGAGCTGATGCTGCTGGCGGTGAACATCAATCTCGTGGCCTTTTCCGCCTTTCTCGGCGATCTCGTCGGGCAGGTCTTTACGCTCTTTGTGCTGACCGTGGCCGCCGCCGAGGCCGCGATTGGCCTGGCCATCCTTGTTTGTTTCTTCCGCAACCGCGGCACTATTGACGTCGAAGACGTCAACGTGATGAAGGGCTGATCGCAAATGGAAACCATCATCCTCTTTGCGCCGCTGATCGGCGCGATCATCTGTGGTTTTGGCTGGTGGATCATTGGTGAAACGGCGGCCCAGTGGACTGCGACGGGCCTGTTGTTCCTGGCCTGCCTGCTCAGCTGGGTCGTTTTCTTTTCCTTTGATGGGGTGACCCAGCAAATCCCCGTAATGCGCTTTATCGAAAGCGGCACGCTGGCCACCGACTGGGCGATCCGGCTGGACCGGCTGACGGCGATCATGCTGATTGTGGTCACCACCGTGTCCGCGCTGGTCCATCTCTACAGCTTTGGCTACATGGACCATGACCCGCAGTGGAATGAAGGCGAAAGCTACAAGCCGCGCTTCTTTGCCTATCTGTCCTTCTTTACCTTTGCCATGCTTGCGCTGATTACGTCCGACAACCTTGTGCAGATGTTCTTTGGCTGGGAAGGCGTAGGCGTCGCCTCCTACCTGCTGATCGGCTTTTATTATCGTAAACCGTCTGCCAATGCGGCAGCGATCAAGGCATTTGTGGTCAATCGCGTCGGCGATTTCGGCTTTGCGCTGGGGATCTTCGCGCTGTTCTTCCTGACTGACAGCATCAATTTCTCCGACATCTTTGCCTCTGCGCCGACGCTGGCAGAAACCCGGGTCACCTTCCTGTGGAGCGAATGGAACGCGGTCGAGATCGTGGCCTTTCTGCTATTCATCGGCGCGATGGGGAAATCGGCGCAACTGCTCTTGCACACCTGGCTGCCGGACGCGATGGAAGGTCCGACCCCGGTGTCCGCCCTGATCCACGCCGCAACCATGGTGACTGCCGGTGTGTTCCTGGTCTGCCGCATGTCGCCGATCATGGAATTCGCACCACACGCGACCGCCTTTATCACGGTGATGGGCGCCGCGACCGCGTTCTTTGCGGCGACCGTGGGTCTGGTGCAGACCGACATTAAGCGCGTGATCGCTTATTCGACCTGTTCGCAGCTGGGTTACATGTTTGTTGCCGCCGGCGTGGGCATGTATTCGGCGGCCATGTTCCACCTGTTTACCCACGCCTTCTTCAAGGCGCTGTTGTTCCTCGGGGCTGGGTCGGTCATCCATGCGATGCACCACGAACAGGACATGATGAACTACGGCAACTTGCGTAAGAAGATCCCCTATACCTTCTGGGCGATGATGATTGGCACGCTGGCCATCACCGGTGTCGGTATCCCGCTGACCACGATTGGCTTTGCCGGCTTCCTGTCCAAGGACGCGATCATAGAAAGCGCCTATGCCGGCGGGTCCGGCTTCGGCTTCTGGGCGCTGGTGATTGCCGCGTTTATGACCAGCTTCTATTCTTGGCGGCTGATTTTCCTGACTTTCTTTGGCAAGGAACGCGGCGACAAGCACACGCATGAACATGCGCATGAAAGCCCGATGGTTATGCTGATCCCGCTGGGCGTGCTGTCGCTGGGCGCGGTGTTTGCCGGGATGATCTGGTATAACCAGTTCTTTGGCCATGCCGATCAGGTTGGCAAATTCTACGGCATCCCCGTGGCCGAAGCGCATGCGGACGATCACGCTAAGGACGCAACTAATGGCGATGATCACGCCAAGGCGGATGACCATGGTAAGGCCAAGGATGACGATCACGGCGGCGACAAGGCTTATGGTGGCGACCATCACTATGCCTTTGTCGGCAAGCTGGGCGAAGGCGCACTGTACATGGCGCCCGACAATCACGTGCTGGACGACGCGCACGCCGCGCCAAAATGGGTCAAGGTTTCGCCCTTCATCGCGATGGTGCTGGGCCTCGCGCTGGCCTATCTCTTCTACATCGTGAACCCGGCGCTGCCCAAACGGTTGGCGGAAAATCAGCGTCCGCTCTACCTGTTCCTCAAGAACAAGTGGTATTTCGACGAACTCTATGACGCGGTCATTGTCGGGCCGATAAAGGCGCTGGGCCGCCTGCTGTGGAAGGGCGGGGATGGCAGTATCATTGACGGGTTCCTCAACGGCGTGGCTATGGGGATCGTCCCGTTCTTCACCCGGCTCGCTGGCCGGGCCCAGTCCGGATACATCTTCACGTACGCCTTCTGGATGGTGATTGGCATCGCAGCCTTTGTCACCTGGATGACCCTGGGCGGAGGAGCAAACTGATGAGCGGCTATCTTCTCTCTGCCGTCTGTTTCATCCCGGCGCTGGCCGCGCTGATCATGGCCCTGTTCCTGCGGGGCGATGATGATGCCGCGCAGCTGAATGCCAAACGGTTCGCGCTGGTCACGACCACGGTGACCTTCATCATTAGCTTGGGCATCCTGACCCAGTTCGACGCCAGCAACACAGGCTTCCAGTTCGTCGAAGAGGGCGAATGGCTTGTGGGCCTGAAATACAAGATGGGCGTCGATGGCATCAGCGTGCTGTTTGTTATGCTGACCACGTTCATCATGCCTCTTACGATCCTGGCCAGCTGGGGTGTGACCACCCGTGTCAAGGAATACATGATCGCCTTTCTGATGCTGGAAACGCTGATGCTGGGCGTGTTCATGGCGCTGGACCTGGTGCTGTTCTACCTGTTCTTCGAAGCTGGTCTGATCCCGATGTTCCTGATCATTGGCATCTGGGGTGGGGCGAACCGGATCTATGCCAGCTTCAAGTTCTTCCTCTACACCTTCCTGGGTTCAGTCCTGATGCTAGTCGCCATGGTGGCGATGTATTCGGACGCAGGCACCACGGATATCGAAGCGCTGCTGACGCATGAATTTGCGTTTGAAACCTTCTCGCTCCTCGGCATCCAGATCGTGGGAGGCATGCAGACGCTGATGTTCCTGGCGTTCTTCGCCAGCTTCGCGGTGAAAATGCCGATGTGGCCGGTGCACACCTGGCTGCCCGACGCACACGTGCAAGCGCCCACAGCGGGCTCTGTCGTGCTGGCCGCGATCCTGCTGAAAATGGGCGGCTACGGCTTCCTGCGGTTTTCCATCCCGATGTTCCCTGTGGGGTCCGAAGTGATGACGCCGCTGGTTCTGTGGATGTCGGCCATCGCCATTGTCTACACCTCGCTGGTCGCGCTAGTGCAAGAAGACATGAAGAAACTGATCGCTTATTCTTCAGTCGCTCATATGGGCTTTGTAACCATGGGGATCTTTGCCACCACCCAGCAGGGGCTGGATGGTGCGATTTTCCAGATGCTCAGCCACGGCTTCATTTCCGCCGCGCTGTTCCTGTGTGTTGGTGTGATCTATGACCGGATGCACACACGCGATATCGATGCTTATGGTGGTCTAGTGAACCGGATGCCCGCCTATGCGCTGGTGTTCATGCTGTTCACCATGGCCAATGTGGGCCTGCCGGGCACATCCGGGTTTGTTGGTGAATTCCTGACGCTGATGGGCACCTTCCCGGTTAATACCTGGGTCACCGCAGTTGCCTGTTCCGGTGTGATCTTCTCAGCCGCTTACGCGCTTTGGCTCTATCGCCGGGTCGTGTTCGGTGACCTGATCAAAGAAAGCCTGAAAACCATCAACGACATGTCGATGCGGGAAAAGGTGACTTTCGCGCCGCTGATCGTGATGACCATTTTGCTGGGTGTCTACCCGGCGCTAATCACCGATGTGATCGGCCCGGCCACGGCGGCCCTGAAATCCCACTACGACACGGCGCTGGCCGCGGCAGAAGCCGCCACCCAGCACGCCTCGAACTAAGGAGCGCGGGCACATGACGATCGGGTCCGATCTGAACATCATCCTGCCAGAGATCGTTCTGTCTGTCTTTGCTCTGTTCGCGCTGGTTGGCGCGGCCTATGCGGGCAAGGACAAGCTGGGGCCACTTCTGGTCTGGGTCACCTCCGCCCTGATGGCCGCCGTTGGCGTCTGGATCGGGATGAGCGGAGACGGCACAAACATCGCCTTCAACGGCATGTTCGTCGATGACGGGTTTTCGCGCTTTGCCAAGGTCACGATCCTGCTGTCCGCGGCTGCTGTCCTTTTGATGAGTCAGGAATACATGGCGCGCCGCGACTTGCTGCGGTTTGAATACCCGCTGCTGGTGGCTCTGGCGGCCGTTGGCATGATGATGATGGTCAGCGCGGGTGACCTGATCGCGCTGTACATGGGGCTGGAACTTCAATCGCTGGCTTTGTACGTCGTCGCCGCCCTGCGCCGAGACAGCGTGAAATCCACGGAAGCTGGCCTGAAGTATTTCGTGCTGGGCGCGCTCAGCTCCGGCCTGCTGCTCTATGGGGCGTCTTTGGTTTATGGCTATTCCGGAACCACGCTGTTCTCGGGCATCGTGCAAACGGCAGAGCATGGGCAGGTGTCTCTGGGCCTGCTGTTCGGCATCGTGTTCCTGGTGGCGGGATTGGCGTTCAAGGTCTCTGCTGTGCCCTTCCACATGTGGACCCCGGACGTGTACGAAGGTTCGCCCACACCGATCACCGCGTTCTTTGCCACCGCGCCCAAGGTTGCCGCGATGGGGCTTTTTGCCCGCGTGCTGTTTGACGCGTTCGACGGGGCTGTTGCGGACTGGTCCCAGATCATCGCGCTGCTGTCGCTGCTCAGCATGTTCCTCGGCGCTGTGGCCGCCATTGGCCAACGCAACATCAAACGCCTGATGGCCTATTCGTCCATCGCCCATATGGGCTACGCACTGATGGGCCTCGCTTCGGGGACCGAGCTGGGCGTGCAGGCGATGCTGATCTACATGGCGATCTACGTGACTATGAATGTTGGTACATTCGCGTTCATCCTGATGATGGAACGCGATGGTGCACCTGTTGTCGATATCGACGCTCTAAACATGTATTCCAAGGCGGAACCGGGCAAGGCGCTGGCCATGCTGGTGCTGCTGTTCTCGCTGGCCGGTGTACCGCCGATGTTGGGCTTCTTTGGCAAGCTTTACGTGTTGCGCGCTGCTTATGAAGGTGGGCTGGCGTGGCTTGCGGTTGCTGGTGTGGTCGCCTCTGTTATTGGGGCGTTCTACTATCTGCGCATCGTTTATTACATGTATTTCGGTGAAGAGCGCGAAGCGCTGGATCGCACCAACCCGCCAGTGCTGTGGGGCCTGCTTATGATTTCGGCAGTCGCTATGGTGGTCGGGATCGTGAACATGTTTGGCGTGGAAGGCGCCGCGGCGGCCGCCGCGGCGGTTTTGGTCAACTGACCTGTCGGAACCCGGAAGCTCGCAAAGTTTCCGGTCCGTTTTCTTTCAAAGAAAACGGCCTCCGGCGGGAGTATTTCTGCAAAGATGAAGACCATGGCTGAGTGGCCGGAAGGGTACGGACGGCGTGTGCTGGACGAGGTCGACAGCACACTAAGCGAAGCGGCACGCATCGCGCCTTTTTTGCCGGGCCCTGAATGGATCCTCAGTCTGCGCCAGACGGCCGGGCGTGGACGACGGGGCCGGGCCTGGGCTGATCCGGAGGGCAACTTTGCGGCGACCCTGGTCCTGCGCCCCGATGAACCCCCCGCGCTGGCGGCGCAGCGTAGTTTTGTCACCGCCTTGGCCGTTCACGACGCTTGCCAGGGTGTGACCGGGCGCAGCGAAGGTTTGGCACTGAAATGGCCCAATGACATCCTGCTCAACGGCGGCAAGCTGAGCGGTATTCTGTTGGAAAGCGTGGGTCAGGCTGCGCGGCTGGATTACCTTGCTATCGGCATCGGCGTGAACCTGCGTTCTGCACCCAGCGCTGACGCGGTGGAGCCCGGTGCGGTGCGTCCTGTCTCGCTTCTTTCGGAAACCGGATCGCTGGTGGACCCGGAGACGTTTCTGACCCATCTGGCCGCAGCCTATGCCCGCTATGAGTCTCAGTTCACGCAATTTGGCTTTGCCCCGATCCGCACTGCGTGGATGGACCGCGCTGCGCGGCGGGGAAAGGTTATCACCGCCCGTACGGGGAATTCTGAAACCACTGGGACCTTTGAAACGCTGGATGACAGCGGCAACCTGGTCCTCACCACCGCCCGCGGCCGGGTCAACATCCCGGCGGCGGACATTTTTTTCTGAGGAGGCCAACCCATGCTTCTGGCGATTGACTGCGGCAACACCAACACTGTGTTTTCCATCTGGGACGGCACCCGGTTCCTGTGCACGCTGCGTACCTCCACCCACCACGCCCGTACGGCGGATGCGTATTTCACGTGGTATTCGACGCTGATCAATCACTACGGGATTGAGGCAGACATCACCGATGTAATTATTTCCTCCACGGTGCCGCGCGTGGTGTTCAACCTAAGGGTCTTTGCCGATCGGTTTTTTGGTTGCCGGCCTATGGTGGTTGGCAAGCCAGACTGCTTGCTGCCTCATGTTCCGCGCGTGGATGCGGGCACGCAGCCGGGACCTGACCGGCTGGCCAATGCGGCGGCGGCCTTTGACCGGCACGGGGGCAATTCGGTGGTGGTTGATTTCGGCACCGCAACGAACTTTGACGTGGTGGCCGAAGATGGTGCCTATGTCGGCGGGGTGATTGCGCCGGGCGTGAACCTGAGCCTTGAAGCGCTGCATTCCGGTGCTGCGGCGTTGCCGCATGTGGATATTTCGCAGCCTGACAAAGTGATTGGCACCAACACGGTGGGCTGTATCCAGTCTGGCGTATTCTGGGGCTATACCGGGTTGATCGAAGGCACCGTTGCCCGGATCAAGGACGAATATGGAGTGCCGATGAAAGTGATCGGAACCGGCGGTCTGGCCTCGCTTTTCGAACAGGGTGACCACCTGTTCGATACGATTGAGGATGACCTGACCATGCATGGGCTGACCGTGATCTACAATTTCAACAAGGAGAACGGCTAGCATATGGGCAAAGAGCGACTGATCTATCTGCCGCTGGGCGGGGCTGGCGAAATTGGCATGAACGCCTATGTCTACGGCTATGGCGCGCCGGGCAAGGAACGGCTGATCCTTGTGGATCTCGGTGTCACCTTTCCGGACATGGATGGCTCCCCGGGGGTGGACCTGATCTTCCCCGATATGAGCTGGTTGATTGAACGTGCAGACCGGCTGGAGGCCGTGTTCGTTACTCATGCACACGAAGACCACGTGGGCGCGCTGGCACAGTTCTGGGGCGAATTGCGCGTGCCGGTTCACGCCCGCGCCTTCACTGCCAACATTGCCCGCCGCAAGCTGGAAGAACGGGGCTATCCCGACGACACGGTGACGACCGCTTCGGCTTGGCCTGAACAGATCAAGGCGGGGCCTTTTGTCGTCCGGTTCCTGCCAGTGAGCCATTCGATACCCGAAAGTTCCGCTCTGGTGATAGATAGCCCGGCTGGCCGTGTCGTGCATTCGGGTGACTTCAAGCTGGACCCGACGCCGGTGGTGGGCGAACCCTTTGATCCCGACCTGTGGGCCGAGGTGTGCGAAAACGGGGTGCAGGCACTGATCTGCGACTCAACCAATGTGTTTACGCCCCATCCTGGCCGGTCGGAGCTTGAGGTTGGCCCGGCCATCGAAAAACTGGTGAGCAAGGCGCGGGGTCTGGTCTGTGCCACGACATTTGCCAGCAACGTGGCGCGGGTCAAAACGCTGGCCGAGGCCGGGCAGCGCGCCGGGCGATCCGTGGTCCTGCTGGGTCGGGCCATGCGTCGGATGATCGAAGCAGCGGTAGAAACCGGCGTGCTGACCGATTTCCCAAAAACTGTCAGCCCCGAGGATGCGGGCGACATCCCGCGCGACAACCTGATGCTTCTGGTCACCGGCAGCCAGGGCGAACGCCGCGCCGCCAGCGCGCAACTCGCCCGTAGCAAATACCGAGGACTGGAGTTGGCCGAAGGTGACCTGTTCCTGTTTTCGTCGAAAACCATTCCGGGAAATGAACGCGGGGTGATCCGGATCATCAACCAGCTCAGCGAAAAGGGCGTGGATGTGGTGGATGACAGCAGCGGGCTTTACCACGTGTCCGGCCATGCCAACCGCCCGGATCTGGAACGTCTGCACGATACCGTCAAACCGCGCATGGTGATCCCGATGCATGGCGAACATCGACACCTGCGCGCGCATTCCAACCTTGCGCGGGACCGGGGCTATGCCAGCGCGCTGGCAGTAAATGGTACGATGCTCGACTTGTCAGGCAACACGCCCAAGGTGGCCGAATACGTGGAAACCGGACGCAGCTATCTGGACGGGTCGGTGCGCATCGGCGCGCTCGACGGCATCGTGCGGGATCGGATCCGGCTGGCGCTGAATGGGCTGATTACGATCTCGATCATCCTGGATGAAGAAAATGAACCGCTGGGTGAACCGTGGTGCGAGCTTAAAGGCCTGCCGGAAATGGGATCTTCCGCCGCACCACTGGTCGATGTGCTGGAAGAGGACCTAGATCAGTTCCTGCGCCGCGCCAATAGCAAGACACTGGCGGACGATGACGCGCTGGAGAATGACCTCCGCCGCATCGCACGACAGACGGCTCTGGAAGAGATCGGGCGCAAGCCCGAAGTGACGGTAACAATCAGCCGTATCCAATGAAAAATCCCCGCCTCGTTGGGCGGGGATGCGGCGACCGTTGGGACGGGGTTAAACCGCCAGCCGTTCCTGAAAGCTCAGCGCGATGAAACGTGGCATGTGATCCCCCAGACCCATGACCTTGTTGTCATTGCCCGACCCGCGATTGCCGGATTTGGATGACGATTTCGACGAGCTGGACTTGGACGAAGACGACCGGCTTGGTTTGCTGCTGGTGGACTTGGTCTCGGTCTCTTCGCGGCGCTCTTCCTTGTCTGCCTTCGGCGCGTCCTTCTTCCTCGGATTCTCGATGCGTGGGATTTCCTTCTGCACCAGCTTTTCTACTGCTTCGAAGTATTTCTCATCGCGTGGAATGCATATGGTGATCGCCTTGCCATCTCGACCGGCGCGACCTGTACGACCGATACGGTGCACGTAATCTTCGGCATGGCTGGGCACGTCGAAATTCAAGACATGGCTCACATGTGGAATATCCAGCCCCCGCGCCGCCACATCCGAGGCAATGAGCAACCGGATTGACCCGTCGCGGAACCCCTCCAGCGTTTTCGTCCGTTGGCTCTGATCCAGGTCGCCATGGATTGGTTCGGCATTATAGCCATATGTCTTTAGGGATTTTGCAACAATATCCACATCCGACTTGCGGTTGCAGAACACAATCGCGTTGGTGCACTTGTCGCCTTCGGCATCAACCAGGTCGCGCAGCAGGCGCCTTTTTTCCGATGCCTCCCGATCGCGGCGCGACCCTTTGAACATAACAACACCCTGTTGAATGCTTTCCGCCGTGGTGGCCTGGCGGGCCACTTCGATCCGTGCGGGGTTCGACAGGAACGTGTTGGTGATGCGTTCAATCTCATTTGCCATTGTCGCTGAGAAGAAGAGCGTCTGGCGTGTGAATGGCGTCAGCGAAAAGATACGTTCGATATCGGGGATGAACCCCATGTCCAGCATCCGGTCGGCTTCGTCCACCACCATGATCTGAACGCCGGTCAGCAGCAGCTTGCCGCGCTCGAAATGGTCCAGCAACCGGCCTGGCGTCGCGATCAGAACGTCTACGCCCTTGTCGATCAGTGCATCCTGTTCCTTGAAGCTGACGCCACCGATCAGCAGCACCTTGGTCAGCTTCACATGTTTGGAATAGGTGTCAAAGTTTTCCGCCACCTGGGCGGCCAGTTCCCGTGTCGGGCACAGTACCAGGCTGCGGGGCATCCGCGCCCGGGCACGACCACGGGCCAGCAGCGTGATCATCGGCAGCGTGAAGCTGGCCGTTTTGCCGGTGCCGGTCTGTGCAATACCCAAAACATCGCGGCCTTCCAGCGCGTGGGGAATGGCACCTGCCTGAATTGGTGTTGGAGTTTCGTAGCCAGCCTCATCGATGGCTTTCAAAACTTTCGGATTAAGCTTCAGGTCGCTGAATTTTGTCATGTGTTTCCGCTGTTTGCGGACACTACCTTGGCCCGCGCGTCTCAAGCAAACGGGGACACATTCTGCCCCACGCACGGGCGCCCCGCGCCCGTGCGCCACATAGCAAAACAAGGCGCAAACGTCAAACTATGGCAGATCGCATCAACAGGTGGCGATCATTTGTTTCCAATTTTGCAACATTTACCTAACCGGATCCGAATTGTTGCGCCGTTTTGCGGGCCAGATCCAGGTCGCAGATCCGAAGCAGCCCCTCGGCCTCCAGCGCAGCACGCAGGCGGGGCGTGTCTTGGCAAACCTCGCCGAAGAATGCCTGCAGGCCCTTTTCCCCGCCGTCGGCTTCGATCGCGGTGAACAGCTCATGCATCCGCAGCCCGCCCTTTTCGCGCGGGCGGTTTGGGTCCAGCTCGGGTCGGTAGCTGCCTTGTTCCATGCGGAAGTGGAATGTGGATTTCCATTCGTCCCAGTCCGGTGCGTGGCGGTGCAGCAGGTTGACTGCGTCCGGTTCCACCAGTCCTGGGTTCATCTCTTCGCCAAGAAACACATTGTGAATTTTGAAGGTCACCGGCGCCATGCCCGTACGCACAAACACCTTGCCCGCCACGTGGCTTAGAAACCCGCCCTTGAGAAACCCACCAAACGTTGGATAGAGCCGCGTGGTAATGCGGTCGCGGTTTGGGCCGGGGGGGATCCACGCTTTGTAGGCCGTATCGCTGCCGGAAAGAAGCTCCATCGGGCGCACACGGGCGGTTCGGGTGCTGTCTGGCTGGGCATCCAACAGGCCCGAGATGTTGCCGTCGGACCAGAGGAATTCGTCCACATCAATGTGGCACAACCAGTCCACGTCTTTCGTTGTGGCGTAGGCCTGCGATGCGTTGTAGGTCTGGCGTGGCTGATGTTTCTTCGGTCGGTTCTGACCCGAAGCCTTCCAATACGCCCGGTCACAGGCTCGCACACGGACCTTGGAATGCGCGCGCAGGGCCGCTTCGGTTTCGGGGTCCGGATCGTCGAGATAGATTAAAATCCGGTGGGCACCCAGTTCCAGATGATGCGCAGCAAAGGCCTGAATAGCCTCCAGCGGCGCCTTGATTGTGGAAACGATGCCCCAGCGTGTCACACCATCATTTCCTTGGTCGCGCTCAGCGTGACATCCGGATAATCACGCTCCACCCGGTCAATGTCCCATTGCAGGCGGGTCAGGTACACCAGATCGCCGTCATGGTCGGTGGCCAGATGCTGTTTGTTGGCGTTGGCAAACTTTTCCACAGCGGCCTTGTCTCCCGACACCCAGCGGGCAGAGGTGAATTGCGACACCTCAAACCGGACGGGCAGGCCGTATTCCATCTCAATCCGGCTGGCCAGAACTTCAAACTGCAATGCGCCCACGACACCCACAACAAAGCCCGAGCCGATCTGTGGTTTGAAAACTTTCGCGGCCCCTTCCTCGGCAAATTGCATCAACGCCTTATCCAGATGTTTCGCCTTCAGAGGGTCCCCCGCGCGCACGCCCTGCAGCAATTCTGGTGCAAAGCTGGGGATACCGGTTACACGCAAGGGTTCCCCTTCGGTTAACGTATCGCCGATGCGCAGTTGTCCGTGGTTTGGGATGCCGATGATGTCGCCGGCCCATGCCTCTTCCGCCAGTTCCCGGTCGGAGGCGAGAAACAACACGGGGTTGGAAATGGCCATCGGTTTTTTGGACCGCACGTGGGTCAGCTTCATACCGCGTTTGAAATGGCCCGACGCCACGCGGACGAAAGCAACACGGTCGCGGTGCTTTGGATCCATGTTCGCCTGCACTTTGAAAACAAAGCCTGAAACCTTTGTTTCCTCTGGCGAAATCTGGCGTGGCTCTGCCCTTTGCACCTGCGGTTCCGGGCCGTAATTGCCGATGCCATCCATCAGTTCCTTGACCCCGAAAGAGTTGATCGCCGAACCAAACCAGATCGGTGTCAGCGTCCCGTCCAGCAGTGCCTGCGGGTCCAGTGGCGGGAGCAACTCACGCGCCATCTCCAGTTCTTCCAGGAACTGCTCCAGCAGTTCGGCGGGCACATGTTCGGCCAGTCTCGGATCGTCCAACCCGTTGATTTCAATACTTTCCGCAACTTTGTTGCGGTCGGCGCGGTCCATCAGTTCCAACCGGTCGCGCAGGATGTCGTAGCAGCCAATGAAATCGCGCCCCTGCCCGATTGGCCAACTGGCCGGGGTCACGTCGATGGCCAGATTTTCCTGGATCTCATCAATGATTTCAAAGACATCCCGGCTTTCGCGGTCCATCTTGTTGCAGAAGGTCAAGATTGGCAGATCTCGCAGGCGGCAGACCTCGAACAGCTTCTGTGTCTGGCTTTCCACGCCCTTTGCACCGTCAATCACCATGACTGCGGCATCCACCGCCGTCAGCGTGCGATAGGTATCTTCGGAGAAATCCGAGTGGCCAGGCGTGTCCACAAGATTGAACCGGAAGTCTCTGTAATCAAACGACATCGCCGAGGCGGATACCGAAATACCTCGATCCTTTTCCATCTGCATGAAATCCGACCGCGTGCGCCGCGCTTCGCCCTTGGCGCGCACCTGACCCGCCATCTGGATTGCGCCGCCGTAAAGCAGGAACTTTTCGGTCAGCGTGGTTTTGCCCGCATCTGGGTGCGAGATGATGGCAAATGTCCGACGCCGAGCAATTTCGGCTGGCAGGGCAGGGCGGTTGGAATACGCGTCTAACATGCCCGGCGTATAAGATAAGGTGCGGCACGGGCGCAACATGAAGCGTGGGACAGCAGGGTCGGATAATTTTTTTTCAACCGGTTAATTAGACCATGGGAGCAAAGTTTGAATTTTTAATATGAGACTGGGAGTATGACCGAAAAAGCGATTGCAGATGCATTGTCATACGAGTGTCGGGAAAACTGGGCCGCAGAGAATTTGGACCGGCTGTACGCTGCTAAGGCCGTATCGGTGGAGGCAGGTGATCAAGGTACGGGGCGCGTAAATGTCGGGTTTTTAGAGATCACGGGCAAACTCGCCTAGTGAAAGCAGAATATGGCGGCGACGGACGGCAGTCTCATTGACCTGTTGCTGCATGGCGAGGATCGGTTTGAAGCGATCTTCGGAGCGCAGGGGGTCGAAATGGTGACGGGCCATGCCGTCGGCACACAAAATGTTGCGGCTGCGTTTCGGTTACCATGTGGCAGACGGCAATTTCTTGAGGGAAGAGACTTTCTAGGATTGGCGCCGTGTGGAGCCGGGCTGGGACGCTGGGGGTTTCACGCCTTGTCTCCCGAGGTAATTGGAAACAGAAGAAACAGGCCGTCGCTCGGAGCCGCTCAGCGCTGGGATGCGCGGCGCAGAATGTCAATGGCATCGGGGCGGTCGAGCAGGCTTTTTGCACGTCCAGCCCGTGGTCGGAGCGTTTGCCGTGGTCGGGCAGGACCTTTTGCAGCTTGGTGACCAGTTCGGGCGGCAAGGCGGAGCGCGTGCGCGCATCTATCAGCATGCTTTTGGCGGCAATGGCTTCGGCATAGATAATATGGTGGCGGTCGAACAGGATCTGGAAATAGTCTACAAAGCCACCCTCCTGAAAGGTGACCGTATCTCCATTCACCAAATGCCGGGCCTTGACCAGAAGCTCGGACCGGCCAACGCCGATATGATCGGTGCGCTGATAGACAAACAACCGATGATCGGGGCTGACCAGCAGGTCGTTTTCATTGTTCAAAACGCCTGCTCGGATCCGGATCGGAGTGAAATCGCCTATGCAACGGACGGTGCTGTGGCCGATCCAGCGGATTTCCTGCACGCCCGCGTCGCGCGTCAACACGCGGTCACCGGGTTTGAGGTGCTCGATTGGGACCTGCGCGCCGGAAGCCAGCGTGATATGCGTGCCGCGTGAAAAGCTGACGCACGCGACCTGCGCAAACCGCGCGCGCGCCGTCACGGTCGGTCCCAACCAGTTGGTATTCGGTGTCGGGGGCTAGCGGGGCCAGCGGGAGCATGTAGATCTGCGCAAGGTGACCCGTGGCATCGGTTTCAACCAGAACCAGTATTTCGGTATTGTGCCCGTCCGGGGTCATGAAGATCAGCGCGCTATCGAGGTAGAGCGGCGCGCCTTGCGTGCCCAGTTCACTGCCCTCGGCGATGCGAAAGCTGCCATCGTCGAGCGGACGAAAACTCAACCGCGCGCGGGTTGCAGAGGCAGACAGCTCATAGACATCGTCCAGTTCCACCTCGGCCAAATGCGAACCCATCGCCCAGATTGGCACCATTGATCACGCGGAATTGCGGCCCGGTGAACACAGGAATGCTCTGGGCCGGGGCAGAGCCGATGGCTGGAGGCGGGTTGGTGTCGTGCTCGCTGCTCATCTCTGGACCGGTTCGCTTGGCGGTGGTCGCCGCAATGGCGTCTAGCTTAGGATTATGGTGGTTTGCGGTCAATTGCCCGGTGTTTTGCTGGCAATCTTCGTGGCGGAGGTGTTTAGTCAGCCCGACGAACTGAGGAGAGATTTATGGATCTTGGGATTGCAGGAAAACGCGCGCTGGTCTGTGCCAGCAGCAAGGGTCTGGGTCTGGGCTGTGCCAAGGCGCTGGCCGAAGCGGGCGTGTCGCTGGTGATGAACGCGCGGGGGTCGGAGGCGCTGGAGGCTGCGGCACAGGGTATTCGCGATACCTATGGCGTCAGCGTGGAGACGGTGGCAACCGATGTGACCTCGGCTGCGGGGCAGAAGGACGTGCTGGACGTGGCCGGGCAGGTGGACATTCTGGTGACCAACGCAGGCGGCCCGCCCCCCGGCATGTGGAGCGATTGGGATCGCGAGGATTTCATCAAGGCGCTGGATGCCAACATGCTGACGCCGATTGCGTTCATGAAGGCGCTGCTGCCGGGGATGATGGAACAGGGCTGGGGCCGGGTGGTGAACATCACCAGCCAATCCGTGCGCGCACCGATTGGTGTGCTTGGCCTGTCAAACTCTGCGCGCACTGGGCTGACCGGCTACGTGGCTGGCACGTCGCGGCAGGTGGCGGGCACGGGCGTGACCATCAACAACTTGCTGCCGGGTATCCATGCAACAGACCGGGCGCTCGCTCTCGACGGCCCGGTGGCGGAAAATCAGGGCATCACGCTGGAAGAGGCGCAGGCACAACGTTCGGCCACTATTCCTGCCGGCCGCTATGGCACGGCGGAGGAATTTGGTCAGGCCTGCGCATTCCTGTGTTCGCAGCATGCGGGGTTCATCGTGGGTCAGAACCTGTTGCTGGATGGTGGTGCCACTAACATGACCATGTGACATGGCCGACAGCGTTTCGCTGAAGGACCAGTTGTTCAACGCCGAAACGATCGGGGAACTGGCGGCGGAATATGCCGCCGCTTTACCTGGGTTCGACGGTGCGGGGTTTGTGGAGACGGCGTTAAGCCGCTTCCCGGAACTTGGACTGTTGGAGCGGATGGAATGGATGGCCGATTGCCTGGAGGCGCAGCTGCCATCCGCTTTTCCGGCCATGGCCAACGCGCTGGTAGCCGCCATGCCCGCGCCGCTGGATGTGGGCAAAAGCGATAATGATTTCGGCAAATTCGTACATGGTCTGCCTGGTATTCTGGCCGTACGTAACGGCCTGGAGGACCATCGCGACCGGGCGCTGGACCTGCTTCATGCCGCAACCCGGCGGTTTTCGATGGAGTTCTATATCCGGCCGTTTCTGAACCGGTGGCCGGAAGAGACGCTGGCCCGGCTTTGGCAATGGGCGGAGGATGACCACTATCACGTCCGGCGCCTGGTCAGTGAAGGCACGCGGCCCAAGCTGCCCTGGGCCAAGGCAGTGAATCTGACGCCGGAACAGACCTTGCCATTGCTGGATCGGTTGCATGGCGACCCCACGCGCTATGTGACGCGGTCGGTGGCGAACCATCTCAATGACATCGCCAAGACCGCGCCGGAGCGTGTTGTGACACAGCTGCAAAACTGGCACGCGGCAGGGCAGCAGCAGGGCAAGGAGCTGGACTGGATGACCCGTCACGCGTTGCGAACGCTGGTCAAGACCGGAGATCCAGGCGCGCTGCTTCTGCTGGGGTTTGACCCGGAAGCGGATATAGAGGTCGTGTCGTTTGACGTATCGGCACAGGCGCGGATTGGGGAGCGCCTTTCCCTCGGGGTCGCTTTGAAGGCACGGCAACGGACGCCGGTCATTGTGGATTATGTATTCTGGCGGCAGCGGGCAAATGGAACACTGGCACCCAAAGTGCACAAGATGAGGCAGGTCGTTTTGAAACCAGGTGAGGTTCTGCGACTGGACAAGGCGCATCACCTGAAGGGGGATGCGACCACTTACACTTTGTTCCCCGGAGCACAACGCATGGGCCTGCAAATCAACGGTCGCGTTGTGGCAACGCGGGAGTTCGAGTTGCTGGCGTGAGGTACATAGTGCGCCTTGCGGCGCGCAGGTATTTGGGTTGGGAATTTTGGAATTTGACCCAAGAAGAAGCAGGGGCTGCGTGGCCCCTGTTCGCATTTGGTCAGAACGGAATTTCGTCGTCCATGTCGCGGGACGATCCCGATGGCGCCGCGCTGGCATACGGGTCTTCCTGCGGGCCCGGATGATAGCCCGAGCCGCCGCCAAAGCCTTCACTGCGATTGTCGAGCATGGTCAGTGTGCCATTGTAGCCCGACAGGACAACTTCGGTCGAATACCGGTCCTGGCCCGACTGGTCCTGCCATTTACGGGTTTGCAGCTGACCTTCGATGTAAACCTTGGAGCCTTTGCGCAGGTACTGTTCGCAGACCCGCACCAACCCTTCGGAGAAGATGGCGACCGAATGCCATTCGGTTTTTTCACGCCCTTCGCCGGTATTGCGGTCCTTCCAGTTTTCCGATGTGGCGATGCGCAGGTTGCAGACCTTGCCGCCGTTCTGGAAGCTGCGCACTTCGGGGTCGCGCCCGAGATTTCCGATAAGGATGACTTTGTTCACCGAGCCGGCCATTTTCCGTCCTGTCGTCTGCTTTGTCTGTTGTGTTTGCTGTACGAATCCCGCCTTGAACGGGGTTGGGGTAGGATACACTTCACAGGTCTTGGTTTAAACAAGGTAAACGGCGCCTTTCCGCCACGCGGGCTGGAAAATGCGCCAGATTTTTGTATAGTCTGCGCCAAGCACATTGAGGGTCGGGGCAAGCACTTAATGTTAAAGCGTTTTATTTGGTTTGGCGTTGCGGTTGTGATGGCCGCCGGACCTGTTTCGGCGGATATGTTTTCGTCCAAAAGTCAGCGGAACCTTTTCAAGTCGCGCACCAAGGTGCTGGATCAGCGCGCGACACAGCAGTATGCAAACTCCGTCCGGTTGCAGCCACCCAAGGTGCACACGCCGACCAAATGGGGCGCGCAGGCCTATGATGGCCGCTACAAGGGTGAATACCTGCCAATGGCGCGGGACGCCGCGCGCAAGCATGGCGTGCCCGAAGATCTGTTTGCCCGGCTGGTACAGCAGGAAAGCGGCTGGAACCCTTCGGCGAAATCGCACAAGGGCGCGCTGGGGTTGGCACAGTTGATGCCACAGACGGCTGCGGTTTTGCGGGTGGACCCGATGGATCCGGCAGAGAACCTGGAAGGCGGCGCACGCTATCTTGCGCAGCAATACCGCAAGTTCGGATCATGGCGGCTGGCCTTGGCCGCGTATAACGCGGGACCGGAGGCGGTTGAGAAATACGGTGGAGTGCCTCCCTATAAGGAAACCCAGAACTACGTGAAGGTGGTCTGGGGCAGCTGAGCGGTCTGGCGTAACCGTTCCTTCATTTCTGCTGTGCCATGCTGGGGTCTGTATAAGGGCGGAGGCAGACGTGCAGACAGCCGTGATTCAAAACACCGTTCCGCAGGGGCAAAATGCGTTGGGCCGGGCGCGGATATTGCTGGCATCGGGACAGGTGTCCGCGGCGCTCGCGGCGATCCTGCCGGAGCTGCAGCGCCGTGCGGATGACCCGGCGCTACTGGACGTGGCTGCAATGTGCTATTGGCGGCTAGACGATGGCCCCACCGCGCTGGCGTTGATGCAGGTTATCACCGAAGGCTGGCCAAAGCTGGTAGATGGCTGGACCAAGCGGGCGGCCATGGCGGCGAGCAGCGGAGACACGGATCTGGCAGCATCGTGCTTACGGCACGCTCTGGCCCTTGCCCCAACTTCTGTCTCCGCGTTGGTGGCGTTGAACCGGATCTCGCCGTTTCCGCGCAACGGAGCATTGACCCGTCGTTTGCATAAATCTCTTGCTAACAACGAACTAACCTGCGCCGAACGAGAAATGGCGCATAACGCCCTGGCCCGGATCGAAGAACGGACTGGCCGCTATGCCGCCGCGTTTCGCCACTACACCGCTGCCAAAGCCGCGATTGACGGGCAGTATGGGGCGGAGGCGACCGAACGACGGATTGCCGGCCAGCTTTCGCGCTTTGACCCGCAGGTGTTGCAAGGAACTTCGGGCGGCCCGCGCGTTACCTTTATCGTTGGCATTCCGCGCAGCGGAACCACGCTGGTTGAAAGCATCCTAGCGCGCCACCCAGAGGTGACAACCAGTGGCGAAAGCCGGGCTCTGGCACAGGCGCGCCAGAAATTTGGTGGAGCCGCTGCAGGCTGGGACTGGCTAGATAAGGCGACCCCGTCAATGGCGGAGGCTACTCGCGGATGGTATTTGCAGGCGTTGGGCCAGCCGGTGGAGCAGGGCGGTGTACTGGTCGACAAGATGCCGCTGAACTGTTTCGATCTTGGGTTTGCCGCATGGATTCTGCCGCAGGCGCGGTTCGTTTTCCTGCAACGACATCCTTTGGATGTGGGCCTGTCTTGCTTCACGACCAATTTCCGCGAAGGCAACGGGTTCTCCCGCCGGCTCGACTGGATCGGCCATCTTGCCCGAGCGGTTTTCCGGTCAGCGGAGGATTATGAGGCTAAGCTGGGTGGCCTGTTCCGCCGCCAATCATACCGCGCGCTGGTAGACGCGCCGGAGATGGAAACGCGCGCGCTGCTGGATCATGTCGGCCTGCCATTCGACGCGGCCTGCCTCTCTTCGGAAGAAGGACAGGGGCTTGCCCGGACAGCATCACTCTACCAGGTGCGGCGCAAGATCAACCGTGACGGGCTGGACCGGTGGAAACCGTATGACCGACATTTGGGCCCGCTCAAAGATGCTGTAGGCGCGGCTTGGCTGGCAAAATGGGAACAAGACGATGCGGCCTTGCGCCAGCCCGCTTGCGCAATCGCAGTGGGCTGAGGGAGATTAAGCCGCGTATTACCGCCCTTCGGGTCCATCATAATGCCGTTCCACCTTGGCCACGCGCAGGGTGTAGTGGCTGTACCATTTTTCCTTGCCCAGCTTTTGGGCCAACGCGTGCTGCGCCACCGCTTTCCAATTCAGCAACGCGGCTTCGTCCCGCCAATAGCTGACGGTAATGCCCAGCCCCTGCGCATCCCGTGTGCTCTCCATCCCCAGAAAACCGGGCTGTTGTGCGGCCAGGTTGCCCATGGCATCTGCCATCTTACTGTAACCTTCGTCGACCTCTGTCCGCTGCGCGGTAAAGATCACGGCTTAATAGGGTGGGTCGGGCAGGGGGGCAAAATGGGACATGGCCCGTTCCTATGCCAACAAAAGCCCCCACCAAACACGGATAGAGTGCACAGTGCCGCGTGCAAATATGCGCAGGCGGCCCAGCGGTCCGCCTGTTGCACAGAAGCCAGTTTACTCTGCCGCGACCTTGATAACCGGAGTCATCTGTTCCAGCACCTCATCGCTCAGGTGGCATTTGACTTGGTGACCTTCGTCCAGCATGCGCACTGGTGGCACCTCTTTCTCGCACAGCCCGCCCGGCACCTTGTCTTTCCACCGGCATCGCGTCTGGAACGGACAGCCCGGCGGCGGGTTCATCGCCGATGGGATATCACCTTCCAGTACGATATGCTGTTTTTCAACAGATGTGTCCGCAATCGGCACAGCTGACAAAAGCGCCTCGGTATACGGGTGGTAGGGTGGTGAGAAGACCTGATCGGTCGAGCCTAGCTCCACCACATGGCCCAAATACATCACCATCACCCGATCCGACAAATACCGTACAATGCTCAAATCGTGACTGATGAACAGCAGAGTTGTCTTTTCCTCACGCTGGATTTCCATCAGCAGGTCGGTCACCGCCGCCTGTACGCTTACATCGAGCGCCGATACCGGTTCATCGGCCACCACGATCCGGGCGCCACCTGCAAAGGCGCGGGCAATACCAACCCGCTGTTTCTGACCGCCGGACAGCTGCCGCGGCATCCTATCTGCAAAGGCGCGGGGCAGCTTCACCAGATCCAACAGTTCCAGCATCCTCTGCTTGCGCGCAGCGTCCGAGTCACCCACACCGAAGATTTCCAGCGCCCGCATGATCTGGCGGCCCACGGTCATTGACGGGTTCAGCGTGTCAAACGGGTTCTGGAACACCATCTGCACCTCGCCCACGGTCTTGGCATCGCGCACCTCGATTGGGACCTGTTCGATGTTGCGGTTGTCCAGCAGGATCTGCCCGTCCGTGGCCGTTTCCAGCCCCATCAGCACCTTGGCAAAGGTCGATTTCCCACACCCGGACTCGCCCACAATGGCCAGCGTTTCACTCTCGCGGGCCTCAAAGCTTAAGGTTTCGTTGGCCTTGACAACCTTCTTCTCTCCAACGCCCCCAAACAGGGCATTTGCCGCGACTTCATAATATTTTTTGAGGTTGTCCATCTTCAGGACAACATCGCCGACTTCGCCCTTTTCCTTCTGTGCAATCACCTCCATCGGCACGTCCCAGTCGATCTCCTTAAACTTCAGACAGCGGCTCCAATGCCGGTCATCGCCCGCGATCGCTTCCATGGGGATGGAGATATTCTGGTTGCACCGCCCATCCTCGAAATAGTCGCAACGCGGGCCAAAATTGCACCCTAGCGGGCGTTCGTGCGGCAAGGGAAAGTTGCCGGGAATGGCCTTAAGCGGCCGTGAATTCTTGTCCGCGCCGGGCAACGGGATCGACCGGAAGAGCGCCTGCGTATAGGGGTGCTGCATCTTGTCGAAGACGTCTTCGATGCTGCCAGTCTCCACGGCCTCGCCCGAATACATCACACAGATCCGGTCGCAGGTCTCCAGAACCAGACCCAGATTGTGCGAAATGAACAACATGGAGGTGCCGTATTTCTTACCCAATTCCTTGACCAGCTCGACCACGGCAGCTTCCACCGTCACGTCCAGCGCGGTGGTGGGTTCGTCGAGGATCAACAAGGACGGCTCCGACATCAACGCCATCGCAATCACGATCCGCTGCTGCTGTCCGCCAGACAGCTGGTGCGGGAAGCTTTCCAGGATGCGCTTGGGGTCCGGCAGTTTCACATCCGTCACCACCTGCAAAGCGCGGTCATACGCCTCTTTCTCCGAAGCGCCTTGATGGATCATAGGCACTTCCATCAACTGCTTGCCGATCTTCATAGCAGGGTTCAGTGATGCCATGGGCTCCTGATAAATCATCGCGATTTCGGATCCGCGAATATCCCGCAATTCCTCATCGGTCATCTGACCCATGTCGCGGCCCTTGAATTTGATCGACCCGCCCACGATGCGCCCGTTCTTACCGAGATCACGCATCACACCCAGCGCCACGGTTGATTTCCCGCAGCCAGACTCCCCGACCAGCCCCACGGCCTCACCCGGTTGCACCGTGACCGAAAAATCCATCACTGCCGGGATTTCGCGTAGCCGGGTGAAGAAGGAAATCGAAAGCTCGTCGATTTCCAGGATCGGCCCGTCATAATCCAGTTTTGCCATTTGTCTCTCCCTGTCGGAGCAAAGCAGGGGTGTGCCCCTTGTCTTCTTCTGTTTTCAAATACCTCGGGAGGTTGGGGGGCTACCCCCCGTCCTGTCCAATCAGATCTTCGCCATTCTGGCCATTTCGTCTCCAAACTTTGCGGTGGACGGGGCCAAGATTACTTGTCGAATAATCCTGGCCCAATCCAAGCGGGAAAACCGCCCTAGTCCTTCAGGCTTTCTTCACGCAGACCATCCGCCAGCAGATTCAGCCCCAGCACCAGGCTCAGAAGCGCGAATGCGGGTGGCAGAGCAGGGTGCACATAGAGTTTCAGCAACTTGCGCCCATCATTGATGGTCGACCCCCAATCTGGGCTCTCCGGCGGCAGACCCAGGCCGAAGAAGCCCAAGGTCCCTAAAAGGATGGTCGTGTACCCGATCCGCAAACAGAAATCGACAATCAGAGGGCCCCGCGCATTGGGCAGGATTTCCCACAGCATGATATACCATGGCCCCTCACCACGGGTTTGCGCCGCCGCCACATAATCACGGGTTTTGATGTCCATTGTAAGACCACGCACGATCCGGAACACGGTGGGCGAGTTCACGAACACCACCGACACGAACACCACCAGAATGCCGCCCGGAATGTTGAACAGATCCAGGAACCCCGGCAGGATCGACACCGCGCTATTCTGTTCGGAAATCAGCGACAGGTACAGCCAGATCATTACACCCAGCACCCCGATCAACAAAGGCGTGCGGAAATTCGGCTGTGTGTAGAACCGCGAATTCAGCAACACCCCGACAAAGATGATCGGGAAGATGAACAGCACCGTTGCCATGTAGTTCGGTACGCCGGTTGCCACGATCTCGGGTGTCACCAGCAGGTAGAACAACAAGATTACGGGGAAGGCCAGGATCAGGTTCGCCAGGAAAGAAAGTAACGTATCCAGTCGTCCGCCGTAATATCCGGCGGGCAGGCCCAGCGTGATCCCGACCATAAAGGCAAAGAGCGTTGCCATCGGCGCGATCTGCACAACGATCCACGCGCCCTTGATCATGCGACTGAACACATCCCGTGCGAGGTTGTCCCCGCCCAGAAGATACCACGCGAAATCGCCTTCCTCCGCGCCGGGCATCGGTGTGCCGGGCACCTTGTTCTTCATCTTCGACACCTGCGCCAGCGGATCATGGGTCACGATCAGGTCCAGCGCACCGAAGATGCCGACAAAAACCCAGAACATCACCAGCCCAAAGCCGATCATGCCAATGGGACTGTCAAACAGCTTGCCATAAAGCCCCAGCCGCCGCTTGAACGCGATAGACGCCGCATACAGGATAATCAGCGCAATCCACACTGGCACCAATTGATGCGACATGGCCCCCAGGATACCCGCATTGGCGCCCATGAAGGCCCCCAGCAGGATATAGAGAACCACGATCGCTACCACCGCCAGCAGCGACCAGCCTAGCAGCCGCGACAGCAGCCCCGGCAGCCCGCCGCGCGCCGCGATGGTGCCGTCCGGATTCACCTGTTGCGGCCCTTCGGACACGAAGATGGAAATCAGGATATTCGCCACAGCCGAAACGATCAGCGCCGCCACGGCGACCATCAGAACCGGGTTGAGAAACGCGACGGAGCCTGTCCAGGTAAGTGCTTCCATTGTCTCGCCCCTCCCTTACGAAATCCGAATACGCGGGTTTAGATAGACATAGCCGATATCGGATATCAGCTGTGTCACCAGCACCACGATCACAGAGACCACCGAAACTGCCAGCAGCAGCTCGATATCGTTGTTACCGGCCGCTGAAACCAGCACCCAGCCGAAGCCTTTGTAGTTGAAGAGCGTTTCGACAATCACGACGCCGTTCAAAAGCCAAGGGAACTGCAGCATGATCACAGTGAACGGTGCGATCAGCGCGTTTCTCAACGCGTGCTTCAGGACGATGTTGTGAAAACTCACACCCTTGAGCCGCGCGGTGCGGATATATTGCGCTGCCATTACTTCGGTCATCGAGGCGCGTGTCATCCGTGCAATATATCCCATCCCGTAGAGCGAAATTGTAAGCACTGGCAGGAAGAAGTTGCTGAAGTTCGGATCCTTCATTGCGCTGGTGGCCGTGCCCTTGAATAGGGTTTTGCTCTCGATCCAGCCCCATTCATACAGAATTGGGCTGATGCCGAACTTGGAAGACGCGAGAACCGCAATGAAAATAACTCCTGACACATATTCCGGTGTCGCCGTCGTCAGGATTGAAAAGGTCGATAGCGACCGGTCCAATGGCGATCCCTCGCGCATCCCGGCCAGAACACCCACGATCAACGCGGACGGCACCATCAGCACCAGCACCCAGAACATCAGGTAGCCTGTATTGCCCAGCCGCACGGCGATGATGCCTGACACATCTTCCTTGAAGACGGTGGAATAACCCCAGTCACCCTGCAGGATGCCACATAGCCGGGGGGCCTGTGCTGCTTCCTCGGCACTGACTGTCCCGTTGAAGCAGCGGCCCTTGATGCCGTCATCAACCTCAAACGTCCAGCCTGGAACCACGCCCAGCCACTGGCCATATTTGCTCAGCATCGGTTGTGCATAGCCGTTGCTTTCCAGCCAGCTTTGCACCGCTTCTTCCGACATTCGGAAGTTGCCCTGCGTTTTCGCGAGCTTTTCGAGGTTCGGATACAGATTGGTCAGAAAAAACACGACGAAGGTCAGGCATAGCGCGGTCAGCACCATCACACCCGTCCTTCGGAGGATGAACAGTCCCATAAGGACCCCCTGTTGTTCCCGGTCCGGTCCTTGATATGGCCGGTCCTTGTTTTGTTTGGTACCAGTGCACGGACCTGCCCGCGCTCCGATATGGGGCGTTTTGAACGGAGACTTTTGTGCGTCGCCGCGGAAATGCGCCGCGAAACTGACACCTGCTACCCCCTGCGGCTCATACAGGCACGAAGGCGCGCCGCGCGTCAACGTGTGCATTCGGCACGTTATGATGTTTTTGCGACATAAGCAGCGCCTGAAAACGACATGTGCGGCGCACGTGCCGGTCAAACCTGCGGCACCGGATCGAACCGGTGCCAGCCTCCCATGCGCGCCCGGAACCATGTGCGCTGACGCTTGGCGTATTGGCGGGTGGCGATGGCGATCCGTTCCCGCGCCGCATCGAGCGTGAGGTCCCCGCCCAAATACTTGGCCAATTCCGGTACCCCGATGGCACGAAAGGCAGGCAGGGATTCGTTGAAAAAGGGAAGCATTTCGCGCACTTCCTCCAGTGCGCCAGTGTCCAGCATCTGGTTGATCCGCAACCGGATGCGGGGTTCCAGCCAGTCCTTGGGCGCGTCGATCAGGATACAGGTGGCCTCTGAAACCGGCAAAACCGGCGGCGGGGTGTCCGCCTGCCACGCGGCCAATCCACGCCCGGTGGCCTGCCGCACCTCCCACGCCCGCTGCACGCGCGCGCGGTTCTGAAGATCGATTCGTGCGGCGGATTCCACATCCAGTCCGGCCACCAGATCCTCCAGCGGCATCTTGTCGGCTTCGGCCCGGAGCCCTGTCGGGGTCTCGGGCACCTGTGCCATGCCTTCGGTCATCGCCGCAAAATAGAGCCCCGTGCCCCCCACGATGATCGGGCGCTGGGACCCATCCAGCAGGGGCAAAACATCGCGCAGCCAATCTCCTGCGGAATAGGTTTGTTGCCAGCTGACATGGCCATACAGGCAGTGCTTGGCCTGAGCTTCTTCCTCGACAGACGGGCGTGCGGTTATGATCCGCCAGCAATCATAGACCTGGCTGGCATCGGCATTGACAACCACACCGCCCTGTTCCGCAGCAATCCGAAGCGCAAGCGAGGATTTGCCAGACGCCGTCGCGCCAGCGACAAGCACGGGACGGTCAGGGGGAATTTCCGGCAGTGCGATCATACAGGGGCGCAGCCCCTACGTTTTCTTTCAAAGACAACGGCCCGGAGTTTTTCAAACCCTCTGGTGCCTCCCGGAACATGCGCGAACATCCGTCGATCCTCTGCTGTGCGGCCTCTGCGCATTGCGCCGTGGCGCGATTTCAGACATTAAGCCGCCAGATAATCCCGGTTTGTAGCGGAGCGCAACATGACCCCCACTTCCTCCACGTCCCTGACCTTAGCCGAACCTGCCTATGACCGGGTCATGTTAAAGATCTCCGGCGAAGCGCTGATGGGCGACCAGGGTTTTGGCCTGCATCCGCCCACCGTTCAGCGCGTCGCGGAAGAGGTGAAGTCGGTCCATGATCTTGGTGTGGAAATCTGTATGGTGATTGGCGGCGGTAATATTTTCCGGGGTCTCAGTGGGTCAGCCCAGGGGATGGAACGCACCACCGCCGATTACATGGGCATGCTTGCCACGGTAATGAATGCGCTGGCCATGCAATCCGCGCTAGAAGGTCTGGGTGTGTTCACGCGGGTGATCTCCGCCATCCGCATGGATGAGGTGGCCGAGCCTTACATCCGCCGCCGCGCGGTAAGGCACCTCGAAAAGAAACGCGTCTGCATTTTTGCCGCCGGCACCGGTAACCCGTATTTCACCACCGACACCGCGGCCACGCTGCGCGCCAACGAAATGGCCTGCCAGGCGATTTTCAAGGGCACCAAGGTCGACGGGGTCTATGACAAAGACCCGGTCAAACACGTGGATGCCAAACGCTATGACGTGGTCAGCTACGATGATGTGCTGGCCAAGCGACTGGGCGTGATGGATGCATCGGCCATTGCTCTGGCGCGGGACAACAACCTGCCGATCATCGTGTTTTCGCTGGACGAACCGGGCGGGTTCAAGGGCATCCTCGCGGGGCAGGGCACCTATACAAAGGTCCATGGTTGACGTTATAGAGCGAGAAAACCGCTGCAAGACCTAGGGAGGACCGGCGCATGTCTGACGAAGAATTCATGCTGGACACAGACGATCTGGAACGCCGGATGGACGGGGCCATGGCCGCGCTGCGGACCGAATTTGCTTCCCTGCGCACCGGCCGGGCCAGCGCGTCCATGCTGGAACCTGTCACGGTGGACGCCTATGGCCAGCAGACGCCGATCAACCAGGTTGGTACCGTCAATGTGCCCGAACCCAGGATGGTCACCATCAATGTCTGGGACAAGTCTTTGGTCGGAAAGGTGGAAAAGGCTATTCGCGAAAGTGGGCTAGGCATCAACCCACAGCTCAACGGCACCATCATCATGCTGCCCATCCCCGAACTGAACGAAGAACGCCGCCGCGAACTGACCAAGGTCGCTGGTCAATACGCGGAAAGTGCCCGCGTGGCGATCCGCAATGTGCGCCGCGATGGAATGGACCAGATAAAGAAGGCCAAGTCTGACGGCATGTCCGAGGATGACCAGAAATTCTGGGAATCCGAAGTGCAGGAAATCACCGACAAACATGTCGCCTCCGTCGATACGGCGCTGGAGACGAAACAAGCCGAGATCATGCAGGTCTGACCGTGGTCGGAAGGCCATGGCGGAGAGGAAGCAGGCAATGCCCGAAGAGGACAGGCCGAAAGTGGGCCCCCGCCACGTGGCGATCATTATGGACGGCAACGGACGCTGGGCGCAGGCGCGCGGGCGGCCGCGGCTGTTCGGGCACCATGCCGGCGCCAAACGGGTGCGCGAGGTGTTGGAAGCCTGTGAGGATTTGGGCGTCGAGTATCTGACAATATTTGCTTTTTCGACTGAGAACTGGAAGCGCACCCAGACCGAAGTGGCGGGGCTGATGAGCCTTTTTCGCCGCTACATTACGCAGGAAACCAAGGCGTTGAACGAAAAGAACGTGCGCGTGCGTTTCATCGGGGACCGGGTGCGTCTGGACAATAAGCTGGTCACGCTGATGGACCAGCTGGAAACTTTGACAGGCGACAATGACGGCGTGCAGCTCACCATCGCCATCAATTACGGTGGGCGGGACGAGGTGGCCCGCGCCACCCGGCGGCTGGCCGAAGACGTGGCCGCGGGCAAGCTCAACCCGGTGGATGTGGATGAAGAAACCCTGCCGCGCTACCTCGATACACGGGTTCTGCCTGACCCAGACCTTGTGATCCGCACCAGCGGCGAGGCGCGTATTTCCAATTTCCTGCTCTGGCAGTCTGCCTATTCGGAATACGAATTCATCGACACGCTCTGGCCAGACTTCACGGCCGAAGAACTGGCCCGCCTGTGCAAGGGCTATGGCGCGCGGGATCGGCGTTACGGGACCGTGAAGGCATGAGCGAGGACAGCCGCTGGTCGGATCTTGCCATGCGTCTGATCTCCGGCGTGATCCTTGCCGCGATGGGGCTGGGCGCAGTCTGGACAGGCGGCTGGGTGTTCATCTGGTTTGTTGCGATCGCCTGCGGCGCAATCATGTGGGAACTGGTACGCATGTTGGCCCCCGATCGTCCCGAGATATCGGCAGGCTTGGGTGTTCTGACCACGATCTGCTCGGTTCTGGCGATCTGGTTTCCGGCGGGCTTTGCGCTTCCGACACTGCTGGTGCCGGGCGTTCTGGGTTGGATCTGGCTCAACACCCAGCGTCGTGTCTTCGTGCCCTTTGCGTTTTTCATCTTGCTGGCTGGGTTTGGCATGGCCTCGGTCCGCAGCGAATTTGGCTTTGGCTGGATGGCGTGGCTGATCCTGACGGTCGCGGCCACGGATATTGCGGGATATTTCGCTGGGCGCAGCCTGGGCGGTCCGAAATTCTGGCCTGCTATCAGCCCCAAGAAAACATGGTCTGGCACAGTGGCGGGATGGGTTGCCGCAGCGGCGGTCGGTGCGGCATTTCTGACCGTGCTGCCGGGGGGCATGTGGCTGATCTTTTTGTCGATTGCTGCCTCTTTTGCCTCGCAGATGGGCGACATCGCCGAAAGTGCGGTTAAACGACGGGTGGGTGTGAAAGACAGCTCCGGCTTGATCCCAGGGCATGGAGGCATATTTGACAGGTTTGACGGGATGCTGGGGGCCTCGGTCTTGGTATTGATCGTCATGGAACTGACCGGATACCCCCCTGGCGGGATTTGACTGGATGCAGATAACGCACGATCCTCTCCCCCAGAGCCGGAATTTTTCACATCTTACGGACCGTTTTCTTTTTTGGAAAACGGTTCGACGCGGCGCTTCGGGGGGTGACTGATCATGCGTCGAGTTTCGATTTTCGGGGCCACGGGCTCCATAGGCCAAAACACCGTGGACCTTATCGCGCGGGATCCTTCGGCTTACGAGGTGGTCGCGCTGACCGGCGGGCACAACGTGACCCAGCTGGCCGCAGATGCGCGCCGATTACGGGCACAGGTGGCTGTAACGGCCTATCCAGAGACGCTGCAGCCGCTGCGCGCGGCGTTGCAGGGCAGCGATGTGGAGGCCGTCGCCGGGCCGCAGGCTCTGCTGGAGGCCGCCGCGCGCCCAGCGGACTGGGTCATGTCCGCCATTGTCGGCGCGGCCGGGCTGGAACCGGGGCTAGTGGCGCTGGAGCAGGGGGCCACGCTGGCTTTGGCCAATAAGGAAACGCTGGTCTGCGCCGGGGCACTGGTGCTGGAAACCGCCCGCCGCCATGACGCGCACCTTCTGCCTGTAGACAGCGAACATTCCGCGATATTTCAGGCGCTGGTTGGAGAGGATATCTCCGCTGTTGAACGCATCATCCTGACCGCAAGCGGCGGGGCCTTTCGTGATTGGCCACTGGAGAGGCTGGCCCAAGCCACCCCGGCTCAGGCATCGCAGCACCCAAATTGGGCGATGGGCCAGCGGATCACAATTGACAGCGCGTCTATGTTCAATAAGGCGTTGGAACTAATTGAAACACGTGAATATTTTGGTGTTTCCCCGGACCAGATCGAGGTGTTGGTGCACCCCGAATCCCTGGTCCATTCGCTTGTAGGGTTCAACGACGGCGCTCTGATGGCTCATGTCGGCGCGCCTGATATGCGCCATGCCATCGGCTATGCGCTGCACTGGCCCGACCGCCGCAATCTGCCGGTGGAGCGGCTGGATCTGGCGAGGGTCGCGCAGCTGAGTTTCCGTGCGCCAGAGGAGGCCCGCTATCCCGCTCTGTCGCTCGCCCGGCAGGTGATGGAACGCGGTGGGCTGGCCGGTGCGGTATTCAACGCCGCCAAGGAGATCGCGTTGGATGCGTTCATCGCGGGGCAGATAGGATTTCTAGACATGAGCAGCGTGGTCGAGGAGGCCCTGGACTGGGCAGATGCCTGCCCGGGTCTAATTGATGCCGCAATGACCCTTGATAACGTCCGCAAAACAGACCATCTCGCTAGGCAACACGCATGGGACCTGATGGCAAAACGAGCAGGATAACGAATTGGATATCACCACTCTGATCCCGCAGTTCGGTGGCCTGATTTATACCGTTCTGGCCTTTGTGATCGCACTTTCGATCATTGTGGCAGTACATGAATACGGCCATTACATCGTGGGCCGATGGTCCGGCATCCATCCAGAGGTATTTTCGCTGGGCTTCGGCCCGGTGATCTGGAGCCGCGTGGACAAACGTGGCACGCGCTGGCAGATCGCCGCGCTGCCCTTCGGTGGATATGTCCGGTTCATGGGCGATGCCAACGCCGCGTCGGGTAAGGACGAAGCCGCCATGGAGCAGGCGAAGACCGATCCTGAGATGCTGCGCCGCACTATGCACGGCGCGCCGCTGTGGGCACGGTCGGCGACCGTGGCGGCTGGACCCGTGTTCAATTTTGCCATGTCGATTCTGGTATTCTCGGCAATCTTCCTGTTTCAGGGGAACGTTCGTGACCCCCTGACCGTGGGCGAGTTGCGTACGCTGCCGGCTGGGAACTATGACTTGCGACCGGGTGATGAATTGCTGTCGATTAACGGTGCGCAGATGCCGTCTTACGGCAACGCAGCGGCCTGGACCGAGTTCACCCGTAACATTCCCCGCGAACCGGTGCTGCAATACGGCATCCGACGCGATGGCCAGACGATGACGGTGGATGGCCCGTTCTTGTTCCCCGCGCAGGTCACACAGGTGGCTCCGCGCAGTGCTGCGCATGACATCGGACTACAGCCGGGTGATGTGATTATCGGGGTGGATGGCCAAGAAATCTATGCCTTCGAGCAGCTCAAAACCGCCGTGGAAACCTCTGAAGGCCGGCCCCTGCTGGTGGATGTGGCCCGTGGTGGTGAAACACTGGAATTTGCTTTGGCGCCGCGCCGCACGGATGAACCAAGGGATGAAGGTGGCTTTGTAACTCATTGGCGGATAGGGATTGTTGGCGGTATGGCGTTCGAACCGGCGACTGTGGCTGCTGGTCCCGGGGCCGCCCTGTATGGGGCCGTGGTGCAGACCTGGCAGATCGTGCGCAGCTCGGTTTCCGGCCTATGGCATATGGTGACGGGCGCGATCAGCACGTGCAACATATCGGGTCCGCTGGGCATTGCCGAAACCTCTGGCGCGATGGCGTCTCAGGGGACGCAGAACTTTGTCTGGTTCATTGCCGTTCTCAGCACCGCAGTGGGCCTGCTGAACCTGTTCCCGATCCCGGCGCTGGATGGCGGGCATCTTGTGTTCTACGCCTATGAGGCCGTGACAGGCCGCCCGCCCAGCGACGGGGCGTTGCGAATCTTAATGTCGGTCGGCATCGCGCTGATCCTGACGCTAATGGTGTTTGCACTGGGCAACGACCTGTTTTGCCCGTAATTGAACTGCTCTGATCGCACAGGTCCGATCGCACAGGCGTGTTCACACTGGCCCGATCCCCGCGGAAATGGCGCAGTTGTGCCCAAGTCTCGCCATATTCGACCCATAACCCTACGATGAACCTACTCGAATGGAGCGGTAGACGTGTCCACGCTGCAGCAATCT
>JAEPNQ010000096.1 GCA_017643305.1 Marinibacterium sp. | reverse complement strand
ACCGCAAGGATCGAAAGACCGGTTGTGATCTTCATTATTTTCCTCCCTGTTTCCAAGCTCAGGCGACGCTGATCTTTTTTGCGGTATCGTAGACAGAGCCGTCATCGTCATACCATGTGAATTTGAATTCACCGGCTTCGGGCACCATCGCATCGAACTGGAAATAGGGATTGGTCGAAATCGCCGGTTCCAGTGTCGTGTCCAGAACCATCTGACCGTTAAATTCACAGGTGAAACGGTTGATGATTGAACGCGGGATGGGGTTACCATCGTCATCCTTGCGCTGGCCGCTTTCCATTTTGTGGCTGATCAGCGTCTTGAGGGTGATGGTGTCGCCAGCCGATGCCGACTTGGGAACCTTGACGCGGGGTTTAACTCCGGATGCCATATCTAATTCTCCCGTTCCTTAGCCGCCGCAGCCGCCGATTGTAACTTTGATCGTTGCTTTCGCCATCTGGAAGGAACCGTCTTCCATCTTGGCCACAGCAATCACGTTCTGAGTACCGGCCAGGCGGATCCGGGTCGCGGCGCTGCGCGTCGGGTTCAACGGACCGAACTTGAAGGTGGCGACCGGTGGAACCGGGTTACCATCTGCCCAAAGGCTGACTTCGGTGGCGCCGGGCGCCGAAAATTCGACCGGAACGGTGTTCCCGTTCTCTGCGATCTCGGGGGTGTTCAGGGTGATGCCCCCTTCGCCCATCTCTGCCCCGCCGGTAAATGCCGCGATAAGGTCGTCGGTGACCGATGCTAAGGCGGGTGTCACGCCAACCCCGGCCGCTAGCGCGGCACCGGACCCAAGCACGATCATTTCTCGCCGTGTGAATTTCATATCTTTCTCCTTTCGGACCTTAGTCGTCCTTGAGTGTCATCAGGTACGCAACCACGTCCTCGACCTGTTGGGCGGTCAGGATTGATTTGCCGGCGAATTTGTCGAGAGGCCGGGTGTAGCCTGTCTCTATGTAGAAGGCCGGCATGATCGTGCCTTCGAACATCAGCTTAGAATTGCTCACGATTCCGCGTAGTTCGGCCTCGCTCCAACGGCTGCCGACACCATCCAGAGTCGGACCGACTTCGCCATGGAATATCTCGTTCGAAAGATCCGCGTTGACGTGACAGGCGAGGCAATTGCCCTGCTTGCGATTGGCAAAAACGACGCGGCCGTTGGTTGCGTCCCCGGCCGTGCCGGTCAGCGACGCGGCAACGGCACCGTCTTCGTACATCACGTCACCGGGCGCAGTTTCGCCTGCGCTGACCGCTGAGGCGCCGAGCATGATCGCGACTGCTGAAGCGACTGAAATCTTCATGTAACCTCCCTATGACCTGCTATCTGGGTCTAGTGAATACTACGGTACACTTCACCATAAACGCAACATCAAATTCAACTACTTGAATTTAACAATGTTTGAATGCGTTAGTCGGTGCTGCCGTCGCTGCGTTCCTGAATGCGGCGGGCGTGGTAACGCTGAAAATCCTCACCGTCCTGATTCTCATATCGCTTCTCAGCCACCCAAGTCAGCATATCCAAGGTCGTGCCCTGCCCGAACGCGCCCGGCATCACCGCTACGGCGGCCTGTTGCGCAGTTTGTTCGGCCCCAACCTCTTCTGGAAGGAAGATCATCGTCGGCGTGAACAGGATGCCCCATTTCCGCGCAGCGGCTTTTTCTGACAAGGCCTCCCCATCGAAATCGGTGATCTCGGTATCGCCATGCAGGTTCAATTGCACAACGAAGTAGTTGTCCTCTATGAACGCCGCGATCTCGGGGGCCGGGTACACTTCCTTGTGCATCTTGGTGCAGTAGATACAACCGCGCTGTTCGACCATGATCATCAGCCGTTTGCCTTCGGCGTTGGCTTCCTCCAGATCCTCGGTCAAATCCTTGAACGTGTCCCGCATCCAGGCTGTCTTGTGCAGCCCGTCATCCCCCATTTCCGCCGCAATAAGCGGGGTGGCCAGAAACAAGGCAATCAGTGCGATCAGAAATCGTTTCATTTCATCCTCCCAAGAAAATCATCCAACACTGGAAAACCACGGAATTGTCCGCAGCATCCACTCCGCGATGAGATTGATCGAATTCGTGGCAATAAGCACACCGAATACGACCAGCAGTGCGCCCATCAACTTTTCAACCAGACCCAGATGTTTGCGGAATCCGGCCATCCATTTCATGAATGGTCCTACGAAGAGCGCGGCGAACACAAATGGGGCGGTCATGCCTGCGCCGTAGATGAACAACAGCCACGCACCCTGCCCCGCACTGTCCTGCCCCGCGGCCGTGAACAAGATCGCCGCCAACACGGGGCCCACGCAGGGCGTCCAGCCAAAGGCAAAGGCCAGCCCAATCACATAGGCCCCCACGAAACTGAGGTTTTTGGGATCTCCTGCGTCCGCCCGGAACTGGCGATAAAGCACCCCGATACGGATCACACCCAGAAAATGCAGGCCCATCGCGATAATCAGGCCGGCGGCAACCCATCGCAGGATGTCAAAGTAATCGCGCACCGCCTGACCGAACAGGGTCGCAGTGGCCCCCAGCCCGACAAAAACTGTGATCACCCCCAGCGAAAAGAGAACCGCCGCCAAAACAGCCCGAAGACGGACAGCCGGTGAAATCGTTGCATCGGCCTGGATCTGGTTCATCCCGACCCCAGCCATATAACTGAGATAAAAGGGAACAATAGGAAGAATGCAGGGTGATAAAAAAGACAGCACACCCGCCACAAATGCACCCCAGGCCGTAACGTCAAGCATGGCACGACTCGCCCATTTGGCTTGATAAATTCATACATTTGGATATGTAGAAATAATCAATACGTCAATCGGAACCGCCATGCGTTTGATCTGGTCGAGTTTTCTGGCTCTTCTGCTCGTGCTGCCGCTGGCCGCACGCGCCGATACGTTTTTGTTGATGGCAGAAGAACACGGATGCCCGTGGTGCGAACAATGGGATGAGGAAATTTCACACATCTATCCCAAGACCTTGGAAGGCAAAGTAGCCCCGCTGCGTCGGTTCGATCTGCATTCGGGGTGGCCCAAGAATGTAACATTTGATCGACCTGTTCACTTCACGCCAACCTTTGTTTTGGTTGTCGATGGGGTAGAAAAAGGCCGCATAGAAGGGTATCCGGGCGAAGATTTCTTTTGGCCCATGCTCTCAATCCTGTTTGAGCGCGCGCAATTAGACGTCGGGGCTGCGGGGTAGGTATGAACATGTCGTACGAAGAACCGGACACGAATTCTCAAAGCCGACTGCCTGTCTTCACGCCCGATATGTGTGCGGAAGATATGGAAAAAATGATGAATAATGCGCTGGAGGCTTCAAGTTTTCTGAAGGCTATCAGCCACGAAGGCCGCCTTATGATCCTGTGCCACTTGGCCTCGGGGGAAAAGTCCGTGACCGAGTTGGAAGACCTGCTTTCCGCGCGTCAGGCAGCGGTGTCTCAGCAGTTGTCGCGCTTGCGGTTGGAAGGCCTAGTCAGCCCACGCCGTGACGGCAAGGCGATCTACTATTCCTTGACAGACAACCGCGCGCGGCAAATCATCGAGAAAGTATACGAGTTGTTCTGCAACCAGGACTGATCCTGTGGCGGTTTGCACCGGGATCGTCGGAGGAGAGTCAGGATGCTGGAACTGCTAGGGGAGGCAAACGCTGCCACACTGGTTGGGTTGGTTGGCGGTATCGTGCTTGGTCTGGCCGCGCGGATCGGGCGGTTCTGTACGCTAGGTGCCATCGAAGACCTTCTCTATTCTTCCGACGACAGGCGCATGCGGATGTGGGCGCTGGCCATTGGCACAGCCGTGATCGGCACCCATCTGGCGATGCAGTTCGACATCCTGAACGGGGCAGACACCGCCTATCTTGACCGGCGCTGGAACCCGCTGGCCACCATCTTGGGTGGATTGATGTTCGGCTACGGTATGGCGATGTCGGGCAATTGCGGCTACGGCGCCCTGGCGCGGTTGGGCGGTGGCGATCTGCGATCCTTTGTGATTGTGCTGGTCATGGGCCTGTCAGCCTATGTGGTGATGTCCGGTCCGCTGGCCCATCTGCGCGTCTGGATGTTCCCAGTGCACACTGGCGCAACCAGCCCGCAAGGCTTCAGCCAGTTAGCCGAAAGCAACTGGGGCATTTCACCGGTGGTCATGGGGGGCATTGCCGGGGCCATGCTGTTGATCCTTGCCTTGTCCAGCAGTCGCATGTTGCGGTCACCATCTCATATCGTTTGGGGTATCGCAGTGGGCCTTGCCATCGTGTCAGGCTGGGTCGGGACCGCGTGGATTTCCAGCACCGGGTTTGCCAGCGAACCCATCGAAACACACACTTTTGCTGCACCTCTGGGTGATACGATATTCTACCTGATGACCGCGTCGGGCAATACGATGTCCTTCAGCGTTGGCTCCGTCGCAGGTGTGTTAATCGGGGCTTGCCTGGGATCCTACTCCAAGGGCCACTTCCGTTGGGAAGCCTGCGAGGACCCGCGCGAACTGCGCCGCCAGATCCTCGGCGCGGCGCTGATGGGCCCCGGTGCAATCCTTGCCGTAGGATGCTCTGTCGGCCAGGGCCTGTCAGCGTTCTCGGTGCTGGCCTACAGCGCACCGCTGGCCTTCTTGGCGATCTTTGCCGGAGCCGCATTCGGGCTCCGACAGCTTATTTCAGGATTCGCCCCAGCGGAATAGTGGGTCAGCCCAATCCGCCAATTGACGCCAGCAGGTCCACGGTTTCATCCACCCCTTTGCCGTTGCGAATACTGGCAAATACATGGGGTCGCCCACCCCGCATTTTGGTTGCGTCGCGGTCCATGACCTCCAGATCGGAGCCCACGTAAGGCGCCAGATCTGTCTTGTTGATAACCAGAATGTCCGACCGCGTCAGAGCAGGGCCGCCTTTGCGCGGGATGTCTTCACCAGCGGCCACATCGATGACGTAAACTGTTACGTCCGCCAACTCCGGGCTGAAGGTGGCGGAAAGGTTGTCGCCCCCGCTTTCGATCAGAACCACCTCCACCTCCGGGTGGCGCTGCGTCATTTCCGCGACAGCGGCGAGGTTGATGGAGGCATCTTCCCGGATTGCCGTGTGCGGGCATCCGCCGGTTTCCACGCCGATAATGCGATCATTGGGCAGGATCTGCATGCGCATAAGGGCTTCGGCATCTTCGGTTGTGTAAATGTCGTTGGTAATGACCCCAACGGAATGTTTGTCGCGCAGCGCTTTGCACAAGGCCGCCGTTAGGCTGGTTTTACCCGCCCCGACCGGGCCACCGATGCCCACGCGCAGCGGGCCGTTTTGCAGATCTTTGGACATGGATCAGTCTCCTGTCAGGGTCAGTTGGGTCATTAGGTTCAGGCCGCTGCCGTTAAATAGGCAAACGGAGCCTCAGACAACCAGCGTCGCCCGACCCGAATATCGGCCATCAACCCGCGCAGGCAAAAGAAGCAGGCCAGGTGCAGCGCCGAAGGCAGTATCCGTGCCGCTGCAATCATAAACGAAAGCCCTATCATGTCCGGAAAATCCGGGAATACTGGGTTTCGTGCTTCATCGCCGCAATATCCGCCAGAATGGCGCTGGAGGACAGAGTTGATAGGTCCGATGCAACGGAAGCCGCCGCAATCTCCGAACAGATCGGTGTGAACGTATGGATCACGCCCTGCCCGTCCGTCTGTCCCAGCGGGACCAGCCGCATGGCAGCCGAAACAAGGTTGCTCATCACCGCGTGCAGGAACATCCGCGCGGTCAAATCCAACGGCAGATCCGCTTGTCGCGCCGCCCAGCCGACAGCAACGGGGTATGCCAAGGTTGGCATGCCGGGATCCCAGATATCGGCAATAGCTCGGCTGAATGCCTGACCTTGCAATTCGGTTTCCTTCAAACGTTCTGCACTGCCTGCAAACGCCCGGCACAGCGCATCCACTTCCAGCAATTCATCCGGGGTCATCACCCGATAGGCAGCAGCAAGAAACAGGATGTCGGCGCGGCCTGACCCAACCTCCAGGATGTCCGACAGCCAGCCGGACAGGCTGGCGCTGTCAGAAACCTGACCGCTTTCGACCATCCATTCCAACCCATGGGAATAGGCATAGGACCCGACCGGAAAAGCCGGAGACACCCATTGGGTCAATGTCAGGATCTGCTGTTCAGTGGCTGTGGCCATGGGTTCTTCCATGTCCGTAGGCGCCCCCTTCGGGTGTAAAGGGTTCCGACACATCCGTCACTGTTGCACCCAATAATGCCAGCATATCCCGCATGACGTGGTTCTGCTGGATCAGAAGGCGGTCAGCTTCGATCTGACAGGGGGTGTGACGGTTGCCGATATGCCACGCAAGACGCACCAGATCCGGCCCGGTCACCTGCATCAGAGGCTCCACTGCTGCGGCCACGATCACCTCACCACCGGTCTCCAGTTGCAAAGCACCGCCATGGTCCAGCGACGTGGTTTTTGGCAGATCCACAAGCAGTCGGCGCCCATCGTCGAGCACCAAAACCTTGCGGCGGACAAACCGGCCTTCGTAATCCAAAGACACCGTCCCAGCCGGGGCGGCATCATGCGCGTGCCCATGATACATCCGGGCGGTCAGATCCGGGGCGCTCATGACGCCCCGATCGTACGTTGGATCAGACCCAGTAGGACGACTTGAAAACGTAATGTGCGATATCTTCGCGCTTGAGACCGCGTGCGGCCAGCTGTTCGTCCGACAGTGCGGCCAAAGCGTTGATCTGACGCATTTTTGGATTGTTTTCCGCAATCCGAACCAGACCGTCGAATAGTGCGGAGAAGAACCGGGAAATCGGTGCGAAATTTGTGTAGGCTGTAGGAACCTGAGTTGTGATATGTGCCATCGGAGATATCCTCTGTTGAGTTCAATCCCCTCCCATGACAACTAAAATAGGTGTCAGCTCCGGACATCTCTACAGACAGTCCGGAATGCCCGGTATGCGCATTTCGCAAAGCTAGGTCAGCCATATTTACCTTTTGATACATTTCTCATTAAAACAAGAAGTAGCGCTGTGCCATTGGCAACACTTCGGCGGGCTGACAGGTCAGCAATTCACCATCAGCGCGTACTTCGTAGGTCTCAGGGTCGACCTCCATCTGCGGCGTGGCGTCGTTCAGCAGCAGGTCACGTTTGCCGATGCCTCGGGTGTTGCTCACCGCCACAGTGGATTTCGCAAGCCCGAGCGTATCGCCAATCCCTTCGGCCTGCGCAGCAGCAGACACGAATGTCACGGCGGACTGTTCGACAGATCGACCGTAAGCTCCGAACATGGGCCGGGAATAAACCGGCTGCGGCGTCGGGATTGACGCGTTCGGGTCGCCCATCTGCGCGCAGGCAATCGTACCGCCCAGCAAAACCATTTCCGGTTTTACCCCAAAGAAAGCCGGGTTCCACAACACGAGGTCCGCGCGTTTACCGGTCTCGATGCTGCCAATCTCATGCGCAATGCCATGCGCAATCGCCGGGTTGATCGTGTATTTGGCGATGTAACGGCGGACGCGGAAATTATCGTTGTCGCCAGTTTCCTCCGGCAGCGCCCCGCGCTGTTTCTTCATCTTGTCGGCGGTCTGCCAGGTGCGGATCAAAACCTCGCCCACCCGGCCCATGGCCTGGCTGTCCGACGCGATGATGGAAAATGCGCCCATATCGTGCAGAATATCTTCGGCGGCTATGGTTTCACGCCGGATCCGGCTTTCGGCAAAGGCCACGTCTTCGGGAATGGATTTGTCCAGATGGTGGCAGACCATAAGCATATCCAGATGCTCTTCGATCGTGTTCACCGTAAACGGACGCGTGGGGTTGGTGGAGGACGGAAGAACATGGTCTTCGCCACAGATCTTGATAATGTCCGGAGCGTGCCCGCCACCCGCGCCCTCGGTATGGAAGGCATGGATAGTGCGGCCTTTCATGGCGGCAACGGTGTTTTCCACAAACCCGCTTTCATTCAGCGTGTCCGTGTGGATCATCACCTGAACGTCCATGGCATCGGCCACAGACAGACAGCAGTCAATCGCGCCGGGTGTCGTGCCCCAGTCTTCGTGCAGTTTCAAGGCGCAGGCGCCGGATTTGATCTGCTCTTCCAACGCAGCGGGAAGCGAGGCGTTGCCCTTGCCCGCAAAGGCTAGGTTCATCGGGAATGCGTCTGCCGCCTGCAACATGCGCGCGATGTGCCAGGGACCTGGCGTGACCGTCGTGGCCAGCGTGCCATGGGCCGGTCCGGTGCCACCGCCCAGCATGGTGGTCAGGCCAGAATGCAGCGCGTCTTCGATCTGCTGAGGGCAGATAAAATGAATGTGGCTGTCGAAGCCACCAGCCGTCAGTATTTTGCCTTCGCCTGCAATCGCTTCGGTTCCAGGACCGACGATAATATTCACTCCCGACTGCGTGTCCGGATTGCCCGCCTTGCCAATGGCTGCGATGCGCCCATCCTTCAACCCTACATCAGCCTTGTAGATGCCCGTGTGGTCAACGATCAGCGCGTTGGTGATGACCGTGTCCACGGCCCCGCCTGCACGCGTCACCTGCGACTGACCCATCCCGTCGCGGATGACCTTGCCGCCGCCGAACTTGACCTCTTCACCGTAGATTGCTGTGTTGTCCCCCGAACCTGCGGATGCGGCACTCCCCACAGCCTCGGCGGTCAGGTCGCGCTCCACTTCGATGATCAGATCGGTATCTGCCAGCCGCATCCGGTCCCCGGTGGTTGGGCCATACATAGCGGCATAATCGGAACGTTTGATTGTGGCTGGCATCAGAGATCTCCCATGACCTTCTGGTTAAATCCATAGATCTTCCGCGCCCCGCTCATCGGGATCAGGTTGACTTCGCGCCTTTGACCGGGCTCGAACCGGACGGCGGTGCCTGCGGCGATGTCCAGCCGCTTGCCATGCGCAGCCTCACGGTCGAATTCCAGCGCAGCGTTGGCTTCGGCGAAGTGGTAATGCGACCCAATCTGCACAGGGCGATCACCTGTGTTCGCGACCATGACCACCGTCACCTCGCGTCCCGTATTCAGTTCCAGCGTCCCCTCGGCGGGGAAAATCTCACCCGGAATCATTTGTTTTGCACCTTTGCCGCCAGGAACGCCGCACTGGCAATGACGAGGACACCCAGGCCGACAACCCAGCCTTCGACCCCGTGCGGATGCATGTGCGCCCCGTCATGGGCCAGAGCAGGCGTTGCCAGCAAAAAGAATGGAATGGCATATTTCATGTCGGGTCTCCTCAGCGAATGGGGTTGTGGACGGTGACCAGCTTGGTGCCGTCGGGAAAGGTGGCTTCGACCTGCACCTCGTGGATCATCTCGGACACCCCTTCCATGCACTGATCGCGGGTGATGACCTGCGCGCCTGCCTCCATCATGTCAGCCACGGAACGCCCGTCGCGCGCACCTTCGACCACCGCATCGGTGATCAGCGCAATGGCCTCGGGGTGGTTCAGCTTCACACCGCGGGCCAACCGTTTGCGGGCCACCTCGGCGGCCATGGAAATGAGCAGTTTGTCTTTTTCGCGAGGGGTTAGTTGCATGTCAGATCATCCAAGGTCGGGGAAGCCGGTTATCGGTCAAGGTGTTGAGAATGGGCACGAGCGTCTTGCGTAAAACAAAGCTGTCTGGAGCAAGGATGCGGGCCACCAGCAGGTCGTCGCGAACAAGGCTTGCGCCCGCTGTTTCGGGCAACGCATCGCGCAGAGCAGACAAGGCGGCCTCAGCTTTGGGGCCGAACAGGGCCAGAACCGTCGTGGCGCCAGACCCGGCCAAGCCAAATCGGCGGTTCACCTGTGCGGCCACGTCGCCCGCGAGCGAAAAGGCATCAACAAAAACCGGCGTACGGCCCTGGCGGATCTCGATCCGGTCGCGGAAGGTTGCGCTGGCTAGCGTTTCACCCATAGCATGACGTCCAAAAACCAGCGTTTCCGCCAACAACAACGTGGCACCGGGTTCCACTTGGACCAAAAGCTGGCGATCAACGCAGCACCCATTGAACAAGATGGTTTCCTGCGGCAGCCAGTGCACCGTTGCCCCTGCAGCCACATGCAACCGGGACCGGATACGAGCCGGTTCAGGGCCATTGGCTTTGTAAGCCCGTTCAGCGGCTTGGGTGGTCAGCGTCAGATGCGTCTGCGCCTCAGCGCGGCCGTCAAATTCGAACATATCACCACTTGTGACGCCGCCTGCGGTATTAATCAGAACCGCATCCTTTTCCGGCCCGTCCTGGCGGGGAAACAGCAGTTTAGATGACCCGGCTTGCCTCAGCGCGCCAATGGCGGTCCGTCCACAAGAACGGCGCACGCCCAACACAGCCGCGCCCTTGGCGCGGGGCAGGCTTTGAACAGCCTGACTGTCTGAGATTTGAGCCGGGAAGGTTATGTGTCTGTCCGCCAAAATCTGAATAATGGATCGAATTCAGATCATATCGCGGGACCAGTGCCAGTGCTGACGGCCAAAGTTACGTGAGAAATTTTGCCGTCGCACAATTATTGGGCACATCAGCGTTTTTAGAGCAAAATTTGTGCGCAAACAAAGTCCTTCGCCTGCTTTTCCATCAAGCTTTCTATGGGGGGTGCCGAATTTCGCGGCGCTGCGCGCTCAATCGAAAGAAAAGGTTGGAAGGCTGTCCAATGCACTTTTCAACGCGTTCCCCCACCCTTGGGACACAGTCTGAAAATACGGATCGTCCAGGTTTATCCGTCCAGTTGTCCCCGCTTTCAGGCTGTCGCGCTCGTAGACGTGGAAATCAAACGGAGCACCGACGGTGAGGTTGGCTTTCAGCGTCGAATCGAAACTGACCAGCAGCAGGCGCATGGCCTCCTCAAAGCTCATCGCAGGATCATAGGCCCGCACCAGGATCGGGCGGCCATATTTCATCTCTCCAATCTGGAAAAACGGGGTATCAGGCCCGGCTTCGATAAAGTTTCCTTCGGGATAGATCAGGAACAATCGTGGCACGCTACCAGCGATCTGGCCACCAAGAATCATGGTGGCACCAAAAGACTCCGCGCTTTGTCCCTGTCCGGCCTGTTTTTCGATTTCATCGCGCAACGTGTCAGCCACCAGCCGCGCCGTCTGGAACATAGACGGCGTATCCAGCACCGAAGACCGACGGTCTTCGGGGGCTTTGCTGCGTTCACCCAGCGATGATATCACCGCCTGAGTGGTGGCCAGGTTCCCGGCCGTCATCAGCGTCAGCGCCCGTTCACCCGGTACATCCCAGACATGCATTTTGCAGAAGGTCGAAACATTGTCCAAACCGGCATTGGTCCGGGTGTCGGACATGAACACCAACCCACGCTCCAGCGCCAATCCCACGCAATACGTCATGTGGAGGCTCCTACTGCTGCGCTACCTGAATTGACACGTGCAGCACCTCCTCCGCGCCACCTTATCGGGTTCCGATTACAGGAGCGGCTTCTGTATAGTCTAGTCCCGTCGCCACACGGACGTAACGTGCGTCCGGGGAAGTTCCGTTGGACACGTCGAAGCCGACCCAGCCCAGACTAGGCAGGTGAACTTCGGCCCAGGCATGCATGGCTTCCTGCTCTTCCAGCCCGTCCATGCGCAGATAGCCCGAAACATAGCGCGCAGGCAGACCCATTTCGCGAGCCGCTGAAATGAACACATGGGAATGGTCCTGACAAACGCCCCGCCCTTCGATCAGCACCTGTTCGGCATCCCAACCGGTTTGCGTGACACCGATTTCATATCTCACTGCGTCGCGCAGCAAGACCATCAAAGCATGCAGGCGCGCCAACTCTGTTTCTCCTTCAACCGAGCGAACCAGCGCGCGTACGCCTGCACCGGCCTTGGTCGTCGGCGTCTGCCGCCGATAGAGCCACAAAGGCGTCGCCCCAATGTGAGCACCCACAACACCACTGGTGTCGGATACATCCACCTCGCCTTCGCAGGTGATGACCAGGCTTTCGGTGCCTTTGACGAAACTGAACAGCTCCACATGGTTGCGGTGCTGGTCGTTGAATTCCAGCTGTCTATGCGCACCTTCAATGGTAGTTTGCCACGATACCACTGTCTGGCCATGGCCAGCCTTAGGGGTCTTGCGCACCTGTTGCAGCCCATAATGCGACGGGGTGGCAAGGCGGTAACTGGTCTGATGCCGGATCTTCAAAAGCATGGCTTCACTCGTAGAACCGATAATCGATTTCTATCTGACGTCCGAGATTGGCCAAACGGTCCAGCACATCCTGTAAGAATTCATGAAGACCACGGTCGAGGATTTCGTCGATGTCCTGCGCCGAAAATGTGTTGTCCAAACTACGCGCCGCTTCCTCGGCCTCTGATTTCACACCATAATCTGCTGCCAGATAGCCAAGGTTGTCGGCAATCTTGCCGATGCAAAAGGCCAAGCTGCGGGGCATGCGCCGGTCAAGGATCAGAAAACTGGCAATGTCGCGCGGCCCGGCACTGTTGCCATATTCCATGCGGAATCCGCCGCGCGCCGACAATGATTGCAGGATGTTTTCCCATTGCACGTTGTCGATGGACGACCCAACCGACAGGATCGATGGCAGCAAAACATAGTATTTAACGTCGAGAATGCGTGCGGTATTGTCGGCGCGCTCCAAAAACGTGCCAATACGGGCAAAGTCGTAGATGTCATTGCGCAGCATCGTGCCATGGGTTGCACCACGGACCAGGGCGGTGCGCTGGCGCACGGTGACCATAACCTTGGGCAGATCCCTTTCACGCACCTTTCGGGCCAGCAAGCCGCGCGCCTCCATATAGGCGCCGTTGACGGCCTCCCACACATCTTCGGTCAATGCGGTACGGACCTGTCGGGCATTCTGGCGAGCAGATGCAATGGAAGACATTACCGAAGACGGATTTTCGGTTGCGCGCAGCATCCAGTCGATGGCTGTGTCCTTGGCCAGATCTGAATACAGCTGGTCGTATCCTTGCGCGACGCCCGCCGATTCCAGCACCGGCCGCCATTGATCGTCTGAGTTGCCCAGACGGGTCAGAGCAATCCGCTGTCCGGTTTCCACAAGGCGCGATGTGTTTTCAGCCCGCTCGAGATAACGGTACATCCAGAAGAGGCCATTTGCAGTGCGTCCCAACATGGCCTTAATCCTCGAGCACCCAGGTGTCCTTGGTGCCACCGCCCTGAGACGAGTTTACCACCAATGACCCCTTCTTCAGCGCCACACGTGTCAGGCCGCCTGCGGTGATGTTGACCCCATTGGGGCTGACCAGAACAAAGGGCCGTAGGTCCACGTGCCGGGGTGCCAATCCCTGGCGGGTTAAGATCGGAACGGTCGACAAGCTCAGCGTTGGCTGCGCGATGTAGTTGCCGGGGCGCGATTTCAACTTCTTGGCAAACTCAGCCTTTTCCTTTTTGGTTGCCGTGGGGCCGATCAGCATGCCGTAGCCACCCGATCCATGCACTTCCTTCACGACAAGGTCTGACAGGTTGTCCAAAACGTACGCCAGCGCGTTGGGCTCCGAACACCGCCAGGTTGGCACGTTTTCCAAAAGCGGGCGTTCGCCTGTGTAGAATTCCACGATCTCCGGCATGTAGCTGTAGATCGCCTTGTCATCGGCAATGCCTGTGCCTGGCGCATTCGCAATCGTAATGCCGCCTGCGCGGTAAACATCCATGATCCCCGGCACACCCAACTGACTGTCGGGGTTGAAGTTGAGTGGGTCGAGGAATTCGTCATCCACCCGGCGGTATAGTACATCAATTGGCTGGTAGCCTTCGGTGGTCCGCATCGCGACGCGGCCATCCACAACCTGCAGATCGTGGCCTTCGACCAGTTCCACCCCCATCTGGTCCGCAAGGAACGCGTGTTCGAAGTAAGCGGAGTTATAGAGCCCCGGTGTCAGCACAGCGACAGTCGGTGTGCCCGTGGTCGCAGGCGGCATGGACGCGGCCAGCGACCTGCGCAGGTCATCGGGATAGTTCTGGACCGGCTGCACGCGGTTTGAAGAAAACAGTTCCGGGAACATGTGCAGCATGGTTTCGCGGTTTTCCAGCATATAGCTGACGCCGCTGGGCGTACGCGCATTGTCTTCGAGCACATAGAACTGGTCTTCGCCCGTGCGTACCAGATCGATGCCAACGATATGCGTGTAGATGCCACCCGGCGGGCTGACCCCGCACATTTGCGGCAGAAAGGCCGAATTCTGGCTGATCATGTGTTCCGGGATGCGCCCCGCGCGGATGATCTCCTGCCGGTGGTAGATGTCATAGAGGTGTATCTTGGGCGCTGATTTGCTGCAGATCGAAGGGCTGACGCTGCATTATGGTGGCAGCCAAATCCTCAATGGTATCGACATGACCGCCCGCATAGGGGAGGTCACCTGCGTGCTGGGCACCAATGGGGTTGGCAAGACCAGCCTGCTCAAGGCCATTTCGGGCACGCACCCCCGCTCAGGCGGCAGTTATAAACTGGGCGGCGAAGACCTGGGCCGTGTGCCCGCGCATGCACTGGCGCGACGCGGGGTGGGGTATGTCCCGCAAGGACGCGATATATTCCCGCTCCTGACCGTACGCGAGAACCTTGAAACTGGCTTTGCCTGCCTGCCACGCAACGCACGCAAAGTGCCGGACGAGATCTTTGAACTTTTCCCGATCCTCAAGGAATTCCTGCACCGACGCGGCGGTGACCTGTCAGGCGGCCAGCAACAGCAGCTGGCCATCGCGCGCGCGCTGGTGGCCAAGCCCAAGCTGCTCTTGCTGGATGAACCCACCGAAGGCATTCAGCCCAATATCATCCAGCAGATCGGGCGGGTGATTTCGCATTTGCGCAACACCGGCGACATGGCAATTGTGCTGGT
>JAEPNQ010000130.1 GCA_017643305.1 Marinibacterium sp. | reverse complement strand
CTGCCGATCAATTTTGTAAGCAAGCGAGCCATGAGCCGGCACGACTCAGACATCTTCTATGAATGGCTGGTTCGTCTGCATAGCCGTCATCCCAGCTGTTTGCATCGAATGTCTATTTACGTTTGTTTTCTACCAACCCGAAACTCTGAAGGCGCTTTTCAAGAAAGAAGCTCTTCGTAGTCACCGCAAGGCAACTTCGCTGCGATCTGTTCCAGTACCTAATTCAGCAACGAAAGTCATTTCAAATGGCGGATCTGGCTATTCAACAGGAATCAAAAGAATAGTGACTGCTCAGATGACGTACTTCGTCAGAAGCATCTTCACCCGGACCGAGGCATTCAATTGAGTGGCCAGTAAGAAAATGCCTCCGATCTTTCGCTGAAGGTAGAGAACGTCCATCGGCACCTGGGGCGGGATATACTGGGCCTCGGCCAGCGCCATGCCTTCTTTTCTCAGGTGTTTGGAGAGCGTTCGGTCAGAGAAATCAAATTCATCCGTAGATAGGATTGCATCAAAAACGCTGCGGATCATTCCGAGGATTCGATCGTCGAATGGGCCATCGCCGTCCATAAATTTGAGTTGGATGGCGGTCTCACGCAGGCGTTCATCATCTCCAAGCAAACCCGCACGCAAAAAATGAATGTACTGCCCAATGGCAGAGGATTGCAGTGTGCGAGCGGCGCCAAAATCCAACAGGCTGATCTTCCGGTTGGCTGGATTGTATCGGAAATTGGCAAAGTTAGGATCGCTCTGTATGATACCGAACTCGAATATCTCGCGCAGCGTGAGATCGACCAAGACTTCGGCCACTTGATTGCGTTCCTCTTTGGTCGCGTCACCCACTGTCTCAATGGGGCGACTTTCCAGAAATGACATCGTTAGAACTTCTGATGTGCTCCAATCCGGGTAAAACTTCGGGATTTCAAATGCTTCGTCACCCTGCAACAGTTCAGAAAAATGCCGAAGCTGTTGGCCCTCGCGCTCATAATCCGTTTCTTCATGTAACTGACAGCGCGCCTCTTCGATGTAAGGATCAAGTTCAAAGTGTTTGGGAAGAAAACCAGACATTCGAACCAAAGCAGCCACGTTGGCAATATCGCTGTCGATACTGCGAGCGACGCCAGGATACTGGACTTTGATCGCCACATCCCGCCCGTCCTTTAGGGTCGCGCGATGGACTTGCCCGATACTCGCCGCCGCTATCGGCCTAACATTGAAATTCTGAAACGATTTCAGCCAGTCCTGTCCCCAGTTTCTGTTCAAAACATCCCGCAATTGTTTCGGAGGCATGAAATGTGCCTGATCTCGCAAACGCGCCATGATGTCAGCCAGTTCAGGTGGCAGAACCTCACCGCCATCCATAGAGATCAGCTGACCCACCTTCATTGCGGCCCCGCGCATCCGCGCAAGTTGATCCGCAATCCGTGTCACATTGCCCGGTGTCATCAACAAATCACGCATATCTGGTCGCGCCCCGCGACCAATCTCCCTTATTGCGCGGGCTGCAACGTTCCCAGCAATGCCTGCCGTCATGCTGCTCAAACCCGCGATACGGGCCAAGCGGCCTGTCGGAACAGCCAAGGGGTTGGACGAGGGTTTAGGGTCAGTCACCAATTCTCACCAAAACTCCGTTCCGGGAGCACCTTTGATTTGACCTTTCAAATTCTCAGTGACCCAGCCTCCGTAGAAGTCCCCGCTTTGCGGAATCACCTGATGCTCACCAACAAAACAAGCGTCCATAAACCCGGCGTAAAAGGCAATGTAGCCTTTTATTTGCTCAAAACTCTTGGTGGGTGCCGCATAACTCCATGCAGCTTTTGTGGCTTTGACTGCCCCGCTCTGAATGTCCCAGTACGTCGCAACGCCTTTCCACTCGCAGTATGATCGACCGGCGGCCGGGATCATAATGGCATTAACGGCGTCTTTGGGGATGTAGTAGGAGGGGGCGTGGTGAGTTTCGAGCACCCGAAACGTATTGTCGGATTCTACGATTGTTTTTCCGCCAAACTCGACACGGATGGACTGCCGCACCGGTTCCAACAGCGGAGGTCGCGGATAGCTCTGAACATTTTCGATCTTGAGAAATGCCATTAAAACCCAAAGGCGGTGTGCGTAACGAGATCTGTTTCACGTGAGCTAGTGCAAGTTAAAAAGTAATCTAGACCCTCGTTTTCGAAGGAACGCATTCCCGACATATGCAGCAGAACATAGCCGCAAAAACCAACGAACGATCACGTCTGCAAAGGGCTCAACGCCGCCATTTGACGCTTTTGTCGGATGGCGGGCTCTGAATGCCGAGCGAACACTGAAAGATCAAAATCAGCCGCCAAAAAACACGTTATCATTACCTCGGGCGTTTATCGGGGATGCCGGAGGCGGAAACCGTGACCCCCAAGACCGAGGTCATAGGCTCAGGACTGGCAGGGTTTTCTACGCATCTTTTTGGCATCCATTTCGTCGACGCGGACAGTCAGCTTTCGCAGGCCCCCGATCCGCCATCAGCTTTTTTCGGATCTGACGCTGGACAGGCTGATTCTGGAGCCAGCAGTTCGGAGAAAATTATCAGCCGCACCCGCCGCCGCGCTTGCATCGACCTGATCCCCCGCGAAAAAATGGCATGAAACTGTCGAATCTGCCACGAATCCGGTCAAAATCGTTCGACACAACCGCATCGTCAGAGGTTCGAACTATACTTTAGCATAGTCGATTATCCCGATGCACAATTCCGACAGTGAGGCTTCTCGTGTTACACAAACTAACGTCCCACTCGCGGTCCCCTCGCGAATGCTTTTAAAGAGTTTTCCAGTTTTACTTTACTGTTCAGCATTTCGCGGGGGGCTCTTTAACAAAAAAGCGGCACAACCAGTTCGAAGTTTGTCACTCGACTGCATTGGCGCATTACGCGCAGCGGTGTCGGGAGCGTCTCGTCTAGGCGCATGCTGATGAACATTGGGGGGCTGAGCAGGTTATGGTGCTACAGGCTCACATGCGTTCAAATCCATAGCATTGGTTATCTCTCGCAACTCCCGCCAAACCTGAGTGACGATTTGGCGGACCGATGCCTCACATTTGGCGCTGCCACCCATGCCCCGCACTTTATAGAAAACACTCAGCGGTTAAGCACATACACCTATGCGCCTTGAAAAGCGTCGCAAACCCCCTGGGGCCCACAATCGATACAGCTCTGTTTTCACCCCTCCGCACCCTCCGTCGGGTTTTTGCCCAGAATAATCATCGACAACAAGTCGTCATCTGTGACATCTGCGATATCCACTGTTCCCACCAGTTGTCCATTTTTCATCACGCTGGCTCGGTCGCAAAGTTCCATGACGGAATGCACGTCGTGGTCGATCAGGAAGATGCCGATGCCCTGCGCCTTGAGCTGTTGGATCAGGTCGGCCACCATCTGGGTTTCATGCGGACCAAGCGCTGCGGTGGGTTCGTCCATGATCAAGATACGTGCGTTGAAATACACCGCACGGGCGATGGCCACGGATTGACGCTGCCCGCCAGACAGAGCTGACACCGGTTCGTTGAACTTCTGGAAGTTCGGGTTCAAACGGCCCATGATGTTGCGGCATTCCGCCTCCATCGCGGCATCGTCGACCAAGCCCAGCGGTGTGACCAGTTCCCGGCCCAGAAACAGGTTGGAGTCCGCGTCCAGATTATCGGCCAACGCGAGCGTCTGGTAGATCGTTTCGATGTTGTTCGCGCGGGCGTCGCGGGGGTTGGTGATCTCCACCTGCTGGCCGTTGATAAAGATCTCGCCCTCATCCTTTTGATAGGCGCCAGACAAAACCTTAATGAGCGTCGATTTCCCGGCGCCGTTATGGCCCAGCAGGCCCACAACTTCACCGGGATACAGGTCCACGGAAACGTCATCGACCGCCTTGATACCGCCAAACGCGATGGAAATGTTTTTCATCTCGACCAGCGGCGCTGCGCCGGAGGCGCGTATTTCTTTGGCTGTAGGCATCACTTGGCCCCCACGCTTTTGCGGTAGACGATGTCGATATAGACCGCGAGAACAAGAACGGTGCCAACTACGATGTTCTGGAACGGTGCATCCACGCCCACCATCGCCATACCCGATTGCAACGACTGCATTATCAGCGCGCCGATAATGGCCCCGTAGATCGTCCCAAACCCACCGGCCAGCGCCGTGCCGCCGATCACGGCGGCGGCGATCACGCGAAGTTCGTCCAGCGTACCGATATCATTGCCGTGGTTCGACAGACGGGCCGAGGCGATCACCGCGGACAGGGCGCACAAAAAGCCCATCAGCGCGAAAATCTTGACTGTCAGCCACCGGGTATTGATTCCGGACAACTCGGCCGCGTCCGGGTTCCCGCCAGTGGCGTAGATGTAGCGGCCAAACCGGGTGCGCTTGGCCACGATGGCCATCGCCACAGCCACCAGGATGAGAATAAGCACCGAGATCGGCAGGCCATACCCCACCACCAGCCCTTCGGGCATGGTTTCTCCGCGTTCCTGGAACATCCGTTCCAGGCGTCGTATTGGGATCGTATATGCGTTCAGGGTTGCGATGAACCCAACAATTGCAGCCACGATGATGGCCGACAGGGTCACTTCCGCCCAGATCGGTTTCACGGGAAACCCGTGGGACGCCTTGGCGCGCCGTCCATTCCAGAGGGCATAGAGCGCGCCCACGATGGCCAGAGCGGCAAAAATCCAGCTCCAGGTCGTGCCCAGCGTGCCGTTTGTGCCCCCAAACATGAGAAAGGTCTGATCCAGCGGACCTTTGGTCTGACCGCTGGTCAGGTACCACGCTACGTTGCGCCAAACCAGAAAGCCGCCCAGCGTCACGATGAAGGCAGGTATGGTCAGATAGCCGACCATCCAGCCCTGAAACGCCCCAATCAGCGTGCCCACCAAAAGGCCAGCGATCACCGCAATCACCCAGATCATCGGATGACCAAGGCCCAGTATGCCCGGCAGGATTTCAACCTGCAGCATGGCCATAACAGCAGATGTCGTGGCCAGCAGCGCCCCGACAGACAGGTCGATATGGCGATTCACGATCACGAACACCATTCCACAGGCCATGATCGCAACCGACACCGTCTGGATGGTCAGGTTAAAGAAATTGCGGGGGGTCAGGAACCGGCCATCTGTAAAGAAGTTGAAACCGATACAAAGGATTATGAGAGCGCCGATCATGCCCAAAAGACGGGTATCAAGCTCCAGCTTCTGTAAGAGATTGCCTTCGTCTTTTTCGGGGACGGGTTGAGCAGATGAGTCCGTCATTTCAGACCTTCGCTATTAAGGCTCAGAAAAAATGCGGCTCCGACATGGAATGCCGGAGCCGCAGAAAGATTAGTTGCAGGGGGCCGGGCCGTTGGTCACGCCCTGGCACAGGGCTTCCTTGGTGATCCAGCCAGCGTCAACAACAACGGTCAGATTATCCGCAGTGATCGGCACTGGGGCCAGGAAGCGTGCGGTCAGGGTCGTGCCGGCCGGCGAGGTCCATTCATCGGCCTGCCCGACCGACTGTCCGTTGGCCAGCGCAACGGCAGCTTCGCCTGCAGCCTTGCCCAGTTCACGCGCGTCCTTCCAGACAGAAACGGTCTGCGTGCCGCTGGCAACGCGGTTCAGAGCGGCATGGTCGCCATCCTGACCGGAGACAGGAATGCCCTCCATGCCCTGCGCCGTCAGCGCGGCGACAACACCACCCGCGGTCCCGTCATTGGAGGCTACGACCGCATCGACCTTGTTGTCATTGGCGGTCAGGATCTGTTCCATATTGCGCTGCGCGTTCGCAGGAAGCCAGCCATCGGTATAGGCTTCGCCGACGATGGTGATTGCTCCGCTGTCCACCGCGGCAGCGATGATTTCCTGCTGCCCGCCGCGCAGGAAGTCTGCATTAGGATCGGTAGGCGAGCCTTTGATCATAACATAGTTGCCAGTGGGCTGGGCCGCGAACACGGCACGCGCCTGCATCCGGCCAACCTCAACATTGTCGAAGGTTAGATAGAACGCGCGGCGGTCTTCGATCAGACGGTCATAGGCAATTACCGGGATGCCTTCGTCAGACGCGGCCTGAACTGCCGGACCGATGGCCTGCGAATCCTGCGCCAGAATGATCAACGCATCGATACCCTGCGCAATCAGGCTTTCGATGTCCGAAAGCTGTTTGGACGAAGACGACTGGGCGTCTGTCGAAACATAGGTGGCGCCGGCGGCATCCAGCGCGCCGACGATGGCGGCCTCATCGGTTTTCCAGCGTTCTTCCTGGAAATTGGACCAGCTGACACCAACAACAACATCGGCATAGGCGGCGGATCCCATCAGGACAGCAACGGCTGACAGACTAAGTAGGTTTTTCATGTATTCCTCCCAACTGGTGACAAGATCTGTCGATTCGCAGACCATTGGTGTTGTGGTAACATATTTTTTTCAGTCAGAAAAAAAAATGTGCACGACGTCAAAAAACGTTTGTATAGTAATGAAATGAAACGAGATTCGAGAGATCGAAAACACCACAACAAATCTGATGGTGTAGGGCTGGATGCCCGCGCGATGACCCGTTTGCGCGTCTTGAATTGCATTCGCGCATCAGGTGAAGCCTCTCGTACGGAGATTGCTGCGGCCCTGCGGCTCAGCCCTGCAACGGTGACCTTTGTGACATCTGGGCTTATGCTGGGTGATCTGATCGAAGAGGTCACCAGCCAGGACACGCAGGACCCTGTGAAACGCGGTCGTCCCCGTGTGGCACTGCGGCTGACCCGGGGCAAGAACAACATCGCGGGAATCAAGATTGCCCGCAACTCGATCTCGGTCATCATTCTGGATTTCGGCGGAACGGACGTGGCCCAGGATGAGTTCCCTCTGGTGAATTCCCAGATGGAGCCCGAAGAGCTCGTCACCACTTTGCGCGACTGCGTGGCTGCGACGGCCCGCGTGCTGCCCAATGGCATGGACGATCTCGCGGGGATCTCCATCGGGCTAGCCGGACAAATCGATGCGGAGGCGTGTTTCGTGCACTGGTCCTCCAGCCTGACCCACCGAAACGTTGATCTGGGCGAGTTGCTCGCAGCGCACCTGCCCTGCGCCGCCTTTATCGAAAACGACGCCAATCTGGTCGCCAAAGCCGAACACCTGTTCGGAGAAGCGCAGGGGCTGAGCAATTTTCTGGTGGTCACTGTCGAACATGGCGTGGGACTGGGCATTGTATTGGACGGAAGGCTTTATCGTGGTGAGCGCGGCTGTGGGGCCGAGTTTGGGCACACCAAGGTCGTCTACCACGGCGCGCCGTGCCAGTGCGGTCAGTTCGGGTGTCTGGAGGCCTATGTCGGAAACTTTGCAATGACCCGCGAAGCAGAAAAGCTGCTGGCGGGGAACAAGGAGCCATCAGTCACGGACTTGGTGGAGATGGCTGCGTCGGGTAACAGCTGCGCACAGGCCGCGCTGGACCGCGCGGGCCAGATGTTTGGCATGGGTCTGGCCAACCTGATCAATCTTTTCGACCCCGAACGCATCATTCTGTCTGGCGCGCAGCACCGCATCGCGCATCTGCATTCGGACAAGGTGCTGGCCGACGTCAGTGAAAATGTCGTCAATGTTGATGCCCCCCTCCCCGACATCCGCGTGCATCACTGGGGAGACGAAATGTGGGCCCGTGGCGCAGCTGCCCTTGGCATTGAAAACGTGTCCGAATTGAAGGTGAAGGACTTGGGCAGAGATGCGTCCTAGCATCAT
>JAEPNQ010000057.1 GCA_017643305.1 Marinibacterium sp. | reverse complement strand
TAGCGCCGTTCGTGTGTTTCTTAATCGGGTCGATCACAGCCAGCGGCGATCTTGCTAACCTCTCGCAAACCGCGCTGATCAGTTATGGCGCCATCATTCTTTCATTCATGGGAGGATGCAGATGGGGCTTTGCCGCCATCGACCAAGACCGGACCGCAGACTGGCGACGTTATACCGTCGCCGTTTTGCCAGCGCTATACGCATTACCCATGACAATGATCGAGTTCGGCGCCGGAGCCCTCGGCCTAGGCGTGGGCCTGGTCGCACTTTACCTAGCTGACCTGCGCTTAACCCGGAACGGTGGTGCACCGGTTTGGTGGCCGAAGCTGCGGTTGCCCCTGACTTTTGGGGCTACCGTTTGCCTCGTTGTCGCGGGAATGGCCTGAACGAAGCGCGCGGCCAAAACACGAGGCGTCGTATACCAAAAACCTGACCGACGTGCTTACGGCGACAGCTACATAGACAACGGAGCAGTATCAATGCTCCGCCACAAACGCACCGAAGTTTGGTTTGGCTTAACGTCCTATGGTCGCAAAGGCAGCCGCTGGGGACGGAATACAAAGCTCGTCCGGTATAACTGCTGTATCATGCGACGAAGCTGTCATCAGAAAAACTCGTATTTCCGAGTTGAGCCCATGTTGATCGTGCTGTGCCCCAAATGCTCGCAGCCGAAGACAGCGATACTGTGGTCAGAGAAATCGCCATTGGTGTAATGGATTACCCGGCCCTTATCTGCCAATTCATGGTAAATACCATTCACGCATAAGGTGCTTATGGGATTTGCCGACCCTTGAACGAAACCGTCTCGGTCTTTTCGGTCATGAGCTCTTCCTTGAGCAAAGTCCATTTGCATCAGCTGACAAGACACGTGACACCTTGGATACGTCCGGCCCGTCGTGCTCATCGTTAGGTCGTGACCGGAGCGACAAAACTTCGTCAGGCGCCACAATTGACGGTTTGTAGACAGCTCGATGCAGATGTGGCATGCAAAAAATGTTATACGATAACATGCTACGCAGCTCCACAGCGATCCGGAGGATCATTCGCATGCCCCCAGCAAACCATGACCACCGCATACCCGTTACGCTGCTAACCGGGTTTCTGGGGGCCGGGAAAACCACGTTGCTCAACCACCTGATCCGCGATCCGGAAGCCGGTCGTATCGCTGTGATCATAAACGAGTTTGGCGATGTGGGGCTGGATCACGACCTGATCGAGGAATCCACCGATGAAACCATCCTTATGCCGTCGGGTTGTTTGTGCTGCACGATCCGCGGAGATCTGCTGAAAACCTTGGGGCGACTGATTGCACGCCGCAACCGAGGCGAACTGGCTTTTGAACGGATCGTCATCGAAACCACCGGTATTGCTGATCCTGGACCGATCCTGCAAAGCCTCGCGCTGGACAATATCGTGGCGCCCTATTTCCGGATGGACGGCGTGGTAACTTTGGCCGATACGGCCACCGGCACCCGCACGCTGGGCACGCAGCCTGAGGCGGTAAACCAGATCGCCATGGCTGACCTGATCGTACTCAGCAAAACCGACCTTGTGTCGGACACCGACCTGGCCCGGTTCGAAGCTCAGATCGCTCGGATCAATAGCACCGCGCAGCGGGTAAAGGCGGACAAAGGCCGTGTGCCCGGTGGCATCTTGTTCGGGCTGACCGCGCTGCGTCCGGGTGCAACAACCCAGGATGTGTCAGACTGGCTGGGCGTTGCCACGCGCCAACCCGATCCTTTAGCCGGGTTGTCCGGCCTTGCGCCGCGCCCTTCTGCCGCAATGCCTCTGACAGATGCTCCGACCCCGGCGCATTTCGATCACCGGATCGCCTCCGCCTCAATTGAGGTGACGCATCCAATCCCTGCCAATGTGTTTGATTACTGGCTCGACAATCTCGTCGCCCGCAAAGCCCCCGAATTACTGCGTGTAAAAGGTATTGTGCACCTAGAGGACCTGGAATGGCCATTCGTGTTTCACGGAGTGCAACATATCTTTGATGCGCCTGTTCCAATCAAAACCTGCACGGAAGAGGACACGACCAGCCGGGTCGTGATCATCGCACGCGATACAGAGGTGGGTGAGTTGGAAGCCAGCCTTGAGACGCTGCGCCTGCGGGCAACGCCCACTGTTGCTCCTAGTGATGCTCATGAAATGCCGTTTTGAAAATGCACGGCCTTGGGTCAACCCGGTACAAAACAGAAAAGTGAGGCCAGAGCTTTATCTTCCGGCAGCGTGATCTGTCTGGTCGTCTGCCAGACACATGGATTTGACACGCGTGCAGACACGCGCCAAGCGCCCTCATGTCAGCCCACCAGCGCAGCGCGCAGGATGTCCCATTCTTCCGAAACCGGGCCGGCGTGCCGCACGCGTCCAGCGCGCCGGTACCAGTAGGCGGCGTTGGCATCATCGTCTTCGATGCGGTGCACCAGCGCGTGGATCCAGTCGAATTCGGGCATACCCTCATGCGCTTGGCAGATTTCGTGCGCGGCATCCATGCCCGGACCGGGGCGCAGCCCGCCCTGGCGCAGCAGGTCCAGTGCTTGGATCAGTTTGGCATCAGGCATGGCGAGGTCCTTTCAGCAGCACGCTAACAGTATTCCGCGCTGCGCGGGCAAAAACCAGCCCTGCAGAATCCACCTTGAACGTGACTGCCTTCACATATCTCTGTCAGGTCGCGCGCAATCTGTTTGGCTTCCATGCCGGCTGCGATGGCCTGCGGCGAGGGTCTCTATTCCGAAAGAGTCATAACAATCAGGCAGGCACTGATCGTGATCAATTTCTGGCTCAGGCAACACAACCACAAACGACCCCATCCACCCAGTTCAGACCCGCTTGATGCAAATTCGGGAATGACAGCCGACTTTGCCGGGCTATGTCCATACCGAAAGGAGCAAATTGTTATGTTGCATGATGATGTTCTGTCACGCTGTCCTGACTGCGGGTCTTCGGACAACAAGATTACCAAGCAAGGTATCAGCTGCCTGACCTGTGGCCTGACTGAAACCTTCGAGATCGAAGATGAAATCAGGGAGGGGCTGCAAGAGACACTGGTCCAAGCGTTGGACAAAGGCAAAATGCGCGACGTGTTGCTGCGATGGAACTTTGCTGGATGACACGGGCGTTTTTCTTGGCCCATGGCCGTTCTTTCAAACAGGAGAGCTGGACATGCTTAGAGCTTTGCTGATCTCGTTAATTATGGGCATGACAAGCGTGCCAGCAATGGCACAGGACCAGGCAATTGATGATTTCGGCGATGGGGCCGACGCCCGCTGGGATTACGTTGCCGATGGTGTGATGGGCGGCGTTTCTACCGGGTCCGCCGTTCTGGGCACGATTGCCGGCAAACAGGCCATCGTCCTGAAAGGCCAGGTCAGCACCAAAAACAATGGTGGGTTTATTCAGGTCCGCCGGATGATGTCCGATGGTTTGCCCGAAGGAACCGAAGGGTTGCAGCTGTCGGTTCGTGGAAACAGCGAAACCTATTTTGTTTTCATTCGAACCAAGGAAATGACGCGGCCTTGGTATTACTACAGCGCCCCCTTCGAAACCTTGGGCGACTGGCGCAGCATCGACCTGCCACTGTCAAGCTTCAGCGCGTCACACGCGCATCTGAAACCCGTACCTGACCCGTCCGAGGTCATCAGCGTCGCGTTTGTAGCCTATGGACGAGATCACGATGCCGATTTGGCAGTTTCCGAACTTTACGCCTATTGAGTGATGCCGCACTGGCGCTACAGCGTCTTTGGTTCAGAATGCGGAGCTTCGCTCTACAATATTTCATCCAGCAGGACAATCGGCCAGTTGCAGCAGCTCAGCGATAACCCCTACGCCGCGAGTGGTCTGGGATCGGTCGACGCCCTGCGCCCGCAAGCTGCCGACCTACCCTACTTCGTAATGCTTCAGGAAATCCCGATCCGGCGTCACACCCAGACCCGGCCCTTTGGGCACGGCCACAGTCCCATCTCCCGCAGCCACCTGTGCCTGAATGTTCAGCGGCTCGGTCAGAAGATCATCGCGGAACCGGTTGTCGGTGGTGTCAAACTCCAGCATCGGCTCCCACGGGTTCAGTCCGCCCGGCAGCGGCGGCATGGCCGCCAGCAGATGCAGGTTGGTGGCCACGGCGATGGCGGAGCCCCAGAAGTGGTTGATAACAGGCGTGAAATGCGCGTGGCATAGAGCCAGGACGCGCAGATATTCCGAAACCCCACCCAGCGCGCAGACCTCGGGCTGGGCAATATCCAAGCCCCGATTTTCAAGGATCTGCCGCCAGCCCCACCGGTTAAACTCCGCCTCCCCGCCCGAGATGTTCACTTTCAGCCCTGCCCGCAATTCGCGGTAGCCATCCAGATCCTCGGGCGCGACGGGTTCCTCGAACCAATATGCGCCCAGTTCTTCCAGCCCGCGGCCCACGTGGAAGGCATCCGATGTCGTGTAGCAATGGTTGGCATCCACCATGAACAGGCCTCGGTCGCCCACCGCCTCGGCCACGGCTTGGCAAAGGCGCACGTCATCGCGCGGGCCCAGCCCCACCTGCATCGAGGTCGCGGTGAAGCCCATGTCGAGGATCGCTGCGGCTTCATCCCGAAACCGCACCACGTGATCGGCCACGCTTTCACGTTTCAGCATCATGCCGTAGCCATAGGCGCGCACCCTGTCACGATGCGCCCCGCCGATGAGCTGGTGCAGCGGCAAGCCTGCGACTTTGCCTGCAATATCCCAAAGCGCAATGTCCACGCCCGACAGGGCCTGCATCGGCATGCCTTTTTGCCCGTGATCGCGCAGCAGGTTGTAAACCTTGTGCCAGATCACGTCGCGGTCCAGCGGGTCTTCGCCCAGCACCATGGGCTGGATCACCTTTTCTACGATCCCCTTGTTTGGCAACGCTACGTTGCCCGGACCAAAACATTCGCCCCAGCCGGTGATGCCGTCGTCGGTCTGCACCTCCACCAGATGGGCGGTGCGGCAGGCATAGTATTGCTGGGAATAGCCGAGTTCTTCGGGCAGGTCGTATTGCAGCACGTGGCTGTGTACGGCGGTGATCCTCACGGTGCGGTGACCTCTGCAATCAGGCCCGGCAGATCGGCAAAGCGGTGAAAGGCAGCGGTGTGGGGGATCTGGGCCACATCCGTCTTGCGGTAACCTTCGGTGAAAAGCAGAAACGGCACCCCGGCGCGTTGCGCAGTTTCGGCATCAACTTCACTGTCGCCGACATAGACCATGGGCCCCTCGCCCAACGCGTTGAACGCAGCCTGCAGCGGCGCGGGTTCGGGCTTGCGCACCGGCATCGAATCTCCGCCCAGCACGCAATCGAAAAACCGGGCCATGCGCAGATGCGCCAGCACTGAATGGGTCGGTTGCAGCGGTTTGTTCGTGCAGAGACCAAGCACATGGCCATCCGCCCGCAGGCTGGTGAGCGTTTCGATTACATCGTCATATGGCACGGTCAGGTGCACTGCCAGATCATAGCGTTCAATGTACCGCGCGTGCATGTCGTCATGGGCTGTGTCTGGAATGTCCTGCGCCGCGCGCAGACGCTGGATGAACACCTGCGTGCCGTTACCAATAAAGCTGCGGACCTGGTCGAGCGTCACCTCTGGCCGGCCATCTTCTGCCAGAATGGCATTCGCCACGCCGCGAATGTCCGGCGCACTGTCGATCAGGGTGCCGTCTAGGTCAAATACGATGCGGGTCATGATGCCTCCCTTTTCCCCCGCTCCCGTGGTTACAGCCATTTGTCCCGTCCGTCACGGGGGCGACTTGTTGCAAGACCACCTGCGCCCTAGGGTTCTAAAGTGCACAGGTTGGGAGAAGGTCGGTGACCACGCTTAAGATTGCCGCCACCGGCGCGGACGGGATCGGACCGGAGGTGATCGAAGCCGGGCTGGAGGTGCTGGATGCGCTGGCCATCCGTGACGGCGGGTTTGACCTGAACGTCACGCGGTTTGATTGGGGGTCGGATTACTACAGGACCCATGGCGTGATGATGCCCGAGGACGGGCTGGCGCAGCTCAAACCGTTTGACGCGATCTACTTTGGCGCCGTCGGGGCACCGGATGTACCGGATCATATCACGCTGTGGGGTCTGCGCCTGCCAATCTGCCAAGGCTTTGATCAATACGCCAATGTGCGCCCCACCCGCATCCTGCCCGGGATCGAAGCGCCCTTGCGCGGCAAGGGTCCGGGCGATCTGGATTGGGTCATTGTGCGCGAGAACTCCGAAGGCGAATATGCGGGCCATGGCGGGCGAGCACATCGCGGGCTGCCGGAGGAGGTGGCAACCGAGACGGCAATTTTCACCCGCGTGGGTGTGACGCGGGCCATGCGCTATGCCTTTGCACTGGCCCGGTCGCGGCCCCGCAAGATGTTGACGGTGGTCACGAAATCCAACGCCCAGCGCCATGGCATGGTGATGTGGGATGAAATCGCAGCCGAGGTCGCGGGCGAATTCCCGGACGTGACATGGGACAAGATGCTGGTCGATGCAATGACCGTGCGCATGACCCTGCAGCCCGAAAGCCTGGACACGATCGTGGCCACCAACCTGCATGCCGACATCCTGTCGGATCTGGCCGGTGCGCTGGCGGGCAGCCTGGGCGTGGCGCCAACGGCCAATATCGACCCTGAGCGGCGGTTTCAGTCAATGTTTGAACCAATCCATGGTTCGGCCTTCGACATCACAGGCAAGGGCATTGCCAACCCCGTGGCCAGCTTCTGGACCGCGTGCCAGATGCTGGAACATCTGGGCCATCCGGATGCGGCCACACGTTTGATGAAAGCCATAGAAGCCGCTTGCGCCGCGGGGGTCACAACCCTTGATGTTGGGGGAAGTGCCTCAACCCGCGAGGTCACCGATGCGGTGATCAACGCCATTCGTGGGTCCAACAGCTGAGCCACGGCGGAACACATGACAGACATCCCAGCCATCGGCCCTGAAAAGACAGCCGTCATCACCGGCGGTGCGGCGGGGATCGGGCTGGCCGTGGCCAAGTCACTGGCTGGCAAGGGGATGAACATCGTTCTGGTCGATATCCGTGTCGACGTACTGGAGGCCGCCGCAGCCGAGGTCAAGGAAGCTGGCGCTGCGGCAGTCATGACGCGCGACACCGATGTGCCCGACCGCGCGGCGGTAGATGCACTGCGCGAGGCGGTTTATGCCCGCTTTGCCCATGTGGACGTTTTGATGTGCAACGCGGGCATCCAGCCCGGCAGCGACGTGTTTGACAGCACCGACACTTGAGCGCGGGTGCTGGGCTTGAACCTGTGGGGAATCGTGAATTGCTGCCAGTCCTTCATTCCCGCCATGCTGGATGACGGGCGGACCGGACTTGTCATCAACACCGGGTCGAAACAGGGCATCACCACCCCGCCAGGCGATCCAGCTTACAACGTGTCGAAATCCGGGGTTAAGACCTTTACCGACCTTGCAGCACGACCTGCGAGAAGCTGATGCGGCAATATCTGTGCATCTGCTGGTGCCAGGGTTTGTGTTCACCGACCTCACCCGGCGCGGCCGTAGCGAAAAACCCGATGGCGCGTGGACGCCGGGGCAGACGGCTACGTTCATGTTCGAGCGGCTGGCAGAGGGGGATTTCTATATCATCTGCCCCGATGGCGACGTGACCCGCTAGATGGACGAAAAGCGAATGACCTGGGCCATGGGCGACATCGTGGAAAACCGCCCGCCTCTGTCGCGTTGGCACAAGAATTGGGGCAAAGCGTTTCAGGATTTCATAAAGGATATGTGATCCCGCCGATCGCAAGCGTCTGCCTCCAGACCTTTCCCACCGAATCGCAGCGGTTGAACCAAGACCGTGCATCTGTCAGACATCAGGGAATGCACGGCGCTCTGCTCTTGCCGTGCACTTGCCTGTTGCTGCCGGATCATGACTGTGCCATCGCTGACTGTTGAGGATATTCAAGATACGCTTAGCGTGCGGTTTGCCGGTGACATGCGGACCGCTGTTCTGGATGCCGTGGCCAGGCAGGCCGGAGGTGTCTCAGCCAAGACCGGCCGCGTGATGCTGGACCTGAGCAATGTCAGCGCATTTGATACCGGCGGCGCGTGGGTTGTCGTTTCGCTCCGCCAGCGGCTCGAAACTGGCGGGGCCACCGTGGAGCTTAAGGGCCTGTCCCCCGCCTGGGCGGCACTGGTCGAAACCGTCGGGGAATATGCAGACAATCCCGACAGCGACGAAGCCCCACCGCGCGGTTTTGTGCCCTGGGTCGAAAGCATTGGGGCCGGCACCGTGGGGGCCTGGGCCAATACGGTTTCCATTCTCGGCTTTTTCGGGCTGACCCTGCATCGGATGGCGCGTGCACTGCTGATGCCCTGGCGGCTACGCTGGGCGCCGTTGGTCAAGCAGATGGAAGAGGTCGGTCTGAAGGCGATCCCCATCGTGGCGCTGATGGGATTTCTCATCGGTGTGGTGCTGGCCTTTCAGGGCGCGGTCCAACTGCGTCAGTTCGGTGCCGAAGTATTTGTGGTGGACCTGATCTCCATCTCGATCCTGCGGGAACTGGGCATCCTGCTGACCTCAATCATTGTGGCCGGGCGGTCCGGGTCAGCCTTTACCGCCTCTATCGGATCGATGAAAGTTCAGGAGGAAATTGACGCGATGCGCGCGCTAGGGCTCGACCCCGTGGAGGTCTTAGTGGTCCCGCGCACATTGGCCTTGCTGATCATGCTGCCGCTCCTGGGGTTCATTGCCGATATGGCGGGACTTTTGGGCGGCGCACTTATGAGCTGGATCAACCTGGGCGTCAGCCCCGGCATGTTCGTAACCCGTCTGCAGGAAACCACCGATATCTGGCACCTTGCCGTCGGGCTTATCAAGGCGCCGTTTTTTGCCATGGTGATCGGGGTGATTGCCTGCTGGCACGCGATGCAAGTGCGCGGCTCGGCCCAGAGCGTGGGCCAGAGTACCACGGCCTCGGTCGTGCAGTCGATCTTTGCGGTCATCGCAATCGACGCCCTGTTTTCGATCTTCTTTTCGGAGATCGGGGTATGACCAAGCCGCAGCAGGACAGAGAAGCCATCATCCGCGTGCGCGGGCTGAAGAACCAGTTCGGCAAGCAGGTGGTGCATGAAAACCTGGATCTTGACGTCTGGAAAGGCGAGGTGCTGGGCGTGGTCGGCGGGTCGGGTACCGGCAAATCGGTGCTGCTTCGCACCATTGTGGGCCTCAACACCCCGGCAGCCGGCAGTATCGAGGTTCTGGGAGTAGACGTGCTTCGTGCGCCGGATCAGGAGCGTATGGAGATTTCCCGCAGTTGGGGCGTGGCCTTCCAGAATGGGGCGCTGTTTTCGTCACTGACCGTCTTGCAGAATGTCATGGCCCCCATGCGCGAACATCTGAACCTCAGCGACAGCCTGATGCGCCATCTGGGTGAACTGAAGATCGGTCTGGTCGGCCTGCCGCAATTTGCCTGCACCAAGTTCCCGTCCGAATTGTCCGGCGGCATGGTCAAGCGCGCCGCGCTGGCCCGCGCGCTGACGCTGGACCCGGCGATTGTGTTTCTGGACGAACCGACCGCCGGGCTCGATCCGATCGGCGCCGCGGCTTACGACGACCTGATCGGAGAGCTGCAGCAGGCCCTGGGGCTGACCGTATTCATGGTCACACACGATTTGGACAGCCTTTATGCCATCTGTGACCGGGTGGCGGTACTTGCAGAGAAGCGCGTTCTCGTTGAAGGTCCCATTGGGGATATGAATGCCGTCGATCATCCGTGGGTTCAGGAATACTTTACCGGACCCCGGGCGCGCGCCGCGCAACACAAAGTCCGGAGCTGCTAGGGACACGAATGGAGACACGGGCAAACTATGTGCTGATCGGAGCGTTCACGCTGGCCACCATCGTGGGCGTGATTGGCTTCCTGTTGTGGTTGGCCAATGTGCAGGTCAACCGGCAATACGCATATTACGACGTACTGTTCGACAATGTCGCGGGGCTGTCTACTGCGGGGGATGTGCGGTTCAACGGGCTGCCGGTGGGACAGGTGGTGCATCTGGAGCTGGACCAAGCTGATCCATCCAAAGTGCGCGTCCGGATGGAGATTGATGCCAACACCCCGATCCACGTCGATTCGACGGCGCAGTTGCAATCGCAGGGCGTCACCGGTGTAAGCTATGTTTCCCTGTCTGGCGGATCGTCAGATGCGCCATTGCTGCCCAATTATGGGGAAATCGAAGGTCAGCCCAGCCCACTGCAAACCTTGTTCGCAGGCGCGCCTGAGCTTCTGAATGAAGCCATTAAGCTGATGGAGGAGCTGCGCAGCGTGGTCAATGACGACAACCGGCAGGCGGTGAGCGACTTGCTGGCCAATCTCGCCTCGGCCTCGGCCAAACTTGACCAGACGCTGGACGAGTTTGAGGTGTTGTCAAAGAACCTGGGGACAGCCGCGCGGGCTATCGGCGGGTTTACCGAACAGCTGGGGAAATTGTCGGATACTGCAGAGGTCACGCTGAACACGGCCACCGAAACGCTCAGCTCGGCGCAGGGCACGATAGAAAGCGCGACCGGCACGCTGAACAGCGCGAAGGAGGCGTTTGATACTGCCGAAACGCTGATGCAGGACGATCTGACACAATTCATCCAGACTGGTACCGAGGCCGCACAGGTTCTGAACGACACGGTCAAAGGCTTGCAACCGTCCGCCGTGGCCACCGTGGACGCAGCCCGCACGCTGGTCGAAACCCGACTGCCGGAGCTGACCGCGCAGATCGAAAAAACGTTTGCCATGCTGGAACAGCAGGTCACTACGGTGGGCGCCGATGCCACCGCCCTGCTCACGCAGTACCAAGAGGTCGGCCAGACCGCGCAGGCCAGGTTGGAACAGACCGAAAACGCCATAGCCGCGTTTGAGTCCGCCACCGTCGAAGCAAAGGCCGCGATTGAAACGATCAATGCGTCCATCCAGCAGACCCTGCCGAACCTAATGGTGGATGTGGCCAACGCGGCGCATAACGCTAACAAGGTGATTGCCCAGATCGGGGATGAGGTGACCACCCTGTCCGGCAAGTTGAATGCATTGTCGGACGAAGGCTCGCTTGCCTTGACCACCGCGACTGAAACATTTGCCAACGCCAACACGACGCTGGAGGCGGTCACGCAGGCGATGGACACCGCGCAATCCACACTCACCACGGCGGATGAGGCGTTTGGCACGATCAACCGGATCGTGGATGAAGACGTCGAAACCATCGTGGCCGACATCCGCAGCGCTGTGACGGCATTTTCCGGGACAGTGGAAAAGGTCTCCACCAATGTGGACAAGGTCGCGGATGAAATCCTGAATGCGTCGACTTCGGCTTCTAACCTGATCGGCACGGTGGACGGGATCGTACAGGACAATCGCAGGCAGATGTCCGATTTCATGCGCGTCGGCCTACCGCAATTGCAGCGGTTCGTGGAAGAATCCCGTTACCTGGTCAACAACCTAGAACGTCTGGTGGACCGGATAGAACGTGACCCCGCGCGGTTTTTCCTGGGCACCCAAGCGTCGGAGTTTCGTCGGTGAGAATTTTTACCCTCATTTTCGTGTTGGTCTTTGCGATGATCCTGTCCGGGTGCAGCAGTCTCGGCACGCTCAACCGGGTCAGCACGCCCAACGATCTGTACGCGCTGACGCCCAAAAGTACCTTTACCGGCAATCTGCCGCGCATCCGATCGCAGATCGTGGTGGAAGAACCGACTGCCACTGCCGCCGTGAACACCGACCAGATCGCCGTGTTTCCCTCGCCTTTGCAGGTGCAATACCTACCGCGCGCCCGATGGGTCGACCGCGCACCGCTGATCGTGCAGGCGCTGTTGATCGAAAGCTTTGAAAACACTGGTAGAGTGCCCGCGGTGGGCCGCTCTACCGTGGGCCTGCGGTCGGACTATGTGATTATCACCGACATCAGGGAATTTCAGGCGCTCGTGCGCACGGATGAGGCGGGAAATGAAACGCTGGAGGTCCATGTCCGGCTGAACGTCAAGATCATCGATGCATACGAGGACCATATCATCGCCTCCAGCTCGTTCGAGAAGATCCGCGGCTCACCCAGCGACGATCCGCTAGAGCTGGCCACCGCCTTTGACGCGGCGCTGGGCAACGCCATGCGCAACGCGGTGGAATGGAGCATTCGCCGGATCAGTGCCCATGGGGGCTGACCACTGATGACCAGAAGCCACGGCGATCAGTTCGACTATGTGCTGGTTGGGGCCGGTTCGGCAGGCTGCGTTCTGGCTGCGAGGCTGTCGGAACAGGCAGACGTCACTGTTTGCGTGTTGGAGGCAGGTCCTCGCGATACGAACCCGTTCGTCCACATCCCCGTCGGCTGGATGAAGCTGATGACCAACCCCGGCGTCAACTGGATGTACGAAGCCGAGGGCTCCGACTGGACAGGGGGCCGCAAGATTGCAGTACCGCGCGGCAAAACGCTGGGCGGGTCATCAGCGATCAACGGCAATATCTTTAACCGGGGCGCGCCATCGGATTTCGACCAATGGGCGCAGCTTGGCAATGCAGGCTGGGGGTATGCCGACATCCTGCCGCTGTTCCGGCGGATGGAAAGCTGGCAGGGCCCGGACCCGGACGAACTGCGCGGACAAGACGGACCCTTACGGGTCACGCCCAGCCCCTGGACCCATCCTCTGTGCGAAGCGTTTCTGGACAGCGCAGAGACCCTCGGCATCCCGCGTAACCCCGACTACAATGGCGCGCGGCAATTCGGGGCCAGCTATGCCCAGCGCACCATCGCCGGCGGGCGACGGCAAAGCGCGGCAACGGGGTTTCTGAAGCCCGCACTGAACCGCCCAAACCTGTCAGTGCGCACCGGCGCCCATGCCACAGGGGTGGAGTTTGACGGGCGGCGCGCGGTTGGCGTGACCTACCAGAAAAGCGGCCAGACACAGCTGGTGCGCGCCCGGCGGGAGGTCATCCTTTGTGGCGGCGTGATCAACTCCCCGCAGTTGCTGCAACTTGCCGGCATTGGCGATCCGACCCACCTGCAGGCATTGGGCATTCCCCTGCGCCATGCCCTGCCCGGTGTTGGCCAAAACCTGCGCGACCATTTCACACCCCGCTTCACCGCGCGGGTGCGCGGCACCCGTACGTTCAACGAACGCTCCCGCGGGCTGCCCCTGCTGGCCGAGATCGCGAAATATGCGGTGGGCCGACCATCCATCCTCGGGCTGCCCAGTACGGCCTGTTATGCCTTTGCCAAATCGGATCCAGTGCTGGAAGACAGCGACCTGCAGATCACCTTCATGCCCGCCTGTTACAAGGACGGGCACCAGAGCAGACTGGATGACGAACCGGGCATGACGTTGGCCGCATGGCAACAGCGGCCCGAAAGCCTTGGTCATGTGCGTGCCCGATCGGCCGACCCGTTTGACCGGCCCGAAATCCAGCCAAACTACCTGTCCGCGGAGTATGACCAGCGCGTGCTACTGGCCGGGCTCAAGCTGATCCGCCAGATCATGCGCGCGGACCCGATGCGCCCCTATTTCGACGGGGAAATCTACCCGGGCGACACGGTCCGGACAGATGAGGACTTGCTGAACACCGCGCGAGAACGGGGCACAACCACATTTCACATGATGGGCACCTGCCGAATGGGGCCCACGAGCGATCCGACAGCAGTTGTCGACAGCCGCCTGCGCGTGCACGGGGTGGAAGGGCTGCGGGTGGCGGATGCGTCTATCTTCCCGACCATGCCATCGGCCAATACCAACGCGTCCTCAATGGTTGTGGGCGAAAAGGCGGCAGATCTGGTCCGGAACGGATAAAGCAGGGCCGCAATTACGCCCCTGCCCTTTGGTCATTCAGATTTTGCGTCGCCGGGAAACGAAGGCGGTTTGGTCGGAGCCCGACGACGGCGCGGGGTCGGTTTTGGGCTGTCCGCGGCGGGCGTTACCGGGCCCTGACGCTTTTTTGCGGCGGCAGCTGGCTCCTCTGCCTTGGCAACCGGGGCAGCAGCAGTGGCTGTGCGGGACGAGGCCGCGCTACGGCGGGCCGGACGGGCGCGCGCCTCTGCCGCCGGTTTCGCGGGTTCAGGTTTGGCCTGCGCGGGTTTGGCCTGCGCGGGTTTGGCCAAGTCAGGTTTGGCGACTTCGGTTTTGGAGGGCTCAGTTTTCGCAGGAGCAGGTTTCGCAGCCACGGCTTTGGCCGCGGGCTTCGCCGCTGGTTTTATCTCAGATCTCTCAGCAGCCGGTTTTGCAACCGCAGGCTCCGCTGCTGCTGCCTTGACCCGATTGGCTTTAGCCGTTGGTTTCCCAGCAGATTTGACTGTGGATTTTCCCGAGACCCGTTTGACGGGTGCAGCCTTGGCCGGGATTGGCTCGGTCACGGCTGGGGTGGCCTGCGCCACAGGCTTCGTCTGTGCAGCTTTCGCCGCCACTTTCGACTTGGCTGGAGCGTCAGGAGCAGCATGCTTGGAAACTGCCTTTATTGTCTGGAGTTTCTTCGCCGCAGGTTTCTTGGCAGCAGGCTTTTTCGCAGGGGTAGCCGCCGGTCTATCGGCACTCACCTCCGGCGCCAACGCGCGGGCGATGGTCTGCATTGCCTGCAAGGTCATCGTTGGCGCCTCCATTGCGGATTGCGCAAAGCTGGCAGCGATTTTCATCTGTTCGGTCATGGCATGGCCCGCCATGCGATAGCAGGCTGTCGAAAATGCGACCGGGTCTGATGGGAAAAGGGGCATCCAGGGATCTCCGTGTCTGTCAGGCGTTTCAATGCGTAGCCCGGCCAATACAATCGGGCGTCTTCGGAATAGAAACACGGCGACCCGGACATCGCGGGTCACGCCGTTCGATTATTCATTTATGCTAACAGATCATTACGCATCTGCGGCAAAAAATGCCGCGTTGCGGCAATTTCACGCAAAATGCCCTGTTTCAAAATTAAACGGACACCGTCCTTGTGGACGTTGCCCGCAGAAAAACATTGATTTTCGGCGATCAGCCAACGTGGAAAAGGGTACTGAACAGCCGGGGGTCGATGCTGGTCTGTGAAAAGGTTTCCCCACGTGTCAGGATGCTGACGGCATCATGGCTATGCAGACTTTCCTGATGGCTGGCAATAACACGGAAATCTCCCACGCGGTGATCGCCCTGCAACTGTTCGCAGAACAGCCGCGCGGCGTCTTCCACGAAAATTGGATTGGCGGCATTCAGTTCTGCAAAGGCCTGCTCATCTTCGCGCTTGACCATCACCTGGGTTTCTGTCGGCACCGCCCGACGGCAGGCGTCGATCAGGTCTTCGAACCACAGGCACTGTGCGTCGCAATCCAGCTCAATCGAAATCCGAGCGACCGACCGCTGCGAATGCGGTGTGGCCAGCTGCCCACGCGTTGCGCGGGCATGTTCGCTCAGCTCCAGAGAACAGGGGCATGTCGACGAATATACATAGTCAAGATGCATGATCTTGCGGCGCACCCCGTCCTGTTCGATCAGTTCCAGCGCGATGTCGTAGTACTGATACCCTGACAGACCCGAGCGCAGGCTGTCCACCCGCATCGGGAAGGAAAACCGCATCTGTATGCGGGCGTCAAAGCTTTCCAGGTCCGTTTTATAGTCGTCCAGCGCCGCTTCGATCACTTCGAAACTAAAGGTCTTTTCCGCATGCTTGTAAAAGCTGCGCATGATCCGGGACATGTTAATGCCCTTCTTCTCCGCCTCCAAGCTGACCGTCCCGGTTACCGAGGTTTCAAGTGTCAGGTCGCCATTGTCACGCGTGTGAAAGCGGATTGGCAGGCGGAAGTTGGAAATTCCAACATGCTGGATCTGCTCCTGTGCGCCCCGGATCAGGCTGGAGGGGCCGTTTTGCAGATCCGGCAGCGTATCCTTGTAGGCGGCATCAACCCTAAAGTCTTCGGAATAGTCCCGCGACAAGGCCGGGTATGGCACGGTGTCCGAGCCGGGAAGCAGTGCCGAAACCGACGGGTCCAGTTCCGCGATGTCGCTGGCGCTGGCCGTCTTGGCCCAGTTGCGTAGCAATCTCAGAGCATTGCGCGCTGCGTCATGATCCGGCTTGGTCGAAATGTCGGGCGTGTGAATGTTCATGCCGCTATCCCCTGTTTGCCCGGCCAATGTATGCCGGATGGACGCTAATTTCTATTTCTGCATTGGTATACGGCGAAACCGGCTTTCCGGATCAGTTTGCGGCGCAATTTCCGTGCCTTGTTTTTCAGACCTCCACCGGCTTTGTGTCGAAGGCTAAACTTTCCGCGAGACATCGTTGCGGGCGGGGCGCCATGGGTCTGCCTCATTCTACGGTGGGCTTGCCTTTAGGATCGCCCTTGCAACCCAAGTAGCGTTTCAACCCTCTTTATGTACCACAGGTCCTCTTACAACATGTTCACACATTTCAAGACCGTCATGTTTTGGGCGGCCGCGGGCGGCGCTGCTCCCACCACGAGGCAAAGCCGTCGGCAACCGGGACCACGTTAAAGAACAGGTCTCAACCGAAGGCGGGATCTCTCGGTAAGGCACCAGAGCCGCTACAACGGCCCCAAGGCCTTTGCACACGCGATTGGGCCCTGCCGGTCAGACTACGTCCAGTCCCTGCAACACGTCGGCGACCAAATCCTTGGCCCCTTCGATCCCGACCGAGATGCGCACCAGCCCCGGCGTGATGCCCAGCTTGGCGCGCTGTTCTTCGCTCAGGCGTTGATGGGTGGTTGTCGCAGGGTGGGTCACGATTGTCTTGGCGTCGCCCAGGTTGTTGGAAATCCGCGCAATCTGCAGGGCGTTGAGGAACCGAAACGCCGCAGGTTGCCCGCCTTTGAGATCAATGGCCAGCACCGTGCCGCCGCGCTGCATTTGTGCAAGGCACAGGTTCTGCTGCGGGTGGCTTGGATGCGACGGGTAGATCATCCGCGCCAGTTTTTGGTGCCCGTCCAGCGCTTTCGCCAGCGCTTCGGCCCGGTCAGCCTGGGCATTCACCCGCAATTCCAGCGTTTCCATACCCTTGAGCATAACCCAGGCGGTAAAGGGCGACATCGCCCCGCCGGTGTGCTTCATGTAAGGTTCGATCGTCTTGCGGATGAATTCCCGCGTGCCAAGGATCACGCCACCCAGGGTACGCCCCTGCCCGTCGATATGCTTGGTCGCAGAGTAGACCACCACGTCCGCTCCCTGCCCGATCGCATCGGAAAACACCGGCGTGGCAAACACATTGTCAGCCACCACCAGAGCGCCGACGGCATGGGCCAACTCAGCCACAGCGCGGATGTCTATGATCTCCAGCGTTGGGTTCGATAAGGTTTCGAAGAACACCGCTTTGGTATCCGGGCGGATCGCATCGCGCCACTGGTTCAGGTCGGTGCCATCCACGAACGTCACTTCAACGCCAAAGCGCGTCAGCACCTCCTCCAGCACATAAAGACAGGAGCCAAACAGCGCGGTGGATGACACTACGTGATCGCCTGCCTTCAGCATCGAAAGCAACACACCCGACACAGCGGCCATGCCAGACGCAGTGGCAAACGCATCCTCCGCGCCTTCCAGTCCGGCGATGCGTTCTTCGAACATGCGCACGGTGGGGTTGCCGTAGCGGGCATAGATGAATTCATCCTCGCCTGGCTGGATGAACCGCGCCTCGGCGGCTTCGGCGCTGTCATAGACAAAGCCCTGTGTCAGGAAGATGGCTTCGCTCATTTCACCATACTGGCTGCGGCGGGTGCCGCCATGCACGGCGCGCGTGGCCTTGGTCCAGCTTTTGGTCATGTTTTTTCTCCAGTCCGAGCCCCGCGGACAACAAAAAAGCCCCGTCGCGGTCAAGCGAAAGGGGCCTTTCCTCCTGACCTTTTAGCGGAATGTTTTACGTGGCCCGCAATCCGGTAACAAATCGCCACGATGATTGAATTCGACCTACGCTGCACTGCAGGATGCGTCAAGACCGTTACGATGCTTTGACGAAACGTTTATCCCGGCTTCATATCCCAGATACATCAGAGCGGAGGACCCAACATGATGATGGTTGATAGCTAAAAGGCCGAGCGATACCCGACAATGTTTCCACCGACACGTGATGGATCTTCAAGCCGCGACAGGCGAAAAGGCGGAGTTTTTCGACACCGTCAGCCACGAAAACAACTTTTCACCGGAATGTATTCATTGCTAATCGCGCCACCCGTGAGTGGTGAACGGGCCATCAGCATGCGTCTGGACGGTCCCAATGCCGAGACCCGCAAATCAATTTCCAAGATACGTTGAACGCGCTGACACTGCTCACCCAGCCGCTTGGTCGGCCTGCGTGGGTGTAGTCACCCTCATGCTTAGTCCTTGTCTTCGGGCATGTATCGCTGCAAGGCCACGATCTGCCACCAGAGAAAGGCAAACAAAGCCAGCGGAAAGCCGAAGGTTTCGATCTTGACCCAAAGATCGGTGGACATGGTGCGCCAGACAAATTCGTTGGCGACTGCCAGCACGGCAAAAGCCGCGCACAGGCGGCGGGTCAGGATCATCCAGCCTTCGTCCTCCATCGGCATCATGTCGGCCATGACCCAGGCCAGATAGGAACGACCCTGCAACAGGCCGACACCCAAAATGGCGGAAAAGCAACCATAAACGATGCTGGTCTTCATCTTGAAGAAACGCTCATCGTTGAACCACGCGGTCAGCGCGCCAAAGAACAGCACCATGAAGGCGGTGAAAATCTGCATCCGGCTGAGCTTGCCGGTCAGCCACCACAGCACGCCCATCGCCACCAGCATGATTGGGATGAACGCCAGGGTGGCCACGATAAAGCCAGAGTATTCATTCCCCCCAATGGTGAATGTATCATCCCGCAGCCGCAGATAGATCAGGAAAAACGCAATCGGCGGGCCGAGATCCAGAACCTGTTTCAGGATCGGATTGATATCTTTGCTGCCTTTGGTCATCGCATGCTCCTCAGCCCCCCATTTCCACGATCACTGCGCCAATAGCAATCAGCGACATGAGCACAATACGACGCGGACCAACGGTTTCGCGCAAAACCAGCCAGCCGATCAACGCCGCAAATATGGTGGAGGTTTCGCGCAAAACGGCGGCTTCGCCGACCTTGTCCAGCCGCGTTGCAAGCATCACGCTGCCAAAGCTGAAATAGGCGATAACACCGCCAAGGAGACCTCGCAGCAGCAGTGGCCCTGTTGCAGGCCGGTCCGACATGCGTTTCCAGCGGATATAGGCGACCCAGGGCATCACCAGCGCGTCTATGAAGAAAAACCAGAACAGGAACGTGAACGGATCGGCCGTGGCGCGGATACCGTACGCGTCATAAGTGGTGTAAACGGCGACCATCAGCCCTGTCATTACCGCAAAGGCCAGCGCCGGACCCAGGGTGTCGCGCGCGGTTTCGAGAAACAGGTAGTTGTAAAGGGCCAGACCAAAGATCCCAGCCAACAGCACCACAACCCCCAGCCATTGGATCAACGTGAAGGTTTCGCCAAAAATCAGGTAAGCCCCGATCACGGTAAACAGCGGCCCCATCCCGCGCACCACCGGATAGACCACCGTGTAGGCCCCACGCGAATAAGCAAGCCCCATCAGCACCTTGTAGATAATGTGGATCACAAACGCGCCCGCGAAAATCGGCCACATATGCGGTTCAGGAAACGGCACCACAAAAAGCATGAACGGGATCGCCATGATCCCGTAACAAGCATCAATCGCTCCCCGGCTGAGCCAGGGATCATGCCGCCCCTTCTGCAGCGCCCCGAAAGCCGCATGCAAAAACGCCGCCAGCATGGCCAGCAGCAACGCGGCGCGGTGCCCCGCTTCAGTTCCTTCGATGGAAAGGATCCAGTCGGTCATGGTCGGCGAACAGCGGCGATGCCAGTGTCGGGCTGCGTCCAATTCACCCCAAGGTATTTGGAAACAGAAGAAGCCATGGGGAGGTTCGAACGCGTCAGGTGTCGAGCCCCGTCAGCGCAGCGGCAAATTCCTCCGGATCGAAAGGCGACAGATCGTCAATCTGTTCGCCGACACCGATCGCGTGGATCGGCAGCGCGAATTTGTCGGCCAGCGCGACCAGCACGCCGCCCTTTGCGGTGCCGTCGAGCTTGGTCATCATCAGCCCCGAGACATCGGCGATCTTGCTGAAGATATCCACTTGGTTCAGCGCGTTTTGCCCCGTGGTGGCATCAAGCACCAGCAGCGTATTGTGCGGCGCAGTTTCGTCCTGTTTGCGCAAGACACGGACGATCTTGGCGAGTTCCTCCATCAGGTCGGTGCGGTTTTGCAGGCGCCCAGCCGTGTCGATCAGGAGCAGGTCGGCCCCGTCCGCCTTCGCCTTGGCCAGCGCATCAAAGGCCAGCGAGGCCGGGTCGGAGCCTTCGGGCGCGGTGAGCACCGGCACGCCCGCGCGGTCGCCCCAGACCTGCAACTGTTCCACCGCAGCAGCGCGGAACGTGTCGCCTGCGGCGATCACCACGTTTTTGCCAGCCGCGCGGAACTGGCTGGCCAGTTTGCCGATGGTGGTTGTCTTGCCCGAGCCGTTCACACCCACCACCAGCACCACCTGCGGTGTCTTGGGATAAATTGGCAGAGGCCGCGCCACTGGTTCCATCACACGCGCGATTTCCTGCGCCAGCAGGCGCTTAATTTCTTCTGTCGACAGCTTTTTGCCAAAGCGCCCCTCGGCCATGCTGGAGGTGATCCGCAGCGCGGTGTCGACGCCCATATCGGCGGCGATGAGCAGCTCCTCAAGCTGTTCCAGCATATCGTCGTCCAGCGCCCGGCGCGGCACGCTTCGCGGCGCGGCACGGCCGAGGATTCGACCCAAAAGACCGGAGCGGGGCTGTTCCGCAGCCGGGTCAGGCAACGGCGCAGGAGCCTCAGGTTCTGGTGCCGGTTCGGGCTCTGTTTCAGGCGTCGGTTCCGGCTCCACAACTGGTGCTGTCACGACCTCTGCAACCGGTTCAGGCTCCGTCACCGGCTCCGGTGCGGCCTGGTCTTCCTCCGCCCCCTCTTCGACAATCGCGTCTAGCCCTTCTTCCAGCCGCGAAGACGACTTGAACAAGCGATCCCTGAGTTTTCCAAAAAATGCCATATCCGTCCGCCTTGCCGGTTTTCTTTCCCCTAATCCGGATCGTCCCGGTTTAAAAGGGCAGCCAACCGATCAGGTGAACGCAACCAGAAATCCAAACTGCGCCAGCCAATAGGTGGTCCAAACGACATAGGGTGTCGCCGCCTCGGCGGGATGTCCCGGGCGCAGCAGAAATTTCTCCGACGCCAGGATCAGGTCGGACATCACGAACAGCAGCGCGGCCGGTAATGCAAAGCGCACCGCGCCTAAGGGTTCCAGCACCAAAACTGCCAGTCCCATGGCCAAAATGATCGGGATATAGCCCAGCACCGGCCCCTGCAGATCACCGGCACGTGGCATCAGCAGCCATGCCATGCCCAACCCCAGCGCCAACAGCGCGAAAATGAACAGCGGCTGCGGCATGACCGACCAGCGCGCCGGGTCGGCCAGCGGGTGGGTGATGAAGAGCACCACATATACCAAGTGCCCGGCGGCAAAGGCCCCGACCCCTGCCATGAACGCGCCATCACTGTCGCGCAACAACATCCAATCGCCCACCGCACACAGCGCCAGCGCGGCGACAAGCAGCCAGCTGGCTCCGCTCAGCCCAGCGGCAATGGCCAAAAGCATCACCGCCGCCGTTTTTAGCAGCGACCGCACTTCAGTCGCCGGGCGCGCGCAGATGGCCAGATAGCCAAGCGCGCAGATGGCGGCGGCGATGGTCAGGCCTGTCGCGCGTGTGGTCCTTTCATGGCTGGGTCTGGTGTGGGGCCGCGTCAGGCGGTTTGCGCGTGCACTACAATGGATCGCGCGTCGTGGCTACCTTTTGACCAAGGAAGCGGTTACCGCGGCCTTGTCAGCGATGCGAGCAGCGCGTCAATCAGAACGTCGGGTGGGTGTTTCAACAGGTCGTGCACCAACGCGGTCAACCCGTGCATCGAAACCAGCCCCAGAACAAGGGGGGATGGCTACTGCCTCGGCCCGGCCCCCGCCCTCCAGCCGATCCGCCGGTGCGCCATAAAGGGCATCCGTCACCAGGTGAACCTGATCCATCAAACCGCCATCGCCCCAATCCGCCAGCTTCCTGGGAGGCTACATAAATTTCCATGCACAAGTAACTGAACTAATTATCTAAACCTCATTTGGAAAATGCTGCATCGTCATCCGGATTGGGTTCGGCGCCGCCTGTCCCAACCCGCAGATCGACGCATCGGCCATGGCCTGGCACAGCTCCTCCAGCAACGGCTGGTCCCAATGATCGGCCTGCATCAGCTTGACCGCCTTTTCACAGCCCACCCGGCACGGCGTACATTGCCCGCAGCTTTCATCCTCGAAGAACCGCAGCATGTTCAACGCCGCTGCACGGGCGCTGTCCTGATCGGACAGCACGACGATGGCGGCGGACCCAATAAAAGTGCCGTGCTGCTGCAAGACATCGAAATCCATTGGAATATCGGCCATCGACGCGGGCAGCAGCCCAGCGGACGGTCCGCCTGGCTGGTAGGCCTTGAAGCTGTGACCATCGAGCATACCACCGGCAGCGTCGATAATGTCCAGCATCGTGGACCCAGCAGGCAACAGGTGCACGCCCGGATTTTTAACCCGACCAGAAACGGAAAAAGATCGTAGGCCCGTACGCCCGTTCTTTTCCACCCCGGCCAGCACATCCTTGCCTTCACGCAGGACCCGCGCGACCCAGTGGAGCGTTTCAATATTGTTCACAAGCGTAGGCCGCCCGAACAGCCCCACCTGCGCCACGAAGGGCGGGCGGTGACGCGGCAGGCCCCGCTTGCCCTCGATCGATTCGATCATCGCGCTTTCTTCACCGCAGATATACGCACCCGCACCCCGCCGCAGATCGATGTAACCCGGCGCGACGATCCCGGCATCTTCCAAGGCGGCAATCTCCCGGCGCAGGATCTCCAGCACCGCCGGATATTCATCACGCATGTAGATGAAACAGGTCTCCGCCTCCACCGCCCAGGCAGCGATCAGCATTCCTTCAAGAAAAACATGTGGTTGGCGTTCGAGATAAAAGCGATCTTTAAATGTACCAGGCTCACCTTCATCGCCGTTCACAGCCAGGTAACGCGGACCATCTTCGGCCCGCACGAACCCCCATTTGCGACCCGACGGGAACCCGGCCCCACCGAGCCCGCGCAGACCGGAAGCCAGCAACTCCGCCTGCACCTCCTCGAACACGCCACCATCGCGCAGTTCCGCCAGCTTGGCGTAGCCACCGGCGGCGCGATAGCTGTCGAGGGTTTCGTATTCGGGGATCCGCGCATGCGTATCCCCTGCCGCAATCGCCGCCTGCACCTTTTCCGGCGTGGCGTGGTCGATATGGTGGTGCCCCAGTTCCAGCACCGGCGCTGTGTCGCAGCGCCCCATACAGGGCGCTCGCAACACGCGCACTTCAGCCGGGTCCAGCCCGTCTTCCAGCGCCTGTTTCAAAGCCTGAGCCCCCGCCAATTCGCAAGACAGCGAATCGCAGACACGGATGGTCAACGCGGGCGGCGGAGTTTCGCCTTCCTTCACAACATCGAAGTGCGCGTAGAAGGTCACAACCTCGTACACCTCGGCCATGGACAGGCGCATTTCTTCCGCCAGCGCGCACATATGGGCAGCAGACAGGTGGCCATATTGATCCTGGATCAGATGCAGAAATTCGATCAGCAGATCCCGCCTGCGCGGACGGTCGCCCAGAAGGTCACGAACCTCTTCCCAGGCTCGGTCATCCACCTGACGGCCCTTAGGCGTGTGGCGGCCCTTGCCGCGCCCCGATTTCCAGACCCCTTTGCGTTCATCCAGCGCCATGCGACTCTCCTGCGTTCTGCTCCTTCTATACCCTCTGCTGCCCAGCGGATGAGCCAGAAAACGACCATTGCAGGCATCTTTGCGTTCCCGGCGCGTTCGCATAGGCGGCGAAGAGACGCCGATTTGACACGAAGTGGTCAAACTTTGCTTCCGGTTCGGTATTAGTATCGGGCGGACGAATACGAAGGTATGTGCAGATGTTCCTGTTTCTTCTGGCCAGTATCATGCCAGCCGCGCTGATCGCTGCAGCATCTTTTCTGGGCGCACCCTGGCCGTGGGTCGCATTGCTGGGCGGAATGCCCTGCGCACTGTTCCTGGATGGCACCGGGCTGACCGCACCAAAGGACCGCAAGGCCAATGGTCTGGTGCTGGCACTGACCACGCTGCTGGGGCTGGCGCATCTGGCGCTGATGCCGCTGGTGATCTGGGGGCTGGTCCGGCTGTGGCCCAGTCACCCGGTACAGGCCGTGGCGCTGTTTCTGGCGGCCGGTGGCTATTTCGGACAGGTGGCCAACGCGAACGCACATGAGTTGATCCACATGACCCGCCGCTGGCCCCGGCGCTTGGGCATTATGGTCTATTCCGGGCTGCTGTTCGGCCATCACGACAGCGCCCACCGGCTGGTGCACCACATCCATGTCGCCACTGATGCGGATCCAAATTCTGCCCGCGCGGGGGAAAGCTTCTACGCGTTCTGGCTTAGGGCCTGGGCCGGGTCGTTCCGTGCCGCCTGGGCGGCTGTCAACGCCAAAGGCGCCCATGCCAATCCGCGCAAAGCTGCGTGGACGCATCCGGTCCTCGGCTAGGGTCTGGGTGCGGCGGCGGCGTTGGCCATGGGCTGGGCCGTGGGCGGTGCAATGGGCGTCATCACCTGGATCGCCGTTTGCCTCTACGCGCAAATGCAGTTGCTTCTGGCAGACTACGTGCAACACTACGGTCTGCGTCGCGCGGAACTGGCCGATGGGCGGCTGGAGCCGGTTTCCTCCCTCCACAGCTGGAACGCACCGCAGGTCTGGACCGCCGCCATGATGCTGAACGCGCCGCGCCATTCCGACCACCACATCAACCCAGCCCGCAGCTTCCCTGAGCTTCAGCTGGACCGCGACGCGATGCCAATCCTGCCCGCCTCCCTGCCCGCGATGGCTTTTATCGCGATTATCCCACCGCTCTGGCGCAATCTGATGGACCCACTCCTGCAAGACTGGCAAAGCGCAGCCGCACCCCGGCACAAACCCGCACGGGAGGCGCTGGCCCGCGCCCGGGCCCATAGCCCTGCGCCACGCGATCTGCCAAAATCAGTGCATGCGAGCAACCTGTCTGATTCTCCTTTTCCTTCTGGCACAGCCAGCCGCGGCTGATACGCTGAACGCGGACGCGTTCGACGCCTACACCAGGGGCAAGACGCTCTATTACGGATCCGATGGCGCGCCTTACGGGGCGGAGCGGTATCTGGACGGGCGCCGCGTGGTCTGGACCTTTCTGGATGGGCGGTGCGAAGACGGCATCTGGTATGAAAACGATAATGGCCAGATCTGTTTTGTTTACGAAAACAACCTCGACCCTCAATGCTGGACATTTCGGCAAGGGTCACGTGGGTTGATTGCACGCTTTGAAAACGATCAGGAAGCGACCGAACTATACGAAGTGGAAGACATCGGTGAAGAGATGATCTGCTATGGGCCGGATGTGGGTGTCTGAAACCATCTCCACCCACAGACCAAGGGTTAATCAACCAATATTCTTTGTCTGGACATGAACCTCAAACGAAATGCAAACCGGCCTTCCACTTGCGCCGAAACCGCCAGATCAATCGTCGAAAACTCTGGCGGCCTCTGTCAAAACAGATCACCCTGATCCGGATCCGGTGCCTTGCTCTTGCGGCGCGGGGCAGCGCGGGCACCGGTGCTGACACGACCATCTGCAAACTGGATGTCCAGCGCGGGCGCCGCTTGGGCTTGTTTCACATTGGTCACCAGCGCTCCATCCGACCAAACCAGCGCGTAGCCGCGCGCCAACGTGGCCTCGTGTCCCAGCGTCGCGAGCAAGCGGTCCGCACTGTCCAGCCGCGCACGAAACCGCTCAGTCTGCCGGTGTCCAATCTGGGACAACCGGCGGGTCAGGTTCGACAAGGCATCCGCTTTGCGCTGATGGTCCCGCACAACCAGATCCGGCCCCAACCGTCCAGCAAGCCGCGCAAACTGGTCGGCCTTGGCGGCCACCACGCCCGCAATCGCGCGGGGCCGGATGGCCGCTGCCCGTTCGCTTAGCACCACTCGGCGTGTCTGAACGCCCTTGGTCAAGGCAGCCGGCAAGGCGCTGGACAGCTGGTCCAGCCTCTGACGCGGCGTATCGAGTAGGCTGTCTGCCCGAGGCAACGCCCGCGCCAAATCGCGTAGGCGCTGCCCACGTCGGTCCAGACCGCCAGCCAGCGCGCGGGTCAACCGTGCCCCGGCCCCGTCCACGGCTGCCAGCAGTTCCATCCGCACCGGCACCGCCATTTCCGCTGCCGCGCTCGGCGTCGGCGCCCGCTGGTCGGCCACATAGTCGATCAGCGTCGTATCTGTTTCGTGCCCGACCGCCGAAATCAGCGGGATATGCGAAGCGGCGGCCGCTCGGGCAACGGTTTCTTCGTTGAACCCCCACAGATCTTCGATGGAGCCCCCGCCCCGCGCCACGATAATCAGATCAGGCCGGGGCAGCGCGCCACCCGGGGTCAGCGCGTTTAACCCGGCAATCGCCTGGGCCACCTCGGGCGCACAGTTCTGGCCCTGCACCGCCACCGGCCAGATCAGCACCTTGCGCGGGAACCGGTCGCGCAACCGGTGCAGGATATCGCGGATCACCGCACCGGTGGGGGATGTCACCACACCGATGATCTCCGGCAGATAAGGCAGGGCCTGTTTGCGTTCGGGCGCGAACAGCCCTTCGGCCTCCAGCGCCTTCTTGCGTTTTTCCAGCAGGGCCATCAACGCGCCCTGCCCGGCCACCGCCAGATCATCCACATTCAGGTTGTATTTCGACTGTGCGC
>JAEPNQ010000148.1 GCA_017643305.1 Marinibacterium sp. | reverse complement strand
TGAAGGCTACAACCAACGCGCTTTCGTAAATTTTCTGCGTCAGGACTACGCCAGCGCGCTGCCGGACTTGGACGAGGCCATCGCCAGATCGCCCCAGCATGTTGCAGCCATCGCAGGTAAGGCGCTGACTCTACTGGCGCTGGGCCAGATAGATGAGGCGCGCGATGTGTTCGCAATGGCACTGGAACTGAACCCCTGGCTGCCAGAACGAGGTCTTGCCGCGCCAGGCGGGCCTCTGGCCCCCAAAGGGCAGGACATCTAACGACATCTGCAAATTTTCGGTTGGCGCACATTCCGTGCGGGTCTATACACGCCCGGCGTGCGGGCGTGGCGGAATGGTAGACGCATCGGACTTAAATGATTGAGTGCACCGGAGGGAAACGCCGGTGTAGAACTGCTCAAATTCGGGGAAACCTGTAAAATGGCAATCCCGAGCCAAGCCCTTCGGGGAAGGTGTAGAGACTAGACGGGCAGCGCCTAAGGCCAAAAGCTAAGGCGAAGGGATAGTCCAGACCACAAACGCCAGCGCGCTGGCGGCGGCGAAAGCCGTAGAGGGTAAGAAAATCCGTGGGGCATATGCCCGTGGGGGTTCAAGTCCCCCCGCCCGTACCATTGCATCTATGGCATCGTAGAAATCGGCGTCATCGGTGCAGCAGAACTGGCATAAGCCGCCTCCACCAGCGCCATAGTGCGCCATCCATCCTCGACCGAGGCGATCAGCGCTTCCTCTCCCGCCGCTGCGCGTTGCAGGTTGTGCATCCGGGCAGTAAAACTTTCTACGAACCAGGACCCGCGCAGAGGGATCTTTTCCCAACCATCGCCAGCGTTGATCTCCAACACGTCCGCTTCGCCGTGAGGATAGTCCAGATTGACCCCCATGGTCATGTAAGCTGCGCCCTTGGTCCCCGCGATGCGAAATTCACAGGCCTGATGCTCGCTGCCAAAGTCCCAGTCATGGTTTACCGACAGCACACAGCGCCGATCCGCGCCATAATCCAACATCGCAGCCGTCCGCGTTTGCGCCACCTTGTGAGAAGGATGGCCGAGGGTTTTTGCATGTACGCCCACCGGGTCCCCCCACAGGTGGCGGATCAGGTCTAAGTAATGGATCGAATGCATCGTTATCTCGATCCTTGGCAACCCGTTCAGAAATTCCCAGAAACCCCAAGGTGTCGCCATCACGCCGTGCATTTCAATATCCACCACGTCACCCAGAAGCCCCCGGTCAATGGCGTCCTTCAGCGCCACCGACATGGGCGCAAACCGCAGTTGGAAATTCATCGCCGCCATCAACTTGCGGTCCCTGCAGATCTGCACAATCTCCGTTGCGGAATCCAGATCCGGACCCAACGGTTTTTGCACCAGCGCCGGGGCCCGTTCGGGCAATTGCGCAAGTATCCCCGCATGGGCCGCAGGCGGCGTGGCGAGATCGAACACCGCGCCCTCTACCGTAAGCGCCTCCTGCAGGCTCAGTGCCCGAGTGCCAAAGGTGTCCGCCAATACCTCCGCCTTGGCGTGGTCCGGACCATGAAGACCAACCACCTCATACCCTCCGGCCCGCCATGCCGGTAAATGCGCATCGCGCACAATAGATCCCGCGCCAAACACCACGATCGGACGCGGCACGCTTGGCTTTGGCCAGTCCTGTTTCAGATCCATTTGCGGTACCCTCTCCTCACTTCTCCGACAGAAATTTTAATCAACCTCGCGCTGTCGGTCCACGCCTCTCACGCGAAAAGGCTTTGACCTTGGGCCAGGGCACGCGCCACTGTCGGCGGGGGAGGACGCGTGATGGATGACCTGATACTGGACACGCACCTGCATCTCGTGGATCGTGTACAGCTGCGCTACCCGTGGTTGCGCAACGTTCCATCGCTGAACCAAGATTGGCCGCTGGCCAGCTATGCGTCCCAAGCGCACAAGCTGGGTATCGGTGGCGCCTTGCATATGGAGGTTGACGTTGCCGATGACCTGATCGAACAGGAAACCACCTGGATCGAGGAACAGACGCCAAACTCCCCCATCCCAATCCTCGGCATCATCGCCGCCTGTCGCCCAGAAGCAATCGGGTTCGAAGCATTTCTGGAGCGCAACACAGACCGCGTGGTGGGCTTCCGTCGCCCCCTGCACGTGGTGCCGGATGAAACCTCCCAAACGCCAGACTTTCGCGCCAATGTCGCCCGGCTGGCAAAGACGGGCCATGTCTTTGACCTCTGCGTGACGGCCGGCCAACTGCCTTTGGCCATAGGCTTGGCAGATGCCGCCCCTAGCACGCAGATGGTTCTGGACCATTGCGGCGTGCCCGACATCGCAGGCGGCGAATGGGATGCATGGGCAGGCCACATCGCGAACCTGGCCCAAAGGCCTAATGTCTGCGTGAAAATCTCTGGCGTGATCGCATATGGCGGCGACCATTGGCACTTGCAGGATCTACACCGCTGGTTCAATCACACGGTTACATGTTTCGGGATCGAGCGGGTCTGCTGGGGCGGTGACTGGCCGGTTTGCACTCTGGGAGGCGGGCTTGCCATCTGGGTGGCAGCAACCCGCGCGCTTACCGCTGACTGGTCAGCAGATGACCGGGCGGCACTGTTTCACCAAAACGCACGGCGGATCTGGCGGCTGTAGCCGCCAGAGCGATCAGTTCGCGCCGTTTCCCGACAGGGTTTGCTCAGCCTTATACTGGCTAAGGAAAACCTCACCCGACAGATGTTCCAGAAAATCGGTACGTTTCAAACGGTCCATCACCGGCCCCTTCACCTCGCTCAGGTGCAGCTTGAGCCCGGCTTCGTCCAGCCGCTGGCTGATCAGCTCCAAGCTCTCCAGAGCTGAGGCGTCGATGAAATTGACCTCAGGGCACATCAACACCACGTCGCGGATGCATGGGTCTGCAGCGACCACTTCGTTGATCGTATCTTCAAGGAAACGTGCATTGGGGAAATACAGGCTCTCGTCAACGCGGATGGACAGAACCCCTGGCGTCGTTTCTACCTCATGCCGCTTGATATTGCGGGAATGTTCGGTCCCCGGCACCCGGCCCACGATGGCCACATGCGGCCGCGCTGTGCGGTTCAGGAACAGCATCAGCGACAGCAGAACCCCAGTCGCAATTCCCAGCTCCACACCAAAGCCCAGTGTCACCAGAATAGTCCCGGCCATGGCCAGAAAATCAGTGGTCGAGTAAGCCCAGGTGCGCCGGATCGCATCCAGATCAATCAGCGACACAACCGCCACGATGATCGTTGCGCCGAGCGTCGCCTTGGGCAGCAGGTACAGCGCGGGGGTCAGAAACAGCGTTGCGGCGGCGATGCCCACCGCCGTCATGGCCCCCGCAGCAGGCGTTTGCGCACCCGCATCAAAATTGACCACCGACCGGGAAAAGCCACCCGTCACCGGAAACCCGCCAGATAAGGCAGAGCCAACATTGGCAGTCCCCAGTGCGATCAGTTCCTGGTCGGGATCAATCCGTTCCCGCCGTTTGGCGGCCAGGGTCTGAGCCACCGAAATGGTTTCGACATAGCCCACCACACCAATCAACAAAGCGGGCAGTGCCAGCATCTGCCACAAATCCGCGTCAAACTTGGGCAGCGTCGGCGCTGGCAATCCGTTCGGGATGTCACCCAAGATCGCGACACCTGCCTGTTCCAGTCCCAGCGCCCAAACCAACAAGATTGACACGATCACTGCAACAACCGGTGCGGCCTTGGACAGGCTGCCCGCCAGTTTCCCAGACAGGCCAACGCCGAGCAGAACAGCGCTCAAACGTGTTCTGGCCCAGATAAGGAACCCGGTGGTCGCAACGCCAATGCCCAGTGTCCACAGGTTGATCTCTCCGATATGCACCATCAGGCTGTGGATCTGCTCCACCAGCGTGTGTCCTACCAAGGGGACGCCCAACAGGTTTTTCAACTGTCCAATCGCGATGATGATTGCACTGGCCGTGATGAAACCCGAAATCACCGGGTGGCTCAGGAAATTAGCCAGAAATCCCAGCCGTGCCAAACCCATGGCCACCCGCATCAGCCCAGAAATCAATGCCAGCAAGATCGCAGCCCCGACATACTCGGGCGTTCCGGCGGCGGCCAGTTCGCCCACGGCGGACGCCGTCATCAGTGACGCCACCGCTACCGGGCCTACCGCCAAAGTCATCGACGTGCCAAACACCATGTAAATCAGCAACGGCGCGATGGAGGCATAGAGGCCCACCTCCGCTGGTAACCCAGCCAGCAGGGCATAGGCCAGCGATTGCGGGATCAGCATGATCGTCACGATCACAGCAGCAATCAGGTCGCTGGTCAACGTGTCCCGGTCATACCGGCTGGCCCAGTCTCGGATAGGGAAATAACGCTGAAACATCGGGAGGTTCTCAGGTTTTGCGTTTCGGAGCCTTGGAACACTGCCCCAGCGGGAAGGACCCAGGGGTCATAAGCGCAAGGGTCTGTCCACCGTTCAGAGGGCGTCGACAGGTAGCTTCAGGTGGGTTGTGCCGTTGTCCTCGGCCTTGGGCATCTTGCCCGCGCGCATGTTGACCTGCAGCGACGGCGCGATCAACCGGGGCATTGCCAGTTCAGCATCGCGCTTGGTGCGCATTTCGACAAGGGCTGCTTCCGACGCACCTACACCGACATGCTCATTCAGCTCCGTCTGTGCGCCGATGGTGGTTTCCCACGCATATTCGCCGCGGCCCGGTGTCTTACAATCATGATCAACAAACACCCGGGTGTCGTCCGGCAGCTTGAACAGCTTCTGGGTCGACTGGTAGAGCCTTTCTGCCGACCCGCCGGGGAAGTCGACCCGCGGCTTCCCGAAGTCCGGCATGAAAAAAGTATCACCCACAAATGCCAAATTCTCGATCACATAGGTCAGACAGGCGGGCGTGTGGCCCGGCGTGTGCAGCACTCTGACCTCCAGATTGCCAACCTGAAAGGTATCCCCTTCCTGAAACAGCTGGTCGAACTGGCTACCGTCGCGCTGGAACTCAGTCCCTTCGTTAAACACTTTGCCAAACGTGTCCTGCACAACCGTGATGTTTTCGCCAATCCCTATCATGCCGCCCAGTGCCCGTTGCAGGTAGGGACCTGCTGACAGACGGTCTGCGTGCACATGGGTTTCCAGGATCCAATCGACGGTCAGCTCATTCTTGTGAACATAGGCGATGATCTCATCAGCGGAGTGACAGTCGATACGCCC
>JAEPNQ010000055.1 GCA_017643305.1 Marinibacterium sp. | reverse complement strand
TCGTCGATCATGCCGCCATGCTCGTAGCACATTGCGGTATAGCTGACCTGTCCAACGCTGATCTTCTTGACGTTGCGGGTGACGCAGGCCTGCATAAGCTCTTCGGCGTCCGGGCCGGTCACCTCGTATTTGCGCAGAGGCGACAGATCCATGATCACCACACCCTCGCGCACAGCCCAGTATTCGTCGATCGAGCCATGCTTGGGAAAGCTGTTGGGCAGCCAGAAGCCATTGTATTCGACGAAGTCCTGGGTGTGCCGCGCAAAGCAATCGTGAAACGCAGTTTTCTTAGTCTCTTCCACATCAGCCTCCGCAGACTTTCTGTAACCGACCGAGCGCTGAAAATCCTCGTCGGCCTTGTAGGTGCGCACCTGGATATCCGTCGGATTCCAGCCGTTTGCCGGATCCACATCGCAGGGACAGGCGGTGCTGACGCAGACCAGATCGCTGATTGCGCGCAAGAGCACGTAATCGCCCGGACGCGACCAGGGATCGTCCATGCCAATAGCGTTGGTGTCGTCCAGCATGGTGTTGAAAAAGAAGTTGATCGCCGGCCAGCCGCCGCGCGGGCGGATGTCGAACCTGCCGAGGTTGGCATTCATGTTATCCGAGCAGTTGACGTGGCCGGGGTAGCCGAGATCCTCGTAGTACCGGGCCGTACAGGCCAGCCCAAAGGTGTCATGCCGCCCACACGTGTCCTGCACAATCTCGACCAGCGGTTCCTGATCGACGCTCCAGTATTTCGAAAAGATACCCGGATTGGGATAGAGGCTGCCCATCAGGCTGCGCGTGGTGGTAGGATCAATTTCCCGTTCCAGCCCACTATCGAGAGCACGGCGTGAAAATGCCTGGAAGTCCGAGCACTCCCGCCCCTGCACGTCAAGTACCTGGATGAACTCACCCTTCCTGACCTCGAAGGCCGTGGCATTGCCCGGCAGGATGTTGAAGTCCTGTAACGGGTCGGCCAACGGATCGGGTGGGCCCAGCGGGTCCTTGGCGTTGCCCGGATCCGCGCGGCGGATGTAGAGCATCAATTCGGTCGGCGCATCCTGCGCCTCGGGGCTCATCGGTCCGCCGGGAGCCGCACAGATCAAGAGCCCGTCGCATTCGGCGGTCATGGTCTCAGTGTCGCCCGGACGGGAGCCGCCGTCAAAAAGCGTCACGGCATCGCCGGTTTCGATGTTGAACCCAGCTGTGGCAAGCGCCTTCAGCACTTTGGCACCGGAACGCGAGCCATTGGCCAGGACCCCGATGGTGGCGGTCGGCCGACCATGCCCAGTGCGGCCCAGCATCGCGGCGCTGGAACTGCGGTCCGGCGCAAAGAAGACCAGTTCTCCTGGTTGCAGACCGTCCTTGTCGAGCACACTGATCTCGTCGCCCCGGTAGACCGGCACCGCACGCGATCCGCCGCCCGGCACCGGGTGGCGCTCCACCCCATGCGGCAGGATCGGCAGGCCCGGCGCGATCACGCCCCCCCGCTCCCAGGGGTGCTCGATAAAGCTCATCTTTTTCATGTCAGACCCAGCACCTTCTTGCGGTTCTCAGCCCATGACATGACAGCAAGGTCAAAAGTCAGCGCCATCAGCGAAACGTTGAGGCCGAGAACGATATTCTTACCAAGCTCAGTGCCCGCCAGCGTGCGCTGCAGTTCTTGGCCCAGATCCTGGGTGCCGATGAAGGCGGCGATGATCACCATGAAAAAGGCGAACATGATCGCCTGATTGAAGCCGACGGCCATGGTCGGCAACGCCATCGGCAGTTGCACTGACCACCGCTTCTGCCGCCGTGTCGCGCCGGACATATCAGCCGCTTCGGTAATCTCGGGCGGCACGGTGCGCAGCCCCTCGATGGTGTAGCGGGTCAGCGGAACGGTGGTGAAGATCACGATGGCAAAGACCACGGCCACATCATTGACGCCAAAAAGCATGATCGCCGGGATCAGGTAGATGAAGCTGGGAAAGGTCTGCGCGGTGTCGCAAGCCAGAAGGATCCGGCGCGGCCACTTGGCAGATCGGGCTGCAAAAACGCCAAGCGGGATGCCAATCAGCATCGAGATGATGACCGCCGAGATGACCGTGTAGAGCGTAATGACCGACCGGTCCCACCAGCCCGAGAAGGCAATTATGGTGAAGAAGATGAAACCCCAGATCGCCGGGCGCTTGCCGCCAATCCAGTAGGTCAGCGCCGTGATCAAGAGGATGAAAGCCGAGGTTGGGATCCACAGGAGCGAATTACGGAACGGGATCAACACCTTGACATTGAGGAACCAGCGCAGCCAGTCGGTGACGGCATTGACCCCCTCGATGGCCAGAAATCCTTTGATAGCCTTGTCGATTTCCTTGCCCTTGGAAAACGACTGGCGGCGTCCGATTTCAGCAAAGAAGTCGATGAACTGCGCTAGAATATAGAAAATTACGAACAGTGCCACACCACCTAGCAGGTAAGCGTGCTGCTGCCACCACGGCGTACCCTTTTCGTGGTGATATGGCTGCTTTTCGACCCAGGCCTTGGACAGGCGGTCCAGCATGATCGCAAAAAGCACGATGGTTATGCCTATCTCAAAGGACCGGCCCAGCTTGAAGCTGCCCATCATCGCCAGAAGCTTTGCCCCCAGCCCAGGCATGCCGATGAACGCGGTCAAAACGACCATTGCCAGACAGAGCATGATGACCTGGTTGACACCGACCAGAAGCTCAGTTCGGGCCGCGGGCAGATAGACGCGAGTCAGCATCTGCCAGCGGGTACAGCCCGACATCTTGCCCGCCTCGACCACTTCGGGGCTGACCTTTTTCAAGCCGAGTGTCGTCATCAGGATCATCGGCGGGATCGCGTAAATAATCGTCGCCACAGCACCCGCTGTTGGGCCGACCTTAAAGAAGATCACTGCCGGAAGGAGGTAAGTGAAGAACGGCAGGGTTTGCAGGATGCTCAGGATCGGCTTGATCAGCCTGTCGACCCATTTGTATTTCCAAGCGGCGATGCCCAGCAGAAGCCCGATAAGAAAGGCAAAGGGGGCTGCCACGATCAGAACCGACATGGTCTGCATCGCGATATCCCACTGGCCGATCAGGGCGGTCCAAACAAAGGTTCCGCCGGCCAGCGCGGCCATCTTCCAGCCGCCAAGGTAGTAGCCCAGAACCGCAGTGGCCGCGGCAATCGCGGTCCAGGGGATTGGGCCAAGATATGGCCAGCGGCGCTTGCCATAGAGCAGGTTCGCAGTGGCATCCAACAAGAATTCCAGCGGTCCCTCTGCAATGAACCGCGTCAAATGGATCAGGCCCAGATCATTCTGGACAAAGGCAAAAACGACATCGAGCATCTCGGCGGTAGGTGGGATCCATTCCTCTGGCACCCGGTAAAGCCAAGTTGGCAAAATCCCCAGAGCATAGGCCGCCATCAGGACGAACGCTGCGGCCAGCAGGCCGATAAGAACCGGATCCCGCTTGGCTGACTGGTCGGTGTGGCCCCCGATATCAGCTGTCGAGGTCACGGCCATCACCCTGCTCCCAGAAGCAAGTCAAGCGCATCCTTGCGCTGCATGACGCCGATCACCTTGCCGTCCTCGTCAGCCACCGGGATTACCTCGCGGGTCTCGTTGACCAACTGACGGGCCAAATCCTGGATCCTTGCCCTGCCGTCGACAGGCGGGCCTTCGACAGTAGCGCCGTTGATCGGTAGCGACAGGCCACGGGCGTGCACAACGCGGGCCTTGTCGATGTCTTCAGTAAACTTGCGCACATATTCGGTGGCCGGGTGCATGACTATTTCGTCAGGCGTATCGCACTGCTCAATCGCGCCATCCTTCATGATTGCGATGCGGTCGGCCAGGCGCAGCGCTTCGTCAAAATCATGGGTAATGAAGACAATGGTCTTGCCCAGCATCTCCTGCAGACGCAGGAACTCGTCCTGCATTTCGCGTCGGATCAGCGGGTCGAGCGCCGAGAACGGTTCGTCCAGGAACCAAATGTCAGGCTCGATCGCCAGGCTGCGCGCGATGCCCACACGCTGCTGCTGGCCGCCCGAAAGCTCACGCGGGAAATAATCTTCACGGCCTTCCAGGCCGACGAGCCGCACCACTTCCAGCGCACGTTCGCGCCGGGTGTGTCGATCCTGCCCGCGCATTTCCAGCGGGAAGGCCACATTTTCCAGAACCGTCCGGTGTGGCAGGAGCCCAAAGGACTGAAATACCATGCCCATCTTGGACCGGCGCAGATCGATCAGGTCCCTTTCATTGAGCGACATGATATCCTGGCCGTCGACTTCGATGGTCCCGCCGGTGATGTCGTGTAGCCGGCTGAAACAGCGCACCAAGGTCGATTTGCCAGAGCCCGAAAGCCCCATGATCACAAGCATCTCGCCTTTGCCAACATCGACCGAGACGTCTTTGACCCCGGCGATGTATCCATCGGCGCGGATCTCGTCGAAACCGCGGTCAGCAGGCATGTCCCGCAAGTAGCGCTCGGGGTCGGGTCCGAAGAGTTTCCATACGTTCTTCGCCGAAATTACCGGTGCCATTCCCATCCCCTGTCATCGGGTCACCCGCCCCGCATGGTCGTACGGGGCGGGTGGGTGTGTCAATTCAAGCTTGGATCAGCTCGAGCAAGCTGCCATCCACGGATCGACAACGGCACGGTTCGCGGCCAGCCATTCTTCGGCGGCCTCTTCCGGCTCCAGCTCATCGGTGTCGACCAGCTTGGCCATTTCGGCGATCTGCGGGTTGGTGAACGAGATTTTGGTCAGCGTACAGTATGCCGAGGGCCACTTGTCTTTCATTCCATCCCAGGCCGCCTTCTTGAGGTAGCCGGTCGCCGGGTTGCCACAGTCGTAGAGCGCGTCCGGGTTCGGGCCAACGGCCGGATCGGTGTCGCAGCCGTCTTCCCAGGCCGGGAACTCGACGAATTCACCGGGCCAGACGGCTTCGGCAAAGTTCGGCGTCCAGTTGAAAACAACGACCGGCGTCTTGTTGGCTTCCGCTGCACCGATCTCGGCCCAAAGCGCAGCCGCCGAACCCGCGTTCACAACGACAAAATCCATGCCCAGCGCTTCAACACGCTCCTGACCATGCTTCAGCCAGTCCACCGGACCGTCAAGGTAACGGCCCTTGTCGCCGGTCTCGGCGGTGGCGAAGACCGCGGCGCAAGCGTTCAGCGCTTGCCAATCCGGCAGGCCGGGGCAAGCTTCCTTGGTCCACATCGGGTACCACCAGTCTTCGCGGGTCACCGCGTCATGGTCGCCGGCGTCATGCAGACCGCCCTTCTTCAGCGCCTCGCGGAAGGACGCACCGAAGGCGCCTTCCCAGACTTCGAGTTCCAAGGCGACGTCTCCCAGACGAACCGACTCGTAGACCGCCTGGCTGTCGGTGGTGATGAACTCGACGTTCAGGCCCATTTCTTCGAACATCTGGCCCACGACGTTGGACATCACAATCTGGCTCGACCAGTTGTGGATCGGGATTACGATCGGATCGTCGCTATCTTTAGCACTTGCCGCAGCGCCCATCATGGCCACCGAGCACACCGTGGCGAGCAATGTAAGTTTCTTCATTTCAACACTCCCATGTTGCTACGCGGCATGCAGCCGCGGATTTGGCGGAGGTTTCTCCCCTCCCTCAAGTCTTCAGGTAGTCCTCAAGACTGTCGTCCAGCGCATCCTTCCAAACCGTGTGGTGAGGTGGCGCCTTGGTTCCGGTCATCGGGCTTACGTACCCGTTGTCGCGGAATTCCATTATCCCTTTCTTCTTATGCTTCTTCCACTCGTAGAACGCCTGGTTGGCGGCCTCGACATCGAAGGTCGGGTAGTCGGTCTCGGCAATCAGTTCGAGCGTGTAGGCCCCCTGGTAGGCAATGCAGGCGTAGTCATCGGCCAGAACGTCCTCGTCGGCCTGCCGCTGTTTCCAATCAGCCTCCATCGTCGCTGCGTCCGGCAGAGCAATGCGGCCAAGGATCACGTCGCGTACCCACCACGCCTGGGCGTCGAACATGTTGAATGTGAACCATTGGTCCTGCATGCCCAGGTAGAAGAGGTCCGGATTGCCTGCATAGACGACGCCTTTGTAAAGGTCAGACGACGCAAGCCGGTTCGTCGTCTTGAGCCGCAGATCGTCTGGCAGGAACGGGAAGTGGTGCCGGTAGCCTGTGCACAGGATGATCGCATCGACATCCTTGGAGGTACCATCCGAGAAGTACGCAGTCTTACGATCTACCCGTTCTAGCTTGGGAACCTCTTGCCAATTGTCTGGCCAGTCAAAACCCATCGGCGCCGTGCGATGGGCAACGGTGACTGATTTGCAGCCGTATTTCCAGCACTGAGAGCCGATGTCTTCGGCCGAGTATGAGGTGCCCAGAAGCAGGAGATCCTTGCCCTCAAACTCGCGCGCGTCTCGGAAGTCATGCGCGTGCAGGATGCGCCCGTTGAAGGTCTCGAAGCCAGGGTAATGCGGTACGTTGGGAAAGCTGAAATGCCCCGACGCCACGATCACATGGTCAAAGATTTCCCTGGTTTCGGTATCGCTATCACAGTCCCGCGCGGTCACCTCGAAACCACCTTCTACGGTTCGGACGTCGCGTACGACAGTGTTGAACCGGATCCATTTGCGCACACCGGCTTTCTTGACCCGGCCTTCGATGTAGTCGAACAGCACGGCCCGCGGCGGATAGGATGCAATCGCCTTTCCGAAGTGGTCTTCGAAGGTGTAGTCAGCGAACTCAAGGCCTTCCTTGGGCCCGTTAGACCACAGGTAACGGTACATCGAGCCATGGCAGGGATTACAATGCTCATCCACGCCAGTACGCCATGTATAGCGCCAAAGGCCGCCCCAATCGGCCTGCTTTTCGTAGCAGACGATCTCTGGGATTTCGACGCCCTGCTCGGCGGCCGACTGGAAGGACCGGAGTTGCGCAAGTCCCGACGGCCCTGCCCCGATGATACAAATGCGCTTGACCATCATACTCCCTCCACGATTGTCTGAACGCTGGTCGAGGCCGACATGCGAAGCGCTTTTGCGTCCGCGTAATCCGCTGAATGGTACCACTCCCGCGCGGCCTCGAAGCTGGGAAACCGGATGATCACGTTGCGGTCGCCAGGCGGGGTACCTTCGTGGCTTTCCGCCCGACCACCGCGGACAAGGAATTCGCCGCCGAAGCGCTTCACGATGGGTTCGACCATCGCCCTGTAGCTGGGATACGTCTCGGGGTCGGTGACCTCAATCTGGGCTATGACGTATCCGTAGGCCATCTCAGCGCAACTCCGGCTCGGCGGTTGAGTCGTCCCAGTTCGGTTCGAACCCAAGCACTTCGGTGTCAGGCCGCAGCGCCGGGTTGAACAGCTGATTATGCGCTATCGTAGACTGGTACAGCGGGTTGCGCGGCGCCAGCTTCCAGACCCGGCAACTCAGATCGAAGACCTGGTTGTAGGCATCGAACCGAAGCCGCACGGTCTTGGCCGCGCGGATCTTCGCCGCACCCGGAGAGACCGGCGGGAAAGTCGCGGTGAGGATATCGGAAAACTCCGCCGCCTTTTGGTAAAAGGTCGCCGAGAAATAACGGATCGCCTGATCGCGCCGTTGCGCGGGATCATTTGTCTTCTTGGCCATGTAGACAAGCTCCGGCGTCACGGAATAGCCGGGAGACTTATTCAAGAGCGTGATGATATGGCCCAGCGGCTCCGCCTCGCTTGGAAGATACAGGGCCGGCATGATCGCATCATCCGGGCGGCCATCGGTGTCGCGCATCGCCATCTGACGCACGCGGCACTGCCATTTCAGGAACGCCAACCGCATCGGCGAGGCCGAAAAGCTCTCTCCCAAGGCGGCACCCAGCGAACTCATGCCACTTCCCTCTTCTTGCTATCGCCCATGCCGTAGGGGCGGTCGTGGCACAGGCTTGGCACCCGCGCCGCCGTCGCTGCCACGTCGTCGAGGTCCAACCGCGCGTGGATCACACCCGGAATGTCGCCACCATCGGCCAGCACTTCGCCCCAGGGGCTAACAACCAGCGAATGCCCAAAGCTTTCACCGCCGCCATGGATCGTACCAACCGCGCAGGGCGACACGACGAAACAGGTGTTTTCGATGGCCCGCGCCCGGTTGAGTACATGCCAGTGCGCCTCGCCGGTCACCTTGGTAAAGGCCGCGGGGCAGCACAGGATTTCCGCGCCCGCCTGCGCAAGGTCGCGGAAAAGACCCGGAAAGCGCAGATCATAGCAGATCGTATGGCCAATCCGGGCAAGGGGCGTGTCATGCAGACAAGCAGTTTCACCGGGCTCCACGGTATCGCTTTCGCGGTACACTGTGTCAGCCGACAAATTGACATCGAACAGATGGATCTTGTCGTACCGGCCGAAAATACCGCCTTGGTCATCAATCATGTATCCACGGTTGATGATCTTACCCTCCGGCCCGGTCAGGGCAATAGACCCGACGTTGATCCAGACGCCGCGCCGCGCTGCAAACTCGCGCAGCGAGGCCAGCATGGGATGCTGATCTTCCGGCGCGGCGGGCGGACAGAACCGCACCCCGTCCGAGGCCAGCCCGCCACAGTATTCCGGCAGGAACAACATTTGCGCACCCGCTCGGGCCGCCGCCTCGACCATGGGCATGGCCTCGGTCAGTGCCCCGTTGATGTCAGGCATCGGGCGGGTCTGCAAACAGGCGATATTGAACGTACGCGACATGTTCAGAACTTCTTGTAGGCCTTTCTGAGCATGACAAGCGGATGACGATCCGACATCTGGAACTTCAGCAGAAGCTCGCGCGCAATCATATCGCGGTCCTGCTGGTTGTCCGGAAGCGCGATGCCGTCAGGAATGCGCACCCAGCCGTTGATGTTGCGGTCGAAGACAGCAGGCTTGCCCTCTTCGTACCCCATGTGGATGTCCTCGAGCCAGTTCAAGTCGTCCCAGCCCATGAACTCGATGTAGTCCCTCAGGAAAGGCGTCAACCGGTTGTAATCAGGCACCAGGTTCACATCGTAGCGATAGCCGATATGCTGCCCGATTTCCTTTTCACGCTCGGATGCCAGACCCGCCGCGTCATTGATGAACTGATCGACATCCGTGATTTCGGACCCGCGATACTGAGTTCCAGCCATGTCTCAAGCCCTCCTTACAGGTGGTGGTAGTCTTCGACGCCAACCGTATGGTTGGTGCCTGCCAGCGGAACGCCCGCCATGGCCGAAGCTTCCATCGTCAGCGCCGCCAGATCTTCTGGCTCCAGCGAATGCAGATGCGTCTTGCCGCACGCGCGGGCAAAGAGCTGTGCTTCGATCGTCAGGGTGTGCAAGAAGTTGTAGACGCGTTCTGCGGCCTCATCGGGGTCCAGACGCTGACGCAGCGCGGGATCTTGCGTCGCCACGCCTACCGGGCAGCGGCCCGTGTGGCAGTGGTAGCAGTAGCCGGGATCGGCGCCGATTTCTTCCGGGTAGTTCGCCTCGGGGATATCCTTGTTGCAGTTCAGCGCCATCATGGCCGAGTGACCGATAGCGATGGCGTCAGCACCCAAAGCAATAGCTTTGGCCACGTCAGCACCATTGCGGATACCGCCAGCGTAAACCAGACTAATCTCGCCCCGCTTGCCAAGGTCATCGATGGCCTTCCGGGCCTGACGGATCGCCGCCATGCCGGGGACACCGGTATCCTCAGTCGCCAGGTGCGGGCCGGCGCCGGTGCCGCCTTCCATGCCGTCGATGTAGATCGAGTCCGGATCACATTTCACGGCCATCCGAACGTCGTCATAGACGCGGCTTGCGCCTAGCTTCAGCTGGATCGGGATCTGCCAGTCGGTGGCTTCGCGGATTTCCTGGATTTTCAGCGCCAGATCGTCCGGCCCCAGCCAGTCGGGGTGACGCGCGGGCGAGCGCTGGTCGATACCTGCCGGGAGCGAGCGCATCTCGGCAACCTGGTCGGTGACTTTCTGGCCCATGAGGTGGCCGCCAAGACCAACCTTACAGCCCTGACCGATGAAGAATTCGCAGCCATCAGCCAGCACCAGGTGGTGCGGGTTGAAGCCATAGCGCGACTGAATGCACTGATAGAACCATTTCGAGCTGTAGCGCCGCTCGTCGGGTATCATGCCGCCTTCGCCCGAGCAGGTCGCAGTGCCCGCCATGGTCGCGCCGCGCGCCAGTGCCGTCTTGGCCTCATAGCTCAGCGCGCCAAAACTCATGCCGGTGATGTAGACCGGGATATCAAGCTCCAGCGGCTTTTTCGCGCGCGGTCCGATGACGGTCTTTGTCTCGCACTTCTCGCGGTAGCCTTCGATCACGAAGCGGGTCAGCGTACCAGGCAGGAACGTCAGGTCATCCCAGTGCGGGATCTTCTTGAAAAGCGAAAAACCCCGCATCCGATACCGTCCAAGTTCGGACTTGATATGAATGTCGTCCATGACGCGGGGTGGGAAGATGAAGCTGTCACCGATGCGGTTGACATCGCGGTCTAGCGGCTTCTTGGTCGGCGGATTTCCGTCTGCCATCTGTGTTTTCCTTTCTGAAGGGCTCAGGGCCGCCCCGGGTCGGGCCCGGGGCGGTCTCTTAGAGGATCAGTTTCTTCTCGTTCGGCTCGAGATTGTCGTAGTTCCAAAGCTGCTTGCCCGCGGCGATCTTGGTGAAGTGGGCAACCCCCTTATCCGGCATCAGGCCGAATTGCGTCAGTTTGCGGGTCAGCCATGCCTGGTCGAGCTCAGTCAGCTCGGCCTCGACGGCGTCGACGCCCAACGACTTGATCTCGCCGCCGACAAAGATCGTACCATCATACATTGAGTCGCCAAGGTTCTTGCCGGCATTGCCGCAGACGACCATCCGGCCCCGCTGCATCATGAAGCCCGACAAGGCGCCGGTGTCGCCCCCTACGATAATCGTGCCGCCCTTCTGGTCGATGCCCGTCCGCGAGCCGACCGACCCGCGGCAAACCAGATCACCGCCACGAATGGCCGCGCCGAACGTGGAACCGGCATTCTTCTCGATCATCACGGTGCCCGACATCATGTTCTCGCCACAGGACCAGCCCACGCGGCCGTTGATCCGCACGTTCGGCCCGTCGATGAGACCGACGGCGAAATATCCTGTCGAACCCTCAATGATCAGGTTTAGCTTGTTGAGGATGCCGACGCCCAAGCTGTGCATGCCGCGCGGGTTCTTGATGACGATGGTGCCGAAGCCGTCTTCCATCAGCGACCGGATATTGGCATTCACTTCTGTCGCCGTCATGCCATCGCAATCCAGCTCGGTCCGTTTGTTGAAGTCGACGTCGGGCGCCCAAGGGTACGCAAACCGTTCGGTCGCGTCCGGATCGAACTCGATATACATCGAACGACCGGTTAGCTGATCCGTGGTCATACCAAGGGCTTTGACCCGGTCTTCCTGGGTCATTCCCTTCAGTTCGGCGTCGGTTACGCTTGCCATACGCGGACCTCCTCATCGTACGGGTCGGTTGTGTCAATTTCGTGGGGCAGTATCGCCCGGATCGCGACTTCTTCGGACGCCATGGCGATCAGGTCGTCGCTTTCGTAAAGGACCAGCGGTTTGGCGGCCATCGTGTCCTTGGCCATACCCAGCTGGTCCTTCGTGCAAACAAGGTAGGTGAATACCCCGTCGATTTCTTCAATCGAGCGGCGCAGGCTTTCTTCCAGCGGCACACCGTTTGCCAGGTTATGGGCCGTGTAGACCGCCAGCAGTTCGCTGTCGCAGTTCGACATGAACCGGTGGCCCTTGCGCTCCATCTCGCGGCGCATGATCCAGTAGTTGGTGATCTGGCCGTTGTGCACGACGCTCACGTCGTTGTACGGAAACGCCCAGTAGGGGTGTGCCGACTTGATGTCGACATCCGATTCCGTCGCCATGCGGGTATGGCCGATGCCGTGGGTGCCCTGAAAATCGTCCAGACCGTAGGCTTCGGCGACGACGCTGGCGTCACCCAGATCCTTGATCAGTTCCAGACCGTTGCCCAGCGACAGGATCTCGACATCATCGACCTCCTCGATGTGCTCGGCCATCTCACCAGTGTTGCCGTCATGGGTCAGCACATAGCGCAGGGCATAGGGGCGCACGCGCTCCTTTTGCTTCACGTTTGCGCCATGCTCAGCCAGGATCTCGTCAACCTTGGCCATGCGCTCTTCCAGCACGGCGTGGATACCGCGGCCGCGGTCCATGTCCTCGGCTTCGGCGATCTTTACCCGCATGACATAGTCTTCGGCGTTTTCGCGATAGACCGCATAGCCGGTACTGTCCGGTCCGCGGTGCTTCAGGGCCTGCAACATGGCGGTCATTTCACCGCCCACATTTGAGCTTTTACCCTTGTGGATTATTCCAGCAATTCCGCACATTTAGTTTGTGCTCCTCCTTTAAACCCGGCGGCGCCGGGACGCATAAGTAACGAGGGGCATACACGACTATCGCCTGCCCCGGGGGCCGCTGCTTAGGGCAGGCACTCCATGTACATTTCATTGTCCCACTCGGTCACGGTCGACATGAACCGGGAGAATTCATCGCGCTTGTACTCGTCGTAAAGCCGGTACATCTCACCGGGCATGCCTCTCTTGACCACGTCATTTGCAGCCAAGTGATCGAGCGCCTCGCCAAGCGACATCGGCAGCTTCTTGACTTCCTTGCCGGCCTCGATGGCTTCGTAGATGTTGCGCTCTTCCGGCTCACCGGGATCGAGGCTGTTTTCGAGCCCGTCATCCATCGCCGCCAACAAGGTGCTGCCCATCAGATACGGGTTCACCATCGAGTCGACCGAGCGGTATTCGAAGCGGCCCGGCGCCGAAACCCGCAGACCCGTGGTACGGTTCTGGAAGCCCCAGTCGGCAAAGACCGGCGCCCAGAAGCCGGTGTCCCAAAGCCGGCGGTAGGAGTTAACGGTGGAACAGCCCACAGCGGTCAGCGCCTGCAGGTTATGCACGACACCACCGATTGCCTTCAGACCTTCCTTACCCGGCATCTGCGGGTCATCGTCATCAGGCATGAAGGTGTTGTTGCCACCTCTAACATACATGTAGTTGTCGCGCATGCCGGGCAAGTCGTTCTCGTCATTGCCGCAGCGCACAAACTCGTCCTGGCCTCCCGACCAAAGGCTCATGTTGTGGTGACAGCCCGAGGCCGACACGCCCATGAAAGGCTTGGTCATGAAGCAGGCAAAGATCCCGTTTTCGCGGGCCACTTGGGCACAGATCTGGCGGTAGGTCGTCAGCCTGTCAGCGTTGCGGAGAACATCGTCGAACATCCAGTTCAGCTCAAGCTGTCCCGGCGCATCCTCATGGTCGCCCTGGATCATGTCGAGGCCCATCTTGCGGGCATAGCGGATCACCTGCATCGACACCGGACGCAGGCTTTCGAACTGGTCGATGTGATAGCAGTAGGGTTTGGAATAGCCATCCCGCGGCTTGCCGTTCTCATCGAACTTCAACCACATCATTTCCGGTTCGGTGCCGATCCGCAGCTGGGTGCCATGCTTTTTGGTGAATTCCTCGTGCATCCGGCGCAGGTTGCCGCGGCAATCTGCGGTCAGGTAACCGCCGGGATCGACTTTTTCCTCGCGGTTGCGAAACAGCGTGCAGTAGAACCGGCCGATGGTCGGCGCCCAGGGCAGCTGCATGAAGGTTTCGGGCTCGGGGATACCGATCAGTTCGGCGGCTTCCGGCCCGTAACCCATGTAGTTGCCCGCGCGGTCGGTGAACAGGTTCATCGTTGCGCCGTAAACCAGTTGGAAGCCTTTCTTGGCGACGCTTTCCCAATGGTCGGACGGGATGCCCTTGCCCATGATCTTGCCGGTGACAGAAACGAATTGCAGATAGAGATACTCGATCCCCATCGCATCGATCATCTGGCGCACTTCCTTGATCTTTTCGTCGCGCCCGGGTGTTTCGACAAATCTTTCGAGGTCTGTTTCTGCCACGTTTCTTCTCCCTGTCGTTCTTTGGGGGGCTCCCCCTAGTTGTTTCTCTGCATCAGCTCCACGGATAGGGGCTGTTGGACACCGGGTGCAGTTCACCCTTGGCAAACCGGTCGAAGCGGAACGGTTCAAGCAGTTCCTGGTTCTCGCCCAGCACTTCGTCAGCGATCAGGTGTCCGACGCCAAGCATCTTCCAGCCATGGTTGCTGTCGGCGATGATTGTCACATTCTCGCGGAAATGGTCGAAAACCGGGAAGCTGTCGGCAGTGAAGCAGCCGATCCCGCCTGAGGCTTCCTTGTGGTACTTAGGCATCATGCCTTCGTAGCGGGCCTGGCAATGCGCCAGCGCGCTGACCCACATGTGCGCAAACTCATGGCTAGACACAAATTCGGGGCTCGATGGACCATAGGGGTCGATCTGCACTTCGTTGACCGGGGTGTCGACCTTATAGGGCGAGGCCCCGCCCTGAATGCCGCCGAAATGCCAATCGGGCTTGTAGTAGATGCCCCACATGTCCTCGGTGATGGTCGACGCGTCGACAGTGGATTTCAGCGCCGCGTCAGTGTCCACGTGAATTACTGGGGCCAGCGTGCCGTCATCGGCCTTGCCGATGTCCGGATCGATGTTCAGAACGCCTTCTTCCAGCTGCCAGAACCGCCACATGTCGACGCCTTCGTGCACGTCGCCGGCAAGGTCCTTTACAGTGATCTGGCTCGGCAAGCCCAGCATACTCCAGAAATCGCGTACCCAGGGGCCAGCCCCGATGATCACGCGTTCGCAGGTGATAGTGCCCTTGTCGGTCTCGACCGAGCGGATGGCATCCGCACCATTCATTGCGTTGAAGCCCTTTACCTCGACGCCGGTGATAATCCGCACGCCCAGCGCCTCGATCTTTTTGGCCAGCGCGTACATAGTCTTGGTCTGGTTCGAAAATCCGCCGCGCTTTTCATGCAGAACGCTGGTTATGTTCTGCGCCTGCCAGTCTCCGAAATAGCCGCGCATATATGAGGTGCAGGCATTCTCACCTTCGATGAACACACTCTCGTAGCCGATCTCCTGCTGCTGGGCGTAGATCGAACCAACGTCATCGCGCATGCTTTCGGACGAGATCTGCATATAGCCGACCGGATGATAGGACAGCCCCTCGGGGTCGCTCTCCCAAACGCCAACCGAATGCGCCATCAAACGGCGCATGGCGGGTTGGAAGTAGTTGTTCCGCACAACGCCACAAGCGATGCCAGAGGCCCCTGCTGCAATGCCATTCTTTTCGAGGATGACGATCCGGCCTTCGACATCTTCGCCGCGGTCTTTAAGCCGTTCTGCAAGTTTCCACGCCGTCGACACACCGTGGATACCCGCGCCAATGATCACGTAATCAGCATGTTGGGGGAACGCCATGTCATACCTCACCTGTCTGTCGCTGGCATGGACAATGATATAACTTCCAAACCAAAATCAACGATTTTTTGATCCAATCATTGCAATTTGGACCTTTCCAGCTAATATTGGAATATTATTGGTTTAAAAGAGTGGTACAGAAATGGCCAGAAAGAGCTTTTCCGTCGTCGCTGCGGAACTCCGGCGCTTAATCGAGGAGGGATCGTTCCAGCGATTCGAGCGGCTGCCACCATCGCGCAAACTGGCCGAGGATATGGGCGTCGCAAGGAACACCTTGCGCGACGCACTTTTCCAGCTCGAAAAAGAAGAGCTTCTTGAAACCCGGCCGGGCAGCGGCACCTATGTGACGGCGATCGATCGCAATGTCGTACCTTCGGCCGTGGAAGAGGCCACGCCGCTGGAACTTATCGACGCCCGTTTCGCCCTCGAACCGCATATCTGTCGGCTTTGCGTGCTGAACGGCCGCCGTGAGGATTTCGAATTGCTTGACAGTCTCTGCATCCGGATGGAGGGCTCAGTGAAGGATCCGGTCAGATTTGCCGAAGCCGACACCGCCTTTCACCGCGCGCTGGCGGCGACCACACGCAACACCCTTCTGATCTGGCTTATCAAACAGATCAATGCAGTGCGGTCGTTAGATGAATGGACCCGGATGCGGCACCTGACGCTCGAAGAACAGATCATTCGGCAATACAATGCACAGCACCGCGAGTTGCTGAATGCGCTGCGGTCCAGAGAGCCCGAACGCGCCGCGGTGAAAATGAAGGAACACCTGGAAACCGCACGCCTGTCGCTGATGCGGGCGGCTGAGGCTTGAGTGATCCGAGCGTCATGCGTGCGGGCCTGCTCGCCGTTGCTGCCATTTCCGCTCAACCTGTCCTGGCGGACTGCACGCGATTCGATGAGTTGGATGCCTTCGCTGAGATTGGTGTGGCGTCAGCGGAAGCAAACTGCAAAACTTACCTGACCTCAAACGCGGCCACAGGCACAGCCTGTCACTGGGCGTTCCCATTTCGCGAGGACGCCGCGCGCAGCTTTGCTGAGGTTCTCTGGTCTGATCTCATGCGCTGCCGCACCGGCGCGGCGCTTGGGCCCAATGCACAGGTAAACCATCCCGACAGCTATGACTTGCGCGAGTGGCAAACGTCTCCAGCGATCTATGCGATGTCGGTCAAAGACAAGGGCGGGCTGAACCGCACGCTTGTCTTCTTGAGGACCGAGCCACGCAAGCCCTGATTGGTCAGGCCTTCGCCGAGGTCTGCATCCAGTTGATGTAGAGCCGTTCAGCCATCTCGTTGAAATCGGACATCTTTGCAGCGACATCGGCAGCCAGGCGATCCACCGCACCCTGCCCCATCGCCTCTTCCAGAGCCGATTTGTAGGCCGGGATCTGCGACCAATTGGTGACTGTGACGGCCTCTACCTCGATATGGAACTGTGCTGAATAGGCCCGAGTGCCCCACTTCATCGCCTGCACCACACAATCGGGAGAGGTGGCAAGGCAAGCTGCCCCGGCTGGCATCTGTTTTACCTCGGCCGAGTGCCATTGCAGGCTGGCAAAACGTTCGGGTAGCCCGTCAAGAAAGACGCCTGACGCGCCCTCTTCAGTCAGCTGCACATCCATCACGCCGATCTCAGGCCGCTCGGACGGGCCAACAATGCCGCCCAATGCCTCGGCCAAGAGCTGGTGGCCAAGGCAAAGGCCCAGGAACGGCAGCCCCCTGCCCGCGACTGCTTCACGAATCAGAGCCTTTTCATCCGTCAGCCACGGATGTTCATCTTCCTGCCAGACATCCATCGGCCCGCCCATGACCCACAGCCCGTCATAGCCATCGAGCGCCGGAAGCGGCTCGCCCTGGTCCAACTCGACGGCGTCATAGGTGTGCCCGTCCTCTTCCAGGAATTGGCGGAAGATGCCAGGATGTTCGACGGTGGCGTGCTGCAAGACTAAAAGTTTCATGGGCGGGCCCCTGGGTTCAGATCTTGTTAGACATAGGCGGCTTTGGGCGTATTGCGATCCGCGCGCGGCCGCAAACCGAAACGCGCGAGGTAGGCGTTCGAGAAGTGCCCAGCGCTGGAAAAGCCTGTGGCGTTGGCAATTTCGCCGATTCGCATTGCGGTAGAGCGGATCAGCCGTCTGCCCGTGTCCAACCGCAGGTCTCGGTAGTAGTCCATCACGCTTTGCCCGAAAGCCTCGACGAACAAGCGGTTGAGATGCCGGGTCGACACCTCGGCCATCAGCGCCAGTTGCTTCAGGCTCAGCGGGTCGCCGACATGGCTTTCCATCGAGGCGACAGCTTCTAGGATATGAGGCGAATGTGCCCCGAAACGTTCCGCCATCCCGCCTCGTTGTGGCGCCGCCGCGCTGCGAATGTCGGTGTGCAGGAACCAGTCGCTGACCAACCTGGCAAAGACTCGTCCATGGTGGCTGGCAATCAGTGCATGCATCAGGTCTAGGGGCGCGGTTCCACCGCCACAGGTCACCCGGTCGCGGTCGATGACGAAAAGCTTTCGCTCGATCAAGATATCGGGGAACCGGTCGGCGAGCGGTGCGGCATGGTCCCAATGCACCGTCAGACGCCGTCCGGACATCAAACCGGCATTGGCCAGCAACACCGACCCGCCCGAGACACCGCCGATGCGTACCCCGCGCCGGGACAGCCTTGCCAGCCAAGTAAAAACCGCCGGATCCGCAAATGCAAACGGGTCGCCGCCCGCCACAACCAGCAGCAGGTCGAGATCAATCATTGCGCCCACCTGGTGCCTGGGCTCAATCGACGCCGCACCCGAACTCTCGACCCTTACAGCATCGCCGAAATGCACCACGTCGTACAGCGACCGCCGCGACAGCAGATTCGCGGCGCGGAATGGTTCAACCGTGCACGCGTAAGACATCAGCGCGAATCCCGGAATCGGAAGCACCCCAACGCGATAAGTACGGTCAAGTAAACCAATTTCGTCTGTTTTGCATAAATTTATGTCTTCATTTTGCATATATTTGCGGGCCAGATAACGAATAGGAACGATAGTGAACCAATTTTCGGGAAATGCAATGCGCTACTCCGCTCTGAAGATCCTCAAAGAGGGGCTAACCGGCAATAAAGGCTGGAAACCCGTCTGGCGTGAACCCGACCCGAAACCGGAATACGATGTCATTATCGTTGGCGGCGGCGGGCACGGCCTGTCCACCGCCTATTACCTGGCCAAGGAATTCCGCGGCAAGAACATCGCCGTGCTTGAAAAGGGCTGGCTGGGTTCGGGCAATATCGGACGCAACACCACGATCATACGCTCAAACTATCTGCTGGAAGGCAACCAGCCGTTCTACGAGCTCTCGTTGAAGCTCTGGGAAGGGCTGGAGCAGGACTTTAATTATAATGCGATGGTAAGCCAGCGCGGCATCCTCAACTTGATCCATAGCGACCCGCAGCGCGATGCCTTCGTGCGCCGCGGCAACGCGATGCGGCTGTCTGGCGCGGATGCCGAGATTTTCGGGCGCGAGGAAATCCAGAAGATGTGCCCATTTCTGGATTACGAAAATGCCCGCTTCCCGATCCAGGGCGCGATCTGGCAACCCCGCGGCGGCACAGTGCGCCATGACGCAGTGGCCTGGGGCTATGCACGTGGCGCCGACGCACTCGGCGTCGACATCATTCAAAACTGCGAGGTTACCGGCTTTCAGATCGAAAACGGCGTTTGCAAAGGCGTCGAGACCTCCAAGGGCGCGATCCGGGCGAAAAAGGTGGCAGTCTGTGTCGCCGGTTCGTCGAGTCGGGTGATGGAAAAGGCGGGAATGCGCCTGCCCATCGAAAGCCACGTGCTGCAGGCCTTCGTCACCGAGGGGCTGAAACCCGTAATCCCTGGTGTCATCACCTTTGGCGCGGGCCACTTTTACGTCAGCCAGTCCGACAAGGGCGGGCTGGTCTTCGGCGGCGACATCGACGGCTACAACACCTACGCACAGCGAGGCAATCTGCCGGTGGTCGAGGATGTCTGCGAAGGCGGCATGGCGATCATGCCGATGATCGGGCGCGCGCGGCTTCTGCGGATGTGGGGCGGGATCATGGACATGTCGATGGACGGCTCGCCCTTCATCGACAAGACCCATATCGACGGGCTCTATTTCAACGGTGGCTGGTGCTACGGCGGCTTCAAGGCCACGCCGGCCTCGGGCTATTGCTACGCCCACCTGCTCGCCACCGATACCCCGCACAAAACCGCCGAAGCGTACCGGCTAGACCGGTTTCGCCGCGGCGCGCCAATCGACGAAAAGGGCCAGGGCGCCCAACCCAACCTGCATTAGGGAAGACAAGAGATGATCATTCCCCACCCACTTCTGGGTCCACGCGACGCGGCCGAGTTCGTCTACAAAGGCGATGCCTCGCTGATCAACCGACCCGACGGCATGACCGCTAGCGACGACGAAATGCACGACTACGCCTACCTGCGCGACAATCCCGCAGGCGAGCACCGTGAGCTTTGGTACCACGAACAGGGCGACCGGTCCTGGCTGGTGGTCACCCGCAACACCATGACCCACGACATCACTTATGTGGAACTTGCGCGTGACGTCGCCCGCGCCTCGGGGAGGTCGCGATGACACAATCCCACCGGATCGATGGCGGCCAGATCGACCGCAGCCGCAGTCTCAAATTCGAATGGAACGGGAAAAAGATGGCGGGTCATCCTGGCGACACACTCGCCTCGGCCCTTATTGCGAATGGCGTGCAGCTCGTGGGGCGATCCTTCAAGTACCACCGCCCCCGCGGCATCTTCTCAGCCGGGTCAGAGGAACCGAACGCGCTGGTCCAGCTTCGCAAGGGCGCTGCTCAGGAACCCAACACCCGCGCGACGACGGTCGAGCTTTTTGAGGGTCTTGCGGCCACCAGCCAGAACCATCGCGGTTCGCTGGAATGGGATCTGATGGCGGCCAATGACTTGCTGGCACGCTTTCTCAGCGCAGGCTTCTACTACAAAACCTTTATGTGGCCGAAAGCCTTCTGGGAAAAGCTCTACGAGCCGGTGATCCGCGCCTCTGCGGGGCTCGGCAATCTGTCGGGCCAAGCAGATCCGGACAGCTATGATCACGGCTATCTGCATTGCGATCTTCTGATCATCGGTGCGGGCCCCGCAGGGCTCGCCGCCGCACTGGCCGCGGGCCGGTCAGGCGCGCGCGTGATCCTCGCCGATGAAGACTTCGTCATGGGCGGGCGGCTCAACGCCGAAACCCACGAAGTCGATGGCCAACCCGGTGCAGACTGGGCCGCAGCCGCCATTGCCGAGCTTTCGGCGATGGACAATGTCCGGCTGATGACTCGTACCACGGTCTATGGCAGCTATGACCACGGCATCTATGGCGCACTCGAACGCGTGACCGACCATCTCGCTGATGCCGCGGGTAAGCCGCGCCAAGTGCTTTGGCGGCTCTACACGCAGCGCGCTCTGCTGACAGCGGGCGCCACGGAACGCTCCATCGGCTTCGGCAACAATGATCGCCCGGGCATTATGCTGGCCGGCGCGGTACGCGCCTATGTCAACCGCTTCGGGGCCGCGCCGGGTCGTCGCGTCGCCGTGTTCACCAACAACGAGGACGGATTGCGCACCGCCGAAGACCTTAAGGCCAAAGGCATAGAGGTCGCCGCTGTGGTGGATGCCCGGAAGGGCGAGTACGTGCTGAATACCGTCGGCCGCAGGGGGCTGAAATCAATCACATTGAGTACCGGCCCGACGATCCCGATCGATTGCCTTGCCGTTTCGGGCGGCTGGTCGCCTAACGTGCACCTGACCTGCCATCACCGAGGGCGCCCGGTTTGGCGCGATGACATTGCAGGCTTTGTGCCCGGCGAAGGCCTGCCACCTGGCATGACCGTTGCGGGTGCTGCGAACGGTGCGATGACCCTCGCCGCCGCCTTGAACAAAGCACATGAGGCAGGCGCGTCGCTTGCAAGCGCGCTCGGAGCCAAAGGCAACGCGGGGGACGCACCAACCGGCAGCGACGAAAACTTCGACGCCACGCCGTTCTGGTACGTGGCAGACAGCAAGCCCCGCGCCTGGGTCGATCTGCAAAACGACGTCACCTCCAAGGATGTCAAACAATCGCACCAGGAAGGCTTCCGCGCCGTCGAACATCTCAAGCGTTATACCACGCTGGGCATGGCCACCGATCAGGGCAAGACCTCGAACATTCTCGGGCTTGCGATCATGGCCGAGGCCAGCGGTAAGACAATCCCGGAAACTGGCACAACGATCTTCCGCCCACCCTATAACCCGGTCGCTGTCGGCGCTTTTGCCGGCCGCGCGCGCGGCAAAGAGTTCCGACCGACGCGGCTGACCCCCAGTCATCACTGGGCCAAGGAAAACGGCGCAGATTTCGTCGAAACCGGCATGTGGCTGCGGGCACAATGGTTTAAGCGCTCAGGCGAAAAGGGCTGGCGCGATAGTGTCGACCGCGAGGCTGCCGCCGTACGCAAATCGGTTGGCATATGTGACGTGACCACGCTGGGCAAGATCGACATCCAGGGCCGCGATGCTGCCGAGTTCCTGAACCGGATTTACTCCAACCCATTCCTGAAATTGCCTGTCGGCAAAGTCCGTTACGGACTGATGCTGCGCGAGGATGGCGTCGCTTATGACGACGGCACCACGGCACGGCTGACCGAAACCCATTTCGTGATGACCACGACCACCGCCAACGCGGTGACAGTGTTCCGCAACATGGAATTCGCGCGCCAGTGCCTCTGGCCCGACCTCGACGTGCACCTGATCTCAACCACCGACGGCTGGGCGCAATTCGCAGTGGCCGGGCCGAACTCGCGCGCGCTCTTGCAGAAGGTCGTCGACGATCTTGACCTCTCAAACGACGCCTTTCCTTTCATGGCCTGCACCGAATGTACGGTTTTCGGCGGTACCCCGGCCCGGCTCTTCCGGATCTCGTTCTCCGGCGAACTGGCCTACGAGGTGGCAGTCCCGGCGCGCTATGGCGACGCGATGATGCGCGGGCTGATGGCCGCCGGCGAAGAGTTCGACGCCGTGCCCTATGGCACTGAGGCACTGGGGGTACTGCGGATCGAAAAGGGCCACGCCGCAGGCAACGAGTTGAACGGTCAGACTTCGGCCCAGAACCTCGGGCTTGGCGGCATGGTCTCACAGAAAAAAGACGCTATCGGCACCAAGCTCTCGACCCGGCCTGAGATGAACCGCGATGACGACCTGCGCCTTGTCGGTTTCCGCCCCAAGGACAAGTCGATCCTGCTCACAGCTGGGGCGCATTTCCTCAATCCGGGCGATCCCGAGGACATGGCACATGACCAGGGTTGGATGACCTCGGTCGCCTACTCACCCGAACTGGGGCATTCGGTTGGTCTTGGGTACCTGAAACAAGGATCCGAGCGCATGGGCGAGACCGTGCGCGCCTACTCCCCGGTGCGCAACCAGGACATTCTGGTCGAGGTCTGCTCGGTCCATCACATCGACCCGGAAGGAGTGCGCCAGCGTGGCTGATTTAGACTTCACACTGACGGCCACGCCTCTGCTTGGCGGCGCCAAACACCAGATCGGCGAGAACCAGATCGTGGAACGAGACGATCTTGCGCTGGTCTCAGTCGCCATACCGCTTGGCGGTGACGCAGCCGTGGCCAAGGCGCTGAAATCAGGCTGGGGCCTGACCGTGCCCGAGCCGACCGTGTCATCCGTCGCCCAGGACATCCGCGCCATACGCACCGGCCCAGATCAACTGATCCTGGTCTTCCCACACACCACGCCGGATGCGCGCGCCTTTGTGCAGGCAAAAATCGGCGAAGCGGGCTACACCACTGATCAGACCGACGTTTGGGTGGTACTGGAAATCTCCGGCTCCGACACGCTTGCTGCACTCGAACGGCTTTGCCCGCTAGACGTTGCGCGCTTTGCCAAGGGCGGTAGCGCGCGCACGGTGATGGAGCACATGGGCGCAATGATCGTGCACCTGTCGGGAGACCGCTTCCTGCTTCTCAGCGCCAGTTCCTCTGCGCAGTCCTTCCTTCACGCAGTGGAACTGTCCTACCGCTACGTCACTGGCTGAACAGAAAGATCCAACCTATGACCGACATTGAGATTGCCCGCGAGGCGCAGAAGCAGCCGATCCAGGAGATTGGTGCAAAGCTGGGGATTCCTTCGGACCATCTGCTGCCCTATGGCCATGACAAGGCCAAGGTCAGCCAGGACTACATCAACTCGGTGCAGGGCAATGAGAACGGCAAGCTGATCCTAGTGACCGCGATCAACCCCACCCCTGCCGGCGAGGGCAAGACGACCACCACGGTGGGCCTCGGCGACGGCCTGAACCGGATCGGCAAAAAGACGGCGATCTGCATCCGCGAGGCCTCACTGGGACCAAACTTCGGCATGAAGGGCGGTGCAGCGGGCGGTGGCTATGCCCAGGTCGTGCCGATGGAGGACATGAACCTCCACTTCACCGGTGATTTCCACGCGATCACCAGTGCGCACAACCTTCTCGCCGCCATGATCGACAACCATATCTACTGGGGCAATAGCCTTGAGATTGACGAGCGGCGGGTGACCTGGCGCCGTGTGCTCGACATGAACGACCGCGCGCTGCGCGACACCGTGACCTCGCTCGGCGGCGTGGCCAACGGCTTCCCCCGGCAGACCGGCTTCGACATCACAGTGGCTTCCGAGGTGATGGCGATCCTCTGCCTCGCCCGCGACCTGGAAGACCTGCAAAAGCGTCTTGGTAACATGATCGTTGCCTACCGCCGTGACAAGACGGCGATCTACTGCCGCGACATCAAGGCCGACGGTGCGATGACGGTGCTTCTGAAGGACGCCATGCAGCCAAACCTAGTGCAGACGCTGGAAAACAACCCAGCCTTCGTGCATGGTGGTCCATTCGCCAATATCGCGCATGGCTGCAACTCAGTGACCGCGACCACCACGGCACTGAAAATTGCCGATTACGTGGTGACCGAGGCGGGTTTTGGCGCCGATCTGGGCGCCGAGAAGTTCCTTAACATCAAGTGCCGCAAGGCAGGCCTCGCGCCCTCTTGCGTGGTGCTGGTTGCCACGGTTCGCGCGATGAAGATGAACGGTGGCGTCGCAAAGGCCGATCTGGGCGCAGAGAATGTCGAAGCCGTGCAAGCCGGCTGCGCCAATCTGGGCCGCCACATTGAGAACGTGAAGGGCTTTGGTGTGCCCGTGGTCGTGGCAATCAACCATTTCGTCACCGACACCCATGCCGAAGTTGCGGCGGTGCAGGACTATGTCGCGGCGCAAGGCTCCGAGGCGTTTCTCTGCAAGCACTGGGCCGAGGGCGGTGCAGGCACCGAGGCCATGGCCACCCGCGTGGCCGAGATTGCCGATGCGGAAGAAGCGCAATTCGCACCGATCTATCCTGACGAGATGCCGCTCTTTGAGAAGATCGAGACCATCGCAAAGCGCATCTATCGCGCCGATGAGGTGCTGGCGGATGCCAAGATTCGCAACCAGTTGAAGGAGTGGGAAGCCGCGGGCTACGGCAGCCTGCCGGTTTGCATGGCCAAGACACAGTATTCCTTCAGCACCGACCCGAACCGCCGCGGCGCGCCCACTGGGCACTCTGTTCCGGTGCGCGAGGTGCGGCTGTCCGCAGGGGCCGGCTTCGTCGTGGTGATCTGCGGCGAGATAATGACCATGCCGGGCCTGCCCCGGGTGCCCTCGGCGGAAGCCATCAAGCTGAACGCGGATGGCGATATCGAGGGTCTGTTTTAATCTGGGGTCGCCTTTTGCTGGCCAGATCCTTGCGCACAGCGCGCGTTTGCAAGGCAAACGTGCAGCGTTGGTCACACGAGAGAATGGGTTCGTTTAGCCACAAGCATTTTTTGATAAATCATTTGATCGTCTCAATTCGAGAACAGAACTCAGAGGTAGCAAGGCGGGTTTTCTCAAGCGCGCGCTCTGCAGTTTCAAGCCATTCACTGATTGAAATCATCATGCCGCGTTTGAGATTTACTTCTATTTGAAACAAGCTTCGGTGAAGAGACTTTGCGCCCAGCGTGGCGCAAGCGCCAGATGTTGCATGTAACTGATCAATTACGTCTTGAACGCACAAGTCCTGGGGAGGACTTGGCTTCAAACTTTGAATTAACGACGAAACTTCGCGCAACAACGCGTCCAGGCTTTTGATCGTAAAATCTGTGCCCTTTATAGAAACCAGCATTTTCAGCTGCTCCAGATCCAATTGCGCCATTGCCTCATCCGCACGCAACAAGCCCTTATCTACTTCCACGCCATCCAACGTCGAACTTAACATTTCCATGGTAATTGGCTTGGTCAAAACACCTTGAATCCCTGCGGCAAGGACCCTGTCGTGATCCTCCGGGCTTGCATGTGCCGTTTGTGCTATGATTTTCGTATACTGGTTGGGACCTCCGTGCTGCCGAAGCGACTCTGCAACATCGGTTCCATCCATACCGGGCATGCTAATATCCATTAGTATCAAGTCGAAACTCTCCACCATTGAGACCCTTAAAGCATCTGGACCATTTGCAGCCGAAGCAACTTGGTGCCCCAGTCTTTTTAGCATTGCAGACAGCACCAGCCGGTGTGTTTCGTTATCATCGACGACCAGCACATGTTTGGGCTCGCTGCCAGTGACATGCGCGAGAGCATTCTGCACCGCACGCGGCGCGCAGCTTTGTTCATCAGAACGCTGAGAACCGGCTTTAACGAACTCGACCGGAATACGAACACCGAACTCGCTTCCGACGCCGACCTCACTGTTCACTGTTATCTGACCGTCCAGGGCATCTACAGACATTGCAGCAATGCATAATCCCAGACCGGTGCCTTCAGCCTTACGTCCGTAGGTCGCGTCGACGACTGCGAAAGGCTCAAAGATAACGTCGATGTCACGCTCGGCGATCCCGGGGCCATTATCTTTAACCACGATTTCCAAATAGCCTGTGGGATCAGCATTTGCACTGACGTCGATCTGCCCACCCGGTGCGAACTTCACTGCATTTCCAATGAGATTTGCCGCGATCGATCGCAATAGCCGTGCGTCGGTTTCGACTTCCAGCGGCATATCCGGCGCAAAGCTGAGAGAGATCTGGCTGCCAGTATGCTCCGCTTGCGCAGAGTTTTCCTTAACGATTGCCTTTATCAGATCCGGAATACTGACCCGATCCTTTTCGACTTTGACTTTGACTTTGACTTTGACTTTGACTTTGACTTTGTAGTTGTCGAGCCTGCTCACCTCAAGGACGCTATTGACATGACTCAGAAGAGTATTGGTCGAGTTGCTAACCAAACCAAGATATTTTCTTTGCAAAGCAGTCATCTCAGTCTGCTTGAGAAGCTCCAGCGCTCCGACGACACCATTTAACGGTGTGCGCATTTCATGACTCAATACCGAGATGGCCTCGGATTTGCGTCTGTTTGCATCCTTCGCGGCTTCCAAGGAGTTTTCCAGCAAGGCTCGATTGTCGCACCAATTGTCCAGCAGGGCATTCAGAACAAAGCGCAAAGAAGTCAGCTCCCTCGGTGTTATGCTTTTGAACTCCGGAACACGCGCCGAAAGATTGCCGCCACTGACCTTGGTTATCACGTGTGACAAGCTTTGGATTGGACGGGCAATCAGACCCGAAATCAACCAGCTGGCCAGCAAAGCCAGAATGAACAGGAGGAGCAGGATTTGAATGTAGCTGTTCGCTTCTAAGCTTGCCGCTGTCTCAAGCTCAGCAATCGGCTGCGGTACCATCGCCCCCCAACCTGTAGATGGAACGAAAGTATAACCTGCTATTACATCAGCCTTAATAGGGGGAGCGAAAACTGCAGTACGCCAGTTTGTCCCGACGTCATGCGTTGTACAACTGCAAGCCCGGATACGTCTTTGGAGGTTTCTGTCCATTCCTTTTTCGGGTGCGCAATTACACGCCCCCTGTGGTCCACAATCATCGCATGACCACGATCACCTAAAGCAATCTTCATCTGCTGTTCGACAAAGTAACTTGTGTCGACCGCTCCGAACACAAGTGTTCCCGCCTGCGACAAACGCGCGACGTAAATGACTGGACCATGCGGTGAACTTTGGACACCGGAAAGAGTTGAGGTTTCGTTGGTGGCCATCTCACGAAGACTATCCAGTACTTCCAGAGACGGGACAGAGAACTCCCTCTCGTACAACTTTTCGACGTTTGAATTGTCGGAGTCGACTATGGCAACCATTCGAAAACTATAAGCTTCGAGCAGCTGGCTCAACGATCCAAGAGCAAACGCACGGCCTTCATTCTCAGCCACAAAGTCAAATGCAGCTTTCATATCAGTCGCGTAGCGATCCAGAGACGACGCAAGATGACGTTGCCCCCTGAAATAGGGCCACG
>JAEPNQ010000150.1 GCA_017643305.1 Marinibacterium sp. | reverse complement strand
GCGCAGACCGTGGCGCAAGCGGCGGCTTCGGATGCGGCGATTTACGGGATCAATACGGGCTTCGGAAAGCTTGCCAGTCGTCGGATCGCAGCGGAGGATACGGCCACGCTGCAACGCAACCTGATCCTCAGCCATTGTTGTGGTGTCGGAGCGCCGCTGTCGCAGGACACGACCCGGCTGATGATGGCGCTGAAGCTGCTGTCGCTGGGTCGCGGCGCGTCCGGTGTGCGATGGGAAATTTGCGCGCTGCTGCAGCAGATGCTGGCACGCAATGTGATACCGGTGATCCCGCACCAGGGATCGGTGGGCGCGTCAGGTGACCTGGCTCCGCTCGCCCATATGACCGCAGTGATGATTGGCGAAGGAGAGGCCGAAATTGGCGGGGAGCGCCTGTCGGGTGGCAATGCTTTGGCGGCGGCAGGGCTGCGCCCGGTTGTTTTGGGCCCTAAGGAAGGGCTTGCCCTGATCAACGGTACGCAGTTTTCCACCGCCTGTGCGCTGGTCGGGTATTTTGAAGCAAAGCGCGCGGTGGAAACCTCTGCCGTGATCGCGGCGATGAGCACGGATGCCATTATGGGCTCCACCGCGCCACTGCGGTCGGAAATCCACGATCTGCGCGGTCATCCTGGCCAGATCGAAATTGCCGCCCGCATGCGTGCTGTCATGGAAGGCAGCGAGATCCGCGAAAGCCATCGCGACAACGACCACCGCGTGCAGGACCCGTATTGTGTGCGGTGCCATCCGCAGGTGGCGGGCGCGGCGCTGGACGTGATCCGCATGGCTGGCCGGACGCTGGAGATCGAAGCCAACGCCGTGACTGACAATCCGCTGGTTCTGACCGGGGATGGGGACATCGTTTCAGGTGGTAACTTCCACGCGGAACCGGTTGGATTTGCTGCGGATCAGCTCGCCCTTGTACTGGCCGAGCTGGGCGCGATTTCGCAGCGCCGGGTGGCGCTGATGGTGGATCCGACGCTGAGCTATGATCTGCCGCCGTTCCTGACACCTGAACCGGGGCTGAATTCCGGCTTCATGATCGCCGAGGTAACTACGGCAGCGTTGATGAGTGAAAACAAGCATCTGGCAAACCCCTGTGTCACTGACAGCACGCCGACATCGGCCAATCAGGAAGACCATGTGAGCATGGCTGCGCACGGGGCCTTTCGTTTGATGCGTATGGCGGAGAACCTGTCGGTCATTCAGGGGATCGAGGCATTATGCGCTGCGCAGGGTATCGAAGCGCGTGCGCCTCTGCAAAGCTCCGCCGCGTTGGTGGCAACGGTGCTGGAGTTGCGCAAGCGGGTATCAAAACTGCAGGAAGACAGGATGTTGGCCCCAGATATTGAAGCGATCGCAGCGATGGTTCGATCGGGTGATCTGCTGCAGGCTGCATTATGATAGAAGTGCATCAGGGTGAGGGCCCCATCGTGCTGGGCCTGCCGCATACAGGCACGCAGGTGCCTGAGGATGTCACCGCCACGCTGAACTCGCGCGGGGCGGCGCTGGCTGATACGGATTGGCATATTCACACGCTGTATGACGCGTTGTTGGAGGGCGTCACGACCGTGCGGACCCTTGCGCATCGCTACGTCATTGACGTGAACCGCGCGCCGGATGGGGTGAGCCTGTATCCCGAGCAGAACACCACGGGCCTTTGCCCGCTGACCGACTTTGACGGGCATCCGATCTACCTGCCGGGACAGGAGCCCGACGCAGCTGAGATAGCCCGACGCAGTGAGATGTACCACGCGCCGTACCATGCAGTCTTGCAGGCGGAGATTACCCGCGTTCGGGACCAGCACGGCGCGGGTATTCTTTACGATTGCCATTCAATACGGTCCGTAATCCCCTATCTTTTCAACGGAAAACTGCCTGACTTCAACATCGGTACCAATGGCGGACGCACCTGTGGACAAGCTGTGCAAAACGCTGTGGAAAACATCTGTGGCGCGGCACGGGGCTATAGCACGGTGCTGAATGGTCGCTTCAAGGGCGGATGGACCACCCGTCACTATGGCAATCCCGCTGCGGGCGTGCATGCGATCCAGATGGAACTGGCGCAATCGACCTATATGCGGGAGACCGCTCCGTGGACTTATGAGGCTGGCAAAGCTGATCGCCTCCGTCCGCATCTTTCCAAGATTCTTACAACGTTACGGGCCCTTGTTTATACGGGAGAACTGACATGACCCAGTCCAGGCACAATTTGCGCGACGTCTTTCCGGCCACCGGCCCGGAGATTTCCGCCAAAAGTTGGCAGACCGAAGCGCCGATGCGGATGATGATGAACAACCTGCATCCGGATGTGGCGGAAAACCCGCACGAGCTGGTTGTCTATGGCGGGATCGGACGTGTGGCCCGGACCTGGGAAGATTTCGACCGGATCACAGCCGCCTTGAAAACTTTGGAAAATGACGAAACGCTGCTGGTGCAGTCAGGCAAACCGGTGGGCGTGTTCCGTACGCATGCGGACGCGCCGCGTGTGTTGATCGCGAACTCCAACCTTGTGCCGCATTGGGCCAACTGGGACCATTTCAACGACCTCGATAAGAAGGGGTTGATGATGTATGGTCAGATGACCGCCGGGTCCTGGATTTACATTGGAACCCAAGGCATTGTGCAGGGAACTTACGAAACATTTGCGGAAGCCGGACGCCAGCATTACGGCGGCGATCTGACCGGCAAATGGATCCTCACTGCTGGGCTGGGCGGCATGGGCGGGGCGCAGCCATTGGCAGCGGTTTTTGCAGGCGCGTGCTGTCTGGCCGTGGAATGTGATCCGGACCGGATCGAGTTTCGCTTGCGGACGAAATATTTGGACGACAAGGCTGATACGCTGGACGAGGCGCTGGAGAAAATTGCACGCTGGACAGCGGCGGGTGAGGCGCGGTCTGTTGGGCTGCAGGGCAACGCCGCGGAGGTGTTCCCAGAACTGGTGCGTCGGATGAAAGCAGGCGGTCAAGCCCCTGACATTGTTACAGATCAGACCAGCGCGCATGATCCGTTAAACGGTTACCTGCCGGTTGGCTGGAACCTTTCAGACTGGCGTGAGACGCGGGAAAGTGATCCCAAGGCGGTAGAGGCCGCAGCGCGGGCCAGCATGAAAACCCATGTGGCCGCAATGGTCGATTTCTGGAATGCGGGCGTTCCGACGCTGGATTACGGCAACAACATCCGCCAGGTCGCGCTGGAGGAAGGGCTGGAGAATGCCTTTGCCTTTCCGGGCTTCGTGCCCGCCTATATCCGCCCACTTTTCTGCCGGGGTATCGGCCCGTTCCGCTGGTGTGCCCTTTCGGGTGATCCGGAGGATATCTACAAGACCGACGCTAAGATGAAGGAACTGTTTCCTGACAACGCCCACCTGCACCAGTGGCTGGACATGGCGCAGGAGCGGATCACATTTCAGGGTCTGCCCGCACGGATCTGTTGGATTGGGTTGGGAGACCGGCACCGTGCGGGGCTGGCGTTTAACGAAATGGTGCGCAATGGCGAGTTGAAAGCACCAGTTGTGATCGGGCGGGATCATCTGGACGGTGGATCGGTCGCCAGCCCGAACCGGGAAACCGAGGCGATGAAGGACGGGTCGGATGCGGTGAGCGACTGGCCGCTGTTGAACGCGCTGTTGAACACGGCGAGCGGGGCGACCTGGGTGTCCCTGCATCATGGCGGTGGTGTTGGCATGGGATTTTCCCAGCATTCCGGCATGGTGATCTGTTGTGACGGTACGGTGGACGCCGATGCAAGGCTGGCCCGGGTGCTATGGAATGATCCGGCGACCGGGGTGATGCGCCATGCGGATGCAGGCTATGATATTGCCCGCGACTGTGCGCGGGAGCATCAGTTGAACCTACCGGGGATCCTGTAGGGCGGGAAAATCTTCGGGTAAAATTCTGGGCCCCCTCAGGATGTGCCAGATTCCAGCCAGCGTCGGTCGTCCGGGGTCAGCAGGGCATCCATCCGAGCGTCGTAGGCGGCCAGTTGAGCGTCGCTCAGCCGCCCCTTCCATTTCCCGCTGGTCCCGGAAGCAAAGAAGTTGCGCTTGTTTTTCCAATAGCCGTCTTCCACCTCGGGCGCGTGGCGCTCGGCGTTGGCTTTCATGGTGTCAAAGCGTGCGGCTTCGACCAATTGCGCCACCAGGTCGGCCGGGTGGGTTATGTCCAGTGCCTGCGCGATACGGCCCATTTCTCCGGCGAGATCTCGGGTCATGTCGGCATAGTGGAACAAATGAACATTCGGCAGATGCTGCCAGCGCTTGAAGCTTTTGTAGTGGTGGACCGCTGCTTCGAAGGTGGTGTTGTTGGTCGGATCGACCTGCAGCGGTTCGGTGAGCCAATAATCGAAGCTTTTCACGCGATCCATATTGTAGACTGGGTTGGCTTCGGGCGCGGTCTGGTTTTCACCATGCTTGAGAACAGAGAAATACATGTCCAGCGGGTGGCGGCAGACGCAGAAATAGACCGCGTCGGGCCACCAGATGATGCCGTCCATGGGCGAATGCGACTTGATGAACCGGCGATGAGTCTGCGCAACCATGCGGGCGTTGAAGTCTGGCATCGGCTCGAGGGTCATTTCGATCCAGGGCGAAAACGTACCGCTGCCCGAGCCGACGGAAGGGTCACCGAAGATCAGCAGGGAACAGATGGCCTGGGTCCAGGTGGTGCCGTTCTTGGGGGCGGTGCAGATGAAAACGTCGCCCGCGCGATGGGCAAAGTGGCGCCAGCGGCCGGAATCTTCGATCTCGGCGCGGTATATGTTTTCCTGGACTGGAGTGTCGGGCATGGGCGTCTCCTTCGCGGTCAGCCTGCACTATGGGGCGGTGTCCAGCAAGGCCGTCGCGTGGCGCTCGCCCTGGCGGGCCTCG
>JAEPNQ010000126.1 GCA_017643305.1 Marinibacterium sp. | reverse complement strand
ACGGGACATGCCCTGTCCCATCAGCACCTCAACCTGTCGTAACTTCGAGACAATCTCTTCGGGCTTGGGTCGCCTGTTTGCCATTCTCGGTCCTCCGTTTCCTAAACATAGCGGTGGACCAGTTCAGTTGGGGAGGCTCACGATCCTTGGCGCGAACCGTCGGGCCGCCCAACTGTTAAATGGTCTAAACTTTGCCACCTTGTCGAAATTCCGCGATCTGTTTCGCACGGATTTCGGATCAAACCTTTCTGTAATGCGCGGTGGCGAAACGGTCCGTTTGGTTGATTGGCTAAACTCGGCCTTCTTTGCGCGCATCCGCCTCTCTCGCTTGTCCTCGGGCGCTAACACGCAAAACCTCCCACTCAATCTCCCGTCAACATATGAAGTCCCAGGACTTCCTGACGCGCCGGTGTTCAGGGATGAGCAGGTGCTAAATAGCCTGAAACTTGCCATTCGGTCTGCCAAAATGCTGATCCCGCAATATGTGATCGGCGCGTCGGGGACGGGGCGGACAACCTTTGCACGGGCGGTGCACCAAGCGAGCTGCCCGGACAAACCGCTGATTGCAGTGGATTGCCGCGCAGCTAACATCAACGCCGAAAGCGATGGCCTGACCGGAGAGCTTTTTGGCGGAGATGAGAACAGTCGCTTCCTGATAGAGACCGGTGGGATGCTGGTCTTAGAAGACCTGTCACAAGCAACTGGCCGGGCCTCCGAGCAGCTTGCGCAGCTGATTAATCGTTTGCTGCAACATAAAACTTCGGTAAAGTGGTCCATTTTGGTTGTCGAAAGCGAAGATCCAAAAGAGCAGGCCCATTGGTCAAAATTCGTCTCCATGACCTTCACAAAACTGCGTCAGGTGGAATTCCAGCTGCCCACCCTCAGTGGCCGCACGGATGCGGCCTTTATCGCGATGTCCATGATGTCGCGGCTGTCAACGGATCATCAGCTGTCGCGATCTGCCATAGACGCGATTTTTGATCTGCATGCGCCAAACACGTTTTACGATTTGGAAAAACTGCTGACCACGTTGGCCCTTCAATGCCCCGCCACAGTATTGCGGGCTGAGCATGTCCAACGATACATCGTGCGAAACGAATTGCGCGACGCGGTATGTCCAAAGTGCAAAGGCAACAACGCCAAAGAAGCCAAATGTAGCGAAATCAACCGCGTCTTTATGGAATGCAACGCAAATATCGCTTTGGCCGCGCGTAAACTAGGTGTGTCAAGAAATACTGTTTACGCGCATACGCTGCACCTCCAATCGCAAGAAAACGATTGTTGAGTTCGAATCGGGTTCGCACATAGCACTCGCCGACATCGAAACCCGCATTTGGACCTTCCGAACTCCTAACGCTGGCCAGCTTCAAAAAACTTTTTAAAAGGGGTTGCGGGAGGATACAGGCCGGTAAGCTGATCTCGCCAGTTCATTTCGCACCTGAAATACATATCCCAGCAGGGCAACCAACAGAACTTCCGGCTGGGTGCGTGGGTCAAACTCGATCGGTTTTTGATTGGACCCAGTTCAGGTATTTACCGTGGCAGTCTTACTGCCGCAGATCTATAGCGCGGCTTCTATCACTAATATGGTAAGAGGATCGAGGGTCTATTCCGCCAGCGTATGCTGGAAAGACTAGAGGATGATTGATCCGCGGGGGCAGCTGGCATGGTTCATGCAAAGTGCATCCAAATTTGTATCCAGACGACACGCGACGCGCATTTTATTTTTTCTTATCATCAATCTAAGGGAAAATGATGGCGGACCGAGGAGGATTCGAACCCCCGACCCCTTGATTCGTAGTCAAGTACTCTATCCAGCTGAGCTATCGGTCCGTTGAGGCTTGCATCTAGACGTAGCGCTTTAGCTTTGCAAGCCGAAAAACCGCAAAAAACCGCCAAGCGTCAAAACCGGGTTCAGACCGTGCCGTCACCCTTGGGCAGGCGGATTTCAAAGGTTGTGCCGGTTTCGTCGCTATGGCTCAGGGACAGCGTGCCGCCATGGCCGCGCACCAGTTCTGCCGAAATAGCTAACCCCAGACCTGAACCGCCCTTGCGCGTGCCGCCTTGGAACGGGGTGAACAGGTTTTCCCGCGCCTTCGGGGGTAAGCCCGGGCCAGTATCGGACACTGTGATACACCACTGGTCGTCCAGTTCCCGTGCCTTAACGCGGATGGCGCCAGGTGTGCCCGCCGCTGTCAGCGCCTGCCGGGCGTTACGCACAAGGTTGGTGATGACGCGAAACATCTGTTCGGGATCGGCGCGCAGGGTTAGGGCAGGGGGGATGTCTTCCTCGAAGGTTAACACATCCGCCCCGTCCGCCAGCCGTTCGCTCGCAAACACGTCATCGACAATCCCGCTCAATGCGAAAACCGTCAGGGTTGGAGCGGGTTCTTCAGCCCGGCCAAAGGCCAGCGTGCCTTCGCACAAGGACACCGCGCGCGTGATCGATCCCACCAGTTTCGGGGCCATGCGCCGCACAAGCGGGTCCTCGCTGGCTTCGATCCGGCCGGTGAACAACTGCGCAGAGGTAAGGATATTGCGCAGATCATGGCTCACCTTGGCCACCGCACTGCCAAGTTGCGCCAGCCGTTCGCGTTGCTTCAGTGCCTGCGTCAGTTCGGTCTGAAGCTTCTGCAACGCCTCTTCGGCCTCGCGCAATTCCCGCACCCCGGCAGTTGGCGTGATAATCCCGCGCGCGTCTTCCGGGGCAGCGGCATAGCGCTGCATGTAACCCACCACGCCCTTGATCGGACGCACCAGTAGCAGGCGCACTGCTACAAATAGCAACACTGCGGTAAAGACCGAGATCACCGCCGACAGCGCCAAAACACGCAGGCCGTAGTCGATCATTGCCGTACGCAGTGGCGCAGTTTCCATCGTGATCTCAATCAGCAGCCCCGCTTCTCTCACCGGTGCACCGATCAAGCGGATCACTTCGTTTTCGGGCTCCAGCAACCGGGCCATGGCATCGCCTATCAAAACCACTGGTCCCGGATCGCGCATGTCATAAGTTGCCGTAATCGGCGATGGGATGGGCGAGGCCAGCATCAGCTGCCGCACCTCGTCGCGCCGAAGCACCACGTTATAGACACCCGCGTTTTTCAGCAGCTCGGTTTCCAGCTCCTCCGACAGCATATCATCGGCCAGCAACGCCAGCGACGCGATCTGTGCGCGTTCCAGGCGGCTCAGCAAATAATCTTCGCGGAAACGGGCAATGGACGGCACGAAGATCAAAACTTCGGCCAGCATTACGAACACTGTCGTCAGGATCAGGAAACGGCCCGACAGTGAGTTGAGCATTACGTCCTTTCGGGTCAGGGCAGCCAGCGCTGCACAAGACCGACAATGGTTTTTACCCTCGGGCTGTCAAACAGCCTGGGTGAGAAATAAGCGCCCGCGGCGCGTTTGGAAAGTTCGCCGTATGTGGGGTACGGCGAAACCATGCCCGAAATCTGGGCCATTTTCAGTTTGTTGACGATGGCCAACGACCAGAGACTGATAATCTCCCCAGCCTGATGCCCGACGATGGAGGCGCCAACAGGCCGTCCTTTAACCACCATCACCTTGATCAGTCCCTTGGGCTTCCGCTCTGCAATAGCGCGGTCGTTGTGGTCGTATTCGAAGCGGGCCACCTCCATCCGGTCACCATATTCCGCCCGTGCCTGCGCCTCGGTCAGACCGACCTGCGCCATTTCCGGATCCGTGTAGGTGGCCCATGGAATATGCGCCGTGCTGGCCTTGGCCGGCAGGCCAAAAAGCGCCGACCGGATGATCACCCCCGCATGATAGCCGGCCAGATGCGTGAACTGCAGGCCACCGGCCACATCCCCAATCGCATAGACCTTGCGGTTGGTGGTGCGCAGGCTGGCATCTGTGCGAATGCCGGTCTTGGTGGTCTCAATTCCCGCCATTTGCAGATTTAACCGGTCGGTATTGGCCTTGCGCCCCAGTGCCAGTAACAGGTGCGACCCGCCATAGCGCTGCCCGTCTGGCGTGATCACTGCCACCCCGGCATCTGATTTCTGCACCTCGGCGACCATGGCGTTTTCCACGATCTTTACGCCCTCATCCCGCAAGGCCTGTACCACCAGCGCCGCCATCTCCGGATCATCCCGGCCCAAAGCAGTCTGGCCCTCAATCACGGTGACTTTGCTGCCCAGCCGGATATGTGCCTGCGCCATCTCCATCCCGATTGGGCCACCGCCCACGATCAGCAGATGCTCGGGCCGTTCGGTCAGGTCAAAAAGGGTTTCGTTGGTCAGGTAGGGCACATCGTCCAGACCCGGGAGTGCTGGCACCAGCGGGGCAGAGCCGGTGGCAATCACGATCCGTCGTGCGGTGATGGTGGTATCCCCGGCTTGTACCTGCGTCGGAGACACGAAGGTACCAAATTCCCGGATCACTGTCACCCCAAGCCCCTCGAAACGCTCCTGGCTGTCCACCGGTTCGATCTGTGCGATCACGTCCCGCACATGCGACATGGACGCGCCATAGTCGACCTTTGGGGGCGGACTGGTCACGCCAAAAGCCGCAGTCAGTGTATGCTGATGCGCGGCCTTGCCTGCAGCCAGCAGCGCCTTGGACGGCACGCAGCCATAGTTCAGGCAATCGCCCCCCATCTTGTGGCCTTCCAGCAAAATCACTTCCGCGCCGATCTGGCTGGCTCCGGCGGCCACGGACAACCCGCCCGAGCCTGCACCAATCACCAGCAGGTCCGTTCGTATTCCTGTCACGGTGCAATATCCTTTCTGCCGCGCAGGGCGCGGACTACAATGGGCAGTGCCGCCAAGACGCACAGGCCGAGGATCGGGCCGATGACATGCGGCTCCCACAACAGCGACAGGTCCGGATCTTCGCCCCGATCAAATACCTCGGCCACGCCAACACCGATCCAGGTGAACACGACCGCACCGGGCATGATTCCGAAAAACGTGGTGAACAGGAAGGTGCCAAACCGCACGCCCACTATGGCGGGTACTAGGTTGGCAACAAAAAACGGGATAACAGGCACCAGCCGCATCAGGAACAGCACGCTCAATTCATTGTCGCGTAACCCGTCACGTAGTTTCTTGACCTTGCCGGTGGATCTGTCGAACCGGGTCGCCAGATTGCCGCCCATGCCCATCCGAACAGCCAGAAAGATCACACAAGCCCCCACTGTCGCTGCAACGGTGTTCAAAAGCGTGCCCGCCGCAAGCCCAAACAAAAAACCACCAGTGACTGACGCCACCGCCGCGCCGGGCAAGGAAAACGCCACAATCGCCACATAAATCGCCACAAACCCCAGCGCCATCAGCCAGAAATGCGTATCGCGATAAGCCAGCAGCGCCTCGCGATTGTCCCGAAGGTTGTCGAAGGTCAACTGGTCGCCCAACGTAAACGTCCCGATCACCGCCACACAGGCGATCACCACCAGCGGCATGTGCCTGGAGATGCTTTGCTTTGCGTCGGGTTTCATCGGGCTGTCTGGGGTCCGCATGGGCATGGTCCGGGTCGTTGCAAACTGATACAGGTTATATGTACCCGGCACAGTCACGTTCCGCGTGCTATCACGCGTGCTTGATCCGCATTGACCCGGTTATGGGGGATTGAAACATTTCCCAGGGCATCACCGTGGAAAATGTTACAAATGCGGGCGGAACTTGGCCCGGCGGGGTTTGACTTCATCCGAAACGGGCTTTAGAGGACAGGCTCTAAGAATGTCCCGGCGCGAATCCGCGCTTGCCCGACCGCTAGATTGGAGACGGAGCGATGAAACGCACCTTTCAACCCTCGAACCTCGTACGCAAACGGCGCCACGGGTTCCGCGCACGCATGGCCACCAAGGCCGGTCGCAAGATTTTGAACGCACGCCGCGCGCGCGGGCGCAAGTTGCTGAGCGCCTAAACGCACCCGTTCGGTCAGTAAAATGACACCGCCGGAGGTCCCCGCTGCAAGCATCGAAGCTGCCGGGGAAACACCTCCGGCGGTGTCTGTTTGCGTGCCTGTTACAACGCTGACGAAGCGGCCTGATTTCCTGCGCGCTGCCCGCGCCAGCCACGCCGCCACCAAGGGCATGGTTGTTCAGGCCCGCAACCGCAAACCTGGTGAAGCCGCAGGTATCCGTGTCGGGTTCACCTGCTCCAAGAAAGTTGGCAATGCCGTCACCCGCAACCGGGCCAAACGCCGGTTGCGCGCCGTTGCCCACGAAATCCTGCCGCAGCTCGGCCAGGATGGTTGGGACTATGTCCTGATCGGCCGCGCCTCGGTCACGGTATCCCGCAGTTACGGCGACCTGCTGGCAGATCTGACCGGCGCATTGCGCAAACTGCACGGACTGGCTGAGTGACCCCGCTTGCGCATATCGTGGCGGTGCCCGTGCGGCTTTATCGTCTGCTGTTGTCGCCGTGGGTCGGGCATAGCTGCCGCTATCAACCCACTTGTTCGGTCTACGCGCTGGAGGCGCTGGAAAAACACGGTGCTATACGGGGCAGTTGGCTGGCTGCCCGCCGCATCGCCCGCTGCCACCCCTGGGGTGGTCACGGCTATGATCCGGTGCCAGACGCCAAGCCGGACAGGCGCGACACATGACGGCCCGGGTCGAAGGCAAACGCAGCGCCGTCTACATGATCGCCGTAATGGCCGGGATCTCGGCCATCGGGCCGTTTTCCGTCGATGCCTACCTGCCTGCGCTGCCTGCCATGGCGGATTCGCTCGACGCGCCCGCCAGCCTGCTGCAACTGACCCTGTCAGTCTACCTGCTGGGCATCGCGATATTCCCGCTGGTGCTGACGCCGATTTCCGACGCGATCGGGCGCAAGCCGGTGCTGGCCGCGGCACTGATCTGCTACGCCGCCCTTTCGGCGGCCTGTGCGCTGGCCCTCAATGCCGAAATGCTGGTGCTGTTTCGCCTTTTCCAAGCCGCAGCCGGGGGGGTGGTAATGACCGTCGCGCGTGCCGTGGTGGCTGACCAATATTCTGGCGACGCGCTTAGCCGCGCGATGAGCCATGTCATGCTGATCTTCACAATCGCTCCGGTGATCGCCCCGCTCTGCGGCAGCCTTCTGCTGGAGCTTGCGGGCTGGCGCGCGATCTTCTGGGCGCTGATGGTCTACGGCCTGATCGGCGTGGTCGCAGCCTGGTCTCTCAATGAAACTCTGCCAGCAGAACGGCGCCGCAGCTACAACCTAGCCTCCCTGCGCGACGGATACGTGGAGATCGCCCAGTCCCGAGAAACCCGTCGTTACTTGTATCTGACCTTCTGGTCGGCCACGTTCTTCTTTGCCATGCTCACCTCGGCCCCGTTCATCTTTATCGAAGAACATGGCTTCACCGCGCTGCAGTTTGGTTATGTTTTTGCAACAATCTCGGCCTCAGCGTTCCTGGCCAATATCCTCAACGCACGCATGGTCATGCGAGTAGGTTATGCGGCCATGCTGCGTGGCGTGATCCTGCTGCTGACGGCGCTGGCTGCGGCGGTGGTGGTCATCGCGTTTGCCAAGGCCGGTGGTCCGTGGGGTATACTGGTGGGCATGATCGGGTTGATGGGGGTGTTCCATATCCTTTTTGCCAACACCACGGCGGGCATAATGCAGCAGGTCCCGCACCGCACCGGTGCGATCTCGGCGGTTATGGCCCTGTTCCGTTTTGTCGGTGGCGCGCTGGGCAGCGCAGCGCTGGGTCTGTTCAGTTCGGATCAGGCGATTGGGCTGGCGGTCGTGCTGGCCGTGTCGGTACTGGTGATGCTGAACATTTCGCGGGGCCTGTCGCAAAGCAGCCAACCGATGCCGTCCCCCTAGGGGCCGGTTCAACGCACCGAAACAGCTTGTGGTCACTTTCAGGTGCAGCGCTCCAGAAACGCGTCCAATGCGCGGCTTTCGGTCTCATCCAGATCCGCAGTCCGACTGCGCCAGAGCGTGGCCTGCGACCGTAGGATAAGCCCATCTGACAAAATCTTTAGGTGGTTGGCCCGCAGCGTTTCCCCGGTCGAGGTGATATCCGCAATCGCCTCCGCCGTTTCGTTCTTCACAGTGCCCTCGGTCGCGCCCTGACTGTCGACCAGCGCGTAATCGGCCACGCCGCCATCGTTCAGGAACTCCCGCACCAGCCGGTGATACTTGGTCGCGATCCGCAACCGCATGCCATGGCGTGCCCGGAACGCCGCCGCAGCTGCGTCCAGATCATCTAGCGTGTCCACGTCCACCCAGAATTTCGGCACGGCCAGGATCAGATCCGCCTGGCCAAAACCCATTGGCGCTAGTTCTTCCACCCGCTGTTCCCAGAGGGGCAGCTTTTCATGCACCAGATCCGCGCCCGTGACCCCCAGATGAATACGCCCCGCGGCCAGTTCGCGCGGGATTTCTCCCGCGCTCAGCAGCACCAGCGCCATGCCGTTGATCCCGTCGATGGCCCCGGCATATTCCCGGTCCGAACCGGTGCGCTGCAGGT
>JAEPNQ010000020.1 GCA_017643305.1 Marinibacterium sp. | reverse complement strand
CCGGCGACGCGTGCGGGCTACCACCTTCGGCTCGTGGCGGCCCTACGTGGAGTTGGGCGGATTCCGTTTTGAGGTGGTTGACCCGGACTAGCGCACTCCGTATCGGGCATGCGAAGCTCCGGAGTGAGACATGGTGCAACTGCCCTTTTCGATCACCCCATTGCGGTCAGACGCGCCGCGATATCCGCCACTGTATCCTTGAAATCGAGAAAATCATCCGGCAAGGCGACCCCTGCTTCGGTTTCCAGCCGATCGATGAGCGCAACTGCACCGATTGAATCGAGCCCCAGCGTTTCTACCGTGTCCCCGTCCGAAATAGTGGCCTTCAGCAAGTGTTGTGGCAGTTCGTCTTCTTCTGCCAGCGCACGCAGAATCTCTGCCACACGTTGGGTTGTCCAAGTTTGCACGGTCATCAGATTTGCCCTTCCCTGTATAATGCTGCCGCCCTTTGGCGCATGATCTTACCGCTCGATGTCCGGGGCAGCCGCCCACCATCCGCCGCCCGGATCACATCTAGCTGCAGCCCCAGTTCCCGCGCGACGGCGCCAGCCACTATGCGTGCCAGATCGTCGTCCCATTGCCGGCTTTCCACAAGCAGAACGATCTCTTCCTTGCCCAGTTCGGGCCGCAGATGAGAAAACGCAGCAGCACGCCCGGTGCGTAGCTCCAGCGCGGCTTCAGCAACGGCTTCAACCACCGTTGCAGGGAACATTTCACCACCACGTTTCAGCACGTCCTTGACGCGTCCAGTCAGATAGAGCCGCCCACCGGTTTCAAAGGCGATATCGCCCGTGTCGAACCAATCGTCCGGGCCATGCTGTACCAACCCCAGATAGCCACGCATCACTGATGGCCCGCGCACATGCAAATACCCGCGTGCATCCGCAGCCACAGGCGTGCCATCCTCATCCACGATCCGGTGTTCGAAACCGTCCAGAACAGACCCGCAGGAGGCAAACCCATCTTCGACTAGCCAGTTTGTCCCCGGCTCCCCGCAGGAAATGCCTACAACCGTTTCGGCCATGCCATAAGTGGGCTGCAACACGCCTTTGGCCAGCCCGGCAGCGCCGTATTCAGCCTCAAACGCCTCCAGCACCAACGGGAACACCATTTCCCCGCCGATCCAGGCGTAGCGCCAGCTGCTCAGGTCCACGTCCTTGGCCTTGCGCCGGGTCAGCAGCTTCAACGCCGTGGGCGGTGCGGTGGTCACCGTACCCCGATGACGCGATATCGCCTCCAGCCAAGCGATCGGGCGGCGTACAAAGTGGTCGGTTTCCATCAACACCACGCCTGCGCCGCGGCTGAGCGGCAGCAGAACGGCCATCAGACCCATGTCGTGGTACAGCGGCGCCCAGCTGACCATGCAGTCCTCTGCCGTCATGTTCACGCGATCGGCGATGGCCTGCAGGTTCGCCTGCAATTGGCCAAACCGCACCACGGCCCCCTTGGCTCCGCCGGTGCTGCCAGATGTGAACTGGATAAAGGCGATGTCCTCATCGCCCCGGTCAAACACCAACGTGTCTGGCGCGACCGGGTTTAACGCCGTATCCGGAGTTGGCAGATCCAGTTCCGGCACCTGCCCGGCCAGGTTTTCGGGAAGCTGGTTGCCAGCAGTTTTCAGCAGGCATTTCGGCTGTAACACCGACAGCACGTCATCCACCCGCGATTGCGACCGTTCAGTATTCGTGCGGCCCGCGAAAGACGGCAGCACGCAGAACGTCACCCCCGCCAGCCAACTGCCGAACATGGCCGCCAACTGGTTTTCCCCTTCACTGACCCACATGGCGATGCGGTCGCCCGGCACGCAGCCCTGCGCGCGCAGCATCTGGGCCACATGCGCCGCCCGTCCTGCGATGTCGGCGGCAGGCACCGCCACACTGTCAGGTCGGGATTTTCCGATGAAATGAAACTGCTCCGGCCAGACGATGTTCACGGTCAGGGCCCTTCTTTGACTGGGTTTTCTGACTTTTGGCTTGCCAGAGTTCCGCCGCACAATCAACCGGCGCGGCCGGTCTTTGCATCCGATGCCGCAGTCACCTCATTCAGCGCGTCTTGCAGGTTCTGCCGGTGATGCTCCACCGTCTCGGCATCCGCGTTGCGTGGAACGTTGTTGTCCCATTCTTGGCACATCAGGCAGCCACGTGTGAACGGCATGGGCATCCACATCCGGTCCCAAGTGCCGAACTCCAGCACCCGCCGGGCGGAAAAGCTGACCAGAAACACCCGCTGGCGACTGGCCCGCGCCCAGGCCATCGGCGCGTCAGCCACGAGGCGTGCAGGACCACGCGGGCCATCAGCAGCCATCCCGACCGAGCTGCCTGCCTTGAGCTGCGCCATCACCTTGCGCGTCAGCGCCACGTTGCGGTCGTGGGATTTCATCGCCAGCGTGCCCAGTCCGAAGCGCGCCAACACCTGGCCCGCCAGCCGTCCGGCTCGCCCGGTGGAGGTCAGCGTGCAGATTGGCCCGCGCGATGGGTCAAACAGATAGGGCGCCATGATCAGCCGCTGATGCCAGAGAATGACAATAACCGGCTCCCCTTCTGCCAGCACCGCGTCCATCGGCTCAAACCCGATCCGCTCCCAGCGGGAGGTGCCATGCGCCATCCGGATCCACGCTGTGATCACCGTCTCAACACTGCGGTTGAGCCAGGCACTGTCGGCAATTTTTTTTCTTAGGTTCACGGCTGTCAGGCCCTGGTTGTCAGGGCCCCGTCAATAGCGGCCCGGGTCGCAGAGGCCAATGGAGAATTGCGCTTTTCCCGCATTCAACGCTGAACTGCGCTCATGCGCCAGCAACGCAAGAGAATCGACCTTACCTGTGTAATTCACCAGTTCAGATTTCAGCATCTGAGCGTTCGGGAGATCGATCATTTCATTCTTGACCGATTTGATCGCGGCTTCCATCAGCTTGATCTCCACGATACCAACAACCTCGCATGCACTTCGATCCGGTCGCCGAAATTGGTGCTGAACCGGTATATGGCGAACACACTGTACATGATTTTCGACAGCACGGTGCTGGACACCAGCAACACAATCATATCCGCCAAAATCGTCTGCCCTTGAAACGCCGCACGGGCCGGGGACATGATGTCCTGCGCCGTGACCGTTGACAGGACCAGCCCCACCAGCGCGACCGCCAGACAGATGGCCCACAGGCGCGGGCCAACCTGATTTATCCAATGGGCCCTCATGTTGCGCATCCCCACCATTGCCGTCGTCTTCCCTTTGGGTCTGCCCCCGTTGTCCAGACGCGAATTTTTCCAAACTCTGAGGGCAATCCGGCCACTTGGCACATGGCGCGTGCAAAAACTTCTTTGCATTTGCATTTATTTCCCGATCAACTGTGGCTGTCACGCTGCAAGCCATCGGGTACCCGAACATGAAACTGCTGATTGCCGGTCTGGCAACCGAAACCAATTCCTTTTCGCCCATTCCCACCGGCCGACTGGCCTTTGAGGATGCCTTTGTCAGTCGCAAGGCAACTGATGAAACACCCAACCTGTTTTCCGCCCCCCTGCATGAATGGCGACGCATGGCAGGCGAAAAAGGTTGGGAGGTGGCCGAAAGCCTCTGCGCCTTTGCCCAGCCCGCCGGGCCGACCATCCGGGGCACATATGAGTCGTATCGCGACGAAATCCTTGATGACATTCGTGCCGCAAAGCCGGACGTTCTGCTGATGTCCATGCATGGCGCGATGATCTCCGAAGGCTATGACGATTGCGAAGGTGATTTTCTAACACGTGCCCGCGCCATTCTCCCCGATGCTGTGATCGGGCTGGAGATTGACCCGCATAATCACCTGACGCAGGAAATGCTGGATGCCTGCGACCTGATCATTTCCTACAAGGAATACCCCCATATCGACAGCCCCGACCGCGCGCGCGAGCTTTTCTCGCTGGCTGCTGACACGGTGGAGGGCAAGATCAAGCCGGTTATGCGCGACTATGACTGTCGGATGATCGCTATGTTCCACACCACCCGCGCGCCTATGGAGGGTTTTGTCGCAGACATGAAAGCGGCCGAGGGTCAGGATGGCATCCTGTCCGTGTCGCTCAGCCACGGGTTTCCCTGGGGCGACTGCCCGCGTGTCGGCGCGCGTATGCTGGTGATCGCTGATGGCGATGCGGACAAGGCGGCCGATACCGCCCGCACCTTTGGGGAAACGCTGTGGGGCCTGCGCGAACAGATCCGCCCGGACTGGCCCGGCATCGGTGACGCGCTGACACGCGCCGAGGAAGCCAACGCCTCCCCCGTCGTGCTGGCAGACTTTGCCGATAACGCAGGCGGCGGCGCCCCGGCCGACAGTACGTTTGTCCTGCGTGATATCCTCGACCGGGGCATGAAAGACGTGGCCATTGGCATCTTCTGGGATCCGGTCGTTGTCAGCATGGTGCAGGACGTGGGCGTCGGCGGCACCATGGATGTGCGGCTGGGCGGCAAGGTCGGCGAAATGTCCGGCGACCCGCTGGACCTGACAGTCACCGTGCGTGGCGTGAAAGAAGACATGCATCAATGGATGGGCGAAACCCAGATGCGCATGGGCAACGGCGTGTGGCTGGAGGCCGACGGCGTGCACATCATCGTCAGCGACAAGCGTACGCAGGCCTTCCACCCCATCGCCTTCACCGATCTGGGAATGGACCTGCAGAAGATGAAAGCCATCGTCGTCAAATCCTCGCAACATTTCCACGCAGGCTTTGGCCCGATCGCATCCGAGGTCATTTATATCTCCGGCCCCGGCGCGATCACGCCCGACTATGCAAACATCCCCTTCACCAAACGCGACCCGAATTACTGGCCGAAGGTCGAAAACCCCTTCGCCTGAATTCCCGACCCAGAAAGGACAAGACCATGGGTGTACTCCCCATCATCGCAGACAGCACCGAAGAATTGACCGAGATTTTCAAGGACCTGCACGCGCATCCCGAGATTGGCTTTACCGAAACCCGCACCTCTGGCGTGGTAGCCGAAAAACTGCGCGCATATGGCGTGGATGAGGTACATACAGGCATCGCAAAAACTGGCGTTGTCGGACTGATCAAGGGCAAGGGCGGCGGCAGCAAGCGTGTTGGCGTGCGCGCCGACATGGACGCGCTGCCAATCCACGAACAGACCAACCTGCCCTATTCGTCCAAGAACGAAGGCGTCATGCATGCCTGCGGACACGATTCGCATACAACAATGCTGCTTGGCGCAGCCAAGCATCTGGCCGAAACCCGCGATTTTGACGGCACCGCCGTACTCATCTTCCAACCCGCCGAAGAAGGCCTGGGCGGCGCGCGCGGCATGCTGGCCGAGGGACTGTTCGACCGTTTCCCGTGTGACGAGGTCTACGGCATGCACAACTATCCCAGTGGCACGCCCGGCAAGGTCGATATCTGCAAAGGCACGGCCATGGCCGGGGCCTGTTTCTTTGACATCCACATTCAGGGTCGCGGCAGCCACGCCGCCATGCCGCAGGCGTCGCGCGACCCGCTGGTCATCGCCTCGGCTCTGGTCACGCAGTTGCAAACCATTGTGTCGCGCAACGTGGCCCCGCTGGACGCCTGCGTGCTGTCGGTCACTCAGTTGCACGCTGGGTCCGCCTATAACATCGTGCCCGACACTTCGACGCTGGCAGGCACCATCCGCTATTTCAAGGACGAGGTCTATGACCTGGCTGCAAGCCGGATGAAGGACCTCTGTGAAGGCTTTGAAAAGGCGTATGGAGTTGAGATCACACTGGACCTGCGCAACATCTTCGACGTGCTGAACAACGACGACGCGCTGTCTGACGCTTACCTGGAGGCCGCCGCCGATATCGTAGGCGCGGAAAACGTCTCCGACACCGCGCAGCCCGCCACCGGGTCCGAAGATTTCGCCGATATGCTAAAGGTCGTGCCGGGGGCTTATTGCCGGATCGGTCATTCCGGTACAGTGCCTTTGCACAACCCCGGTTTCGTGTTGGATCCGGACATGCTCCCGGTCGGAGCCTCAATCATGGCGCGGATCGTAGAACGCCGCCTGCCAATGGCGGCGGGGTGAGTAGCGCAATGTCTTATCTCGACCTGCCTTTCGATACCGATGAAATGCTCGCCGGGCTGAAGCCCTGGATCGAATGCGAAAGCCCAACCTGGGACGCCAATGCCGTCAACCGGATGATGGACGTGGCAGCCTATGATCTGGCCGCGCTCGCCACCGTGGAACGCATCCCGGGGCGCATGGGCTTTGGCGGCAGCCTGCGTGCCCGGCTGCCGCACCCCAATTTCGGCCAGCCCGGCATTCTTATCGCCGGTCACATGGACACAGTCCACCCCGTAGGCACGCTGGAGGCGCTGCCGTTTCGGCGCGACGGCGACATCTGCTATGGCCCCGGCATTCAGGACATGAAGGGCGGCAATTTCGTAAGCTTCGAAGCGGTCCGCCAGATCGTCCGCGCCGGGCTGCAGACGCCGCTGCCGGTGACCATCCTGTTCACCCCGGATGAAGAGGTCGGCACACCCTCCACCCGCGAACTGATCGAGGCCGAGGCCGCGCGGAACAAATACGTTCTGGTTCCCGAACCCTGCCTGCCGGGTGGTGGCGCGGCGATCGGGCGCTATGCCATCGCACGCTTCAACCTGCGCAGCACCGGCAAGCCGTCGCACGCCGGGGCGCGGCTGGCCGATGGCCGCAGCGCCATTGCAGGTATGGCCCGTAAGCTACTGGAAATAGAAGCCATGACCGGGCCGGACTGCACATTCAGCGTGGGCGTCATTCATGGCGGGCAGTGGGTCAATTGCGTGTCCACCTATTGTGATGCCGAAGCGCTGAGCATGGCGAAAAAGCAGGAAGACCTGGACCATGGTGTCGCACGTATGCTGGCGCTGGCCGGTGACGCGGATGGCATCAGTTTTGAGGTCAACCGCGGTGTCACCCGCCCGGTCTGGTCTCCGAACCAGCCTGGCACGATGGCCATGTATGACCTCGCCAAGGAAATCGCGGCCGAGCTGGGCTTCGACATGGGCTGCGACAGCGCAGGCGGCGGGTCCGACGGCAACTTCACCGGGGCGATGGGCATCCCAACGCTCGATTCCCTCGGTGTCCGGGGCAACGGTTTGCACACGCTGACCGAACATATCGAGGTGGCCAGCCTTGTGGAGCGCGCTAAGCTGATGGCTGGGCTGCTGCTGAGGCTGGAATAAGGCCTCTGCGGAGGCGGACGCACCGGCCCGCAAACCAGACCGCTCTGGCGCTATCGCCCCCGTTTCATAAGGAACCGCGACGTGATTGGCGCGCTGGGTTATGGAAACCCCGAACACACCTGACCTGACAGTGAAAGCCATCCAATGATCGTTTGTTGCGGAGAAGCCTTGATCGACATGCTGCCAGACCCCACCGCTCCGGGCCGCACGCTTTATGAGGCGCATTGCGGAGGCGCAGTGTTCAACACAGCTGTGGCGCTGGGACGGCTGGGCACACCTGCCGCGCTGGTGTCGGGCGTGTCCGAAGACGGGTTCGGCCAGATGCTGGCGGCTCGGTTGAAGGCCAGCGGAGTGGACACCACCCTGTTGGTGCATAGCGCCCGGCCCACGACGCTGGCGATGGTGCATCTGAAAGACGGAAACGCCACATATGTGTTCTACGACGAAGGCTCCGCCGGGCGCATGGTGCAGATCGAGGATTTGCCGCCCTTGCCCGATACCGCACAGGCCTGTTTCTTTGGCGGTATCTCACTTTGCATGGCCCCGGTGGCCGATGCGCTGGTTGCCTATGCCCGCCGTTCGGCCGATAGCCGAACCATCATGGTAGACCCCAACATCCGCCTCGGCTTCGCCGATGATGAAACCGCCTACCGCGTACGCATGAACGCATTGCTGGATTTGGCTGATCTGGTCAAGGTTTCAAATGATGACCTGGCGTGGATTTACCCGGACATGACCAACACAGAACGCCGGGAGGCGCTGCTGGACCATGGCATCGCCGTGGCCTTTGTCACGCGCGGGGCCGACGGTGCAGAAGCCTGGCTGGCCGATGGCACCACTGTGACCGTACCCGCCCCTCAAACCGACGTTGTGGACACGATCGGCGCAGGCGACACGTTCAACGCTGGGATCTTGGCCCATCTGACAGCTTGCGGACAGGTGGCCAAGGCGCAAGCCCGGCATCTGGACCACGACACATTGCGCGATGCAATGACACTGGCGGTCCACGCCGCCACCGTTACTGTTTCCCGCGCCGGAGCAGATTCGCCAACCCGGGCAGAGCTGCCAATAATCACCTGAAATCAGCCTTGTGGATAACGTGATGAAACGGTCTGAAATCAACGATATACTGAGCAAAGCTGATGCATTCTTAAAAGGCTTTGGCATGATCCTGCCCCCCTTTGCCTATTGGCCCCCTGACCGTGTGCTGGGCCCCGCAGGCGACGTGATCCGCGACCGAGGTATGGGCTGGGACATCACCGATTATGGCGAAGGCCGGTTTGACGATTTGGGCCTGTTCCTGTTCACCCTGCGCAACGGCACGCTGGCGGATCTGCGACAAGCGCGCGGCATGCTATATGCCGAAAAAATCATGATCTCTCGGGTCAACCAGCTGTCTCCCATGCATCGCCATATCCTAAAGGCCGAAGATATTATCAACCGGGGCGGCGGTACACTGGTGGTGGAACTTTTTGCCTCCAACGCCGAGGGCGGGATCGACCGCGCCGCCGACATCACCGTGCTTTGCGACGGGCAGCCGCACACTCTGCCTGCTGGCGGGCGGCTCGGTCTGGCACCGGGGGAAAGCATCACGCTGATGCCGGGCCAGTGGCATGCGTTCTGGGCCGAGGGGGCCGATTGCGCGATCGGGGAGGTATCGACGGTGAATGATGACCGCACCGACAATGTGTTCGAGGCTCCGATTAAACGGTTCTCCGACGTGGCGGAGGATGAACCGTCGCTCTACGCGCTGGTGTCGGATTATCCCCAGACCTAGTCCGGTTCTGGACCCGCGTCCGCATCCGCTCTATCACCCGGCGGAAGGAACAAGCGGGAACTTGCCATGACCATCACCTGGATCGCGGTTGATTGGGGCACCACGCGCCTGCGCGCCTGGGCGATGCGTGGAACAGATGTGGTGCAGCAGGCGTCTTCGGACCGGGGCCTTGCCACGCTGGAGCCTGGCGGGTTTGAAGCTGCTCTGCTGGAGCTGATCACCCCCTGGCTGGGCGATGGCGTGACCGATGTGCTGGTCTGCGGCATGGTCAGCGCGCGACAGGGCTGGATTGAGGCGCCTTATGTGCCTGTCCCAGCCAAACCCGGCGCGCCAAAGGCAGTTCAGGTGCCTGGCACCGACCCACGCCTGCGGGTACTGCTGCTGCAGGGGCTGAGCCAGCAGGAGCCGCCCGATGTAATGCGCGGGGAAGAAACCCAGATCGCAGGCTTTCTGCGTCTGAACGCCAATTGGGATGGGGTCATATGCCTGCCTGGCACCCACACGAAATGGGCACAGGTCAGCGCCGATGAGGTTGTCAGCTTCCGCACCTTCATGACTGGCGAACTGTTCAACCTGCTCGCGCGGCAGTCGATCCTGCGACATTCGGTAGACGACGGCTGGGACGACAGGGCCTTCGCCAGCGCAGTGGACGATATGCTGTCACGGCCCGAGGCGCTCGCCGCGCGGCTTTTTGGCCTGCGCGCCCGCGATTTGTTGCAGGATGTGGCGGACGGGGCGACCGCGGCCGCGCTGTCGGGCCTGCTGATCGGGGCCGAGCTCGCCGCCTCCCGCCCCTATTGGCTGGGCCAGCAGGTGTCGGTGATCGGTGCCGACGCGATGGCGCGGCTTTATGTGGCCGCGCTAGCCCAGGTGGGCGTGCCAGCCACTCTGGCGGATGTGGATCGGATGACACTGGAAGGGCTGACCACCGCCTACAAGTCGATGAGAGACGCGACATGAGCCGACCGCTGATCGCCATTCTGCGCGGGTTGACCCCGCCCGAGGCCGTGGACGTGGCCGACGCACTGATCTTGGCCGGGATCACCCGGATCGAGGTGCCGCTAAACTCTCCCGACCCGCTGGCCAGTATCGCGGCAATGGCACGGGCCTTTGGCAGTGTGGCGCAGATCGGAGCCGGGACGGTTCTGTCCGCGGTGGAGGCTGAGGCCGTGGCCAAGGCTGGCGGTACGCTGGTCGTATCCCCCAATTGTGACCCGGCAGTGATTGCGCGCACGCGGGCGCTGGGGCTGGAAAGCTGGCCCGGTGTGTTCACTCCAACCGAGGCATTTGCGGCGCTGGGCGCGGGCGCTAGCGGACTTAAGCTGTTTCCCGGATCGCTCGCAGGTCCGGCGGGGCTTGCTGCCCTGCGCGCCGTGCTGCCTGCTGGCACGCAGGTTTTTGCGGTAGGCGGCGCGGGGCCCGAGAACTTTGCCAACTGGATCGGGGCCAGCGCGGATGGGTTTGGCATCGGGTCTGCGCTCTACCAGCCAGGGATGTCTTTCGGGGAAGTGGCCACGCGGGCGCGGGACGTGGTTGCCGCGTTCGACAAGGCAACGGGATAGCCCGACCGGCCATACGGGAATCAAGTCGCTTTGAAGCGCTTTGGCGGCTACTTCGGTTGGTTTCGCCTCAAAACGCGCAGTGCCGGGCCGTAGACCGGCGAACCAACAGGGACGGATGCCGCACTATTCCTCCAACGCCGTTCGACTTCGAAAACGCAAACCCAGCATCACCCAAAGGCCGCGTTCACGCTACGGGGTCTGCAGCGCCTACCTTCTCAGCGGCGCTCCAGGCGATCAATCACACGATAATCATCGAACTGCGTCGAAACCGGCGTCTCCAGTCCTGACCCGTTCGACGCAGGCAAATCCGCCGCGATCAACCCGCTTTCTTCGCCCATCGCAGCCAAAGCCCGCCCGTCCGGGCCTGCGATCAGGGACCGGCCAGTATACGTCAGGTCGCCCTCAACACCGCAATAGTTCGCATAAACCACCGTCAGCCCGCTTTCCAAGGCACGGGCGGGGACGGTCACTTCGTTTACGTTCACAAATGGCATCATGTTCGCCGTGGGAACCAACAGAGCCTGCGCCCCGGCCCGGGCCAGCGCCCTAGTATGTTCGGGAAATTCGACATCATAGCAAACAAGAAGGCCAAACGTGACGCCTTCGAAATCAAAACTCAACAGCCTGTCACCGGGCGCATACAGCGCCTTTTCGCGCGGTCCGAACAGTTGCACCTTGTGATACACCGCCAGCACCCCGCCGTCCCGGCCAAAGGCAAAAGCCGCATTCCTGATACCAGTGTCCTGATAATCTGCGAGCCCGATGGTCAGCCCGATGCCGTGCTGCGCCACCAGCGCCGCCAGATCCGCCTGCACCTGCGGCCACGCCTCCGGCTGTGGCGCGGGGTCAGCGTTGTAGCCCGGCAGAAACATCTCCGGCAGGGTCAGCATATCCACCCCCGCCTTCGTCGCCTCGCCCAGCGCCTCATCCACACGGGCGAGCCCAGCAGCCAGATCCCCGGCAGGAGACGGACATTGGTAGAGACCCAGTTTCATTGTTCCCCCCAAGTCGGAATGGGGCCGCACCAAACACGCAGCCCCGGTACAGTTTACTGCTTCAGACGCGTCCAGATCTGGTCATAGACTTTCTGGGTCGCCTCATCACACACTTCTACAAACGTACCAGCCGGGGCATCCGCTGGCGGGTTCTGTTCGGGGGACGTCTGCAGTTCTTCGTCCAGCAGCGCGCCCACGCCTTTCACGCCAGCGGTGTAGCGCGCAAAGTTTGTGACGGCGGCTGCGTTTTCAGGCTCCAGCAGGAAATCCATGAACTTGATGGCCGCGTCGCGGTTCGGCGCATCCTTCAGAAGTACGACATTGTCCATCCAGACGATGTAGCCCTGTTTGGGATAGGAATACTCCACATTCGCGCCTTCCAGACGGGCCTTCTGGCCAAAACCGTTCCAGATCATCCCAGCAGCGGCATCGCCGGAGACAAGCACATCCTTGGCCCCGTCAGAGTTGAAGGAGGCCCAGTCCGCCTTGGCCCCCTGCACCAGTTCATCGAGCGCCTTAAGCTGGTCGCGGTCGGTAGAACATTGCGGAATGCCCATGTGGATCGAGGCAAACACAAGCGTTTCACCAGCAGTGTCCAGCACGTTGATCTTGCCCTTCAGTTCTTCCGGCGGGTTGAAGATGATATCCGTAGTGCGGATGTCCCCGCCATAGACGTCACGATTGACCATGAAGCTGGTCGATCCCCACTGGTAGGGGATGGAATGCATGCGGCCATCGTCAAAGGCCACGTTCAGCCATTGGTCTTCGATGTTGCCTTTGTTCTTCAGCTCACCCTCGGCAATGGTATCCAGCATGCCTTCGTTCTTCATGATCGAGACCATGTAGTCACCTGGCACGGCCACGTCATACGACCCCAGCTTGCCGGCTTTCAGGTTGGCAAGCAGGGTTTCATTGGAATCGTAGGTGTCCATCACCACTTCGATCCCGGTCTCGGCGGTGAACTTGTCCAGCAATTCCTGCGGGATGTATTCGAACCAGTGATAGACCGAAAGTTTCTCGGCCGATGCGGCCCCGGCCATGGCCATCAACGCGATGGCAGCAGCCCCCAGTTTCAAATGTTTCATGTCACAACTCCTCTGTTGGTTCAGTTCTGGTATTTTTCGTTTCCGGACCGCCCGATCAGATACGACAGTGTCACGATCAGGATGGAAAACAGCAAGAGCAGCGTACTGAGCGCCATGATATTTGGCTTGATGCCCTGCTTGACCGCGCCAAAGATCGCGGTGGGCAGGGTTTCCACCCCTGCGCCCTTGACGAAATTGGTGATGATGAAATCATCGAGTGAGATGATGAAGGCCAACAGGAACCCCGAAAAGATGCCCGGTGCCATAATCGGGGCCAGCACGTAGCGGAAAGCGCGCCAGCGATTTGCGTAAAGGTCCTGCGCGGCCTCTTCGAACGAAGCCTCAATCCCTTGCAATCGCGCCGCGATGGGCAGGTAGGCGAAGGGGATGCAGAAGACGATATGCGCCACCAGGATCGATAGGTAGCCCAGCGCAAAACCGATGGTGGAGAAAAAGATAAGCGTCGCCACTGCTGTGACGATCTCCGGCACCATGATCGGCATGGAAATCAGCGCGAAGCTGGCTGGTTTGCCCCGGAAATTACCGCCGCGCACCATGCCAACGGCAGCGGCGGTGGCAATGGCGGTGGCGGCCATTGCGGCCATGATGGCGATGGAAAACGAATTGGCCGCCGCCGCGCGGAACTTGGCGGCCTCCAGCCCGGTAAAGACATCCGCGTACCAGCGCAGAGACACGCCCGTAAACCGAGTGATGGATACGCTGTCATTGAAGGAATAAACCGCCACGACGATGAGAGGTGCATAAAGGATAAACAGGCAAACCAACGTCACGGTCAGAAAGCCGGTGTAGTTTCGAGGGTCAAAGCCGCGCATCAGACCTGCTCCCTCGCTTGGCCGCGGGCGTAGAAGAATAGCACCACAAGCACCATGCTCAGCAGGATCATCGACGATGCTGCGCCAAAAGGCCAGTTACCCGCCTGCCCCTTGAACTGCTCTTCGATCAGCGACCCGATCATGAAATTCTTGGCTCCTCCCAGCAGGTCCGGTGCCAGAAATGCGCCCAGAGAGGGCACGAAGACCAGGATACAGCCCGCGATGATGCCGGGTTTGACAACGGGCAGCACAATCTCCCGCATAATAGTCCAACGCCCGGCATAGAGGTCCGCGCCGGCTTCGCTGAGCGCGAAGTTGTAGCGTTCGACAGCAGCATAGATCGGCAGCACCATGAACGGCAGGTAGGAATAGAACAGGCCCAGTTGCACTGCGATATCGGTGTTGATGATCTCCAGAGGGCTGTCGATGATGCCCAGCGCCAGAAGGAATTCGTTCAGCGGGCCATTTTCTCTGATCAGGAATTTCATCGACACGGTGCGGATCAGCAGGTTCACCCAATACGGCACAGTCACCAGAAACAACCAGATCGACCGCATCCGCGCGGCGCGGGTGGCGATGTACCACGCGGTGGGGAAGCCGATCAGCAGGCAGAGAACGGTGGCTACGGCAGCCTGCAGGATGGAGCGCACAAAGATCGTGATGTAAGTCCATTGAATCGTTGGGGGATCGTCACCAAAAAGCCCCCGGTCGAACAGGAATTGGTCATAGGCCGCCAGGGTGAAATCCCAGATCACACCGCCGCGGAATTCCTTGGTCAGGAAGGAATAGACCAGAATCAACAGAACCGGGATAAGCAGGAAGAACCCGATCACCACCCAGGACGGCAAAAGCAGCCACAGCCGGATGGGCGCGAAGGCGCTGGAAACGGTTCTGCCGCCGATGCCTGCTGCCATGGCTCTACTCCACCAGGAACCGGGCCGCGCCGTCGGCCACGTTCAGGAAAATGCAGTCGCCCTGCGCCAGTCGCGCACCATCGTTCTGGGCACGTACCCGCAGGTTCAGCCCACCTTCGATGCGTGCAAGTATCTGCGTGTCGGTACCCAGATAGATCGTCTGCTCCACCGTGGCGGGCAGGCCGTCAGAAGCTATGGTCAGCCGTTCTGGCCGGATCGACAGCCATCCTTTTTGGCCCTGCGTCACCGCTTGGCTGGCCACGGCAGTCAGCTGCGCATCCCCGATCTGGCAGGTCACAAATCCCTCACCTACTTGTTGAACTTCTGCTTCCAACATGTTGGTATCTCCAATGAAATCTGCCACAAAACGGTTGACCGGAAACTCGTAGATTTCCTCCGGTGATCCGATCTGCTGAACCTCCCCGGCGGACATCACCGCGATCCGGTCGGACATGGACAGCGCTTCTTCCTGGTCGTGGGTCACGAAGATGAACGTGATCCCAGTTTCCTGCTGAAGCGCCTTCAGCTCTTCACGCATGTTCTGGCGCAGCTTCAGGTCCAGCGCAGACAGCGGTTCATCTAGGAGCAGCACCTTGGGGCGCGGAGCCATGGCGCGGGCCAGCGCAACACGCTGCTGTTGCCCACCTGACAGCTGCGCCGGGCGCCGGTGGGCAAAGTCTTCGAGCTTGACCAGCGCGATCATCTGCTTGACCCGCGCAGCAATGTCGCCCTTGGTCCAGCCCAGCATCCGCAGGCCGAAGCCTACGTTTTCAGCTACGTCCATATGTGGGAACAGGGAATAGTTCTGGAACACCGTGTTCACCGGCCGCCGGTCTGGCGGCAGGTTTTCAATTTCCTCCCCATACAGGAAAATCGCGCCGTCAGTGATACCTTCGAACCCGGCAATCATCCGCAGCAGCGTGGTCTTGCCACACCCAGACGGGCCCAGAAGCGTGAAGAATTCGTTATCGGAGATGTCGAAAGACACGCTGCGCAGCGCAGTAAAGCTTCCGTAATCCTTACACGCGCTTCGTATCCCGACCGCAGGAGGCTTGGTTTCGGTGACCACGTGTTCAGCAACTCCACATGAAGATAGGGGACGACAGGCAGCCATATCCCCGCATATTCAAGCCCAGTTTAATCCGCTCCCATCTAGGGGGCATACACCCTTCATGCGGTAGCGCGGTGCATTCCGATTTGTCAGACATATGTCACCTCCGCCTTTTCCAGGATTTTATCGGCCCCAATCTTTGGAAGGAGCGGCGCGAACAGCTCCGCCTGGGTGGTGATTCCGCATCGCGCACAAAGCTGCTTGCATAAGACTTTGACCGTCTGCCAGCTGATGTTCAGCGCCAGCGAGATGACGTTATCAAAATCCAGACATGCGCTCGCCGTCTGCGGCAGCTGGCCGCAAAACTCCGGCTTGCCAATTTGGTCCACCAGGCGGGCCATGGCCCCCGGGACCACGGCAGATGGCATCGGCGGTACCATCACCCCCGTCATGTCACCTGCGGCGCCAACGCGGTAACTTCGCGCCGGAAGGGCAGCGCATCGCCAATGTCGCCAGCGTCCAGTTCACGCGCATACCGGTGCCCTGCATATGTGGCCCAGGCGATGGGCCCCGGCGCCTCGGCATCGCCTATCATGCGGACGGAAAGCAGCCCGGCATCGGTCCAGGCGTCATGCTGCGCCTTCAGCGTGCGATAGACCGCGTCCTGCCCGGTGCGGGAGGCCACCATGACCACCGCGTCGGCCGACATTTCCCGCTCCGCCCCGGTAAACACACAGTTGCTGGTCACGGCCCCCTGCCCAATGCGGCTGACGCCCCGGTTCAGGACAATATCCACCCCCATCTCGGCCAGGCGTTTGTGGATCGCATGGTGTTCGAGCGTATTGTACGTCCAGTCCGACACGCGTTGGGCGGTGGTGACCAGCGTGACGGTACAGCCATTGTTCACCAGCAACTCAGCCAGAACGCCGCCCATGTAGTAATGGTCATCGTCCCACAGGACCACGTGGCCCGAAGGCAGACGACCCGCCATCAGGTCATCGGGCGTATAGACCGGCATGGCCGGATCTGCAGAAACCGGTGTGACATGCTGGCGGGACACACCATCGCGCCGCCAGCGGGAGCCTGTGGCGATGCAGACATTGGCAAAGCCAAACTCGAGGATCTGCTCAGCCGTCAATTCGCTGTCCCGGTAGATCTCCACATTCGGTTTTTGCGATAATTGATAGTCGCGGTAATCGGCCACCCGCCCCCAGGCCGACAGGCCCGGCAGCAGGCGTTCGCGCGCGACGCGGCCGCCCAGCACGGTGCCTGCCTCGGCCAGCGCCACATCATAACCACGATTGGCACAGGCCAGCGCAGCCTCTAACCCAGCGGGGCCTGCGCCCACGACCAGCACGCTGCCACTATCCCCACGCGATTGGATGATCTCCGGGTGCCAGCCCTTGCGCCACTCCTCCATAAAAGTGGGGTTCTGGGTACAACGGCTAATCGCCATGGTCATGTCGCCGGTGATGCAGATATTGCAGCCGATGCATTCCCGGATGTCTTCGATCCGGCCCTCTTCCACCTTCTTGGGCAGGAACGGGTCGGCAATTGACGGCCGCGCACAACCGATCAGGTCAAGCACGCCCTGTTTTAACTGCCGCACCATCACATCGGGGGAAGTAAAGCGTCCCACCCCCACAACCGGTTTCGAGGTCAGGCTTTTGACACCGCGCACCAGTTCTTCCTGCGCGGCCTCTTCCTTGAAACGCGACGGGCCGGAGCAGTCTTCCCACGTCCCATGCGCCAGATCCCAGAGATCTGGCAGATCCGCATGCATTTCGATGAAATCGCGCACCTCGGAATTGGCAAAGCCCAGATCACCCATCATTTCATCCAGCGAGAGGCGCAGGGTCAGCCCCATGGTATCGCCCACTGCATCGCGCATGTCGCCCACAACTTCGCGCACGAAACGCGACCGGTTTTCCAGCGATCCACCGTATTCGTCGGTACGGTGGTTGGTGATCGTGGACAGGAAATGCTGGAAAATCCCGAACCCGTGCGCGCCATACAGACAGATCAGGTCAAACCCTGCGGTCTTCGCCCGCTTGCCCGCGTTCACGAACCAGCGGCGCAGATCGCGGATATCCTGTTTGTCCATGCTGCGGGCATTGACCGGATCGTTGGTAAAGGTCCGGATCGGCATGCCAGTCACGGCCAGAGGTACTTCGCGCGTATAGAAATTGGGCCCGTTGACGCCGGAATAGGCCAGCTGGATGCCCGCCAGCGCACCGCCAGATTTCATCGCTTCGGCCATTCTTGCGATGCCGGGAATATCCTGATCTTCCCACAGCCGCAGTTCAATGAATGGGGTAATTTCGGACGAGTGATGCATTTCGCATTGTTCGGTGAACACCACACCCCAGCCGCCTTCGGCCTTGACCCCGCGCATGGCGGCAACCGCTGACGGATCACGGTAGCCGCCACCGTTGCAATGGGGCACCTGGTAGAACCGGTTTTTTGCCGTGACCGGCCCAATCTGCAGGGATTCAAACAAGATATCGTAACGCGGATCGCGCAAGGGTGCCTCCAGCAAAAACCTGACCTATTCACGATACGCGCGCGCCCAAAAAGCGAAAGACAAGCCTGCGAAAGCACTGCTTAGGCCCAGCCTAATGCGCCGAGATCACTGCCTTTTGCCCAAAACCTAGGCAGTTAGCGACAGCCCAACCAAGGCTTAACGAAATCATGGTTTTGGCATCTGCCGCCGTTTCCTAGAGTGATCGCGGAGTTTTCGTTTGCGGAGGGCCGGGCATGAAGATCGAAACCGTGGATGCGCTGATTGTCGGCGGTGGGCAGGCCGGGCTGGCGATGAGCGAGCATCTGGGAAATGCGGGCGTGTCACATCTGGTTCTGGAAAGGCACCGCATTGGCGAACGCTGGCGCACGGAACGGTGGGATTCGCTGGTAGCCAACGGCCCCGCCTGGCACGATCGGTTCCCCACTAAAGAATTCGACGACACTGGCCCAGATGATTTTGCGACGAAGGAAAGCGTAGCGCATTATCTGGAAGATTTCGCCAGCCAGATCAGCGCGCCGGTTCGTTGTGGGGTGGAGGTGACCGAGGTTATCGAAAACCCGGACGGTCCGGGCTTTCGCGTTGAAACCTCTGACGGTTTTATGATCGCACGGAACGTAGTCGCCGCAACCGGGCCGTTCCAGGTACCGGTGATCCCGACGGTGGTGCCCGAAACTCCAGGACTCACCCAGATGCATTCCACCGCCTACCGAAATCCCGACCAACTGGCGCCGGGCGCGGTTCTGGTTGTGGGCGCCGGGTCTTCGGGTTCGCAGATTGCCGACGAATTGCTGCGCGCGGGGCGCGACGTGTACCTGTCGGTCGGCCCGCATGACCGTCCACCGCGCAGCTACCGGGGCAAGGATTTTGTCTGGTGGCTGGGCCAGCTGGGCAAATGGGAGGCGAAAACACCGCCTGCAGGCAGAGAACATGTCACCATTGCTGTCAGTGGGGCCTATGGCGGGGCGACCGTGGATTTCCGCAACTTTGCCAACCGGGGCATGAAACTGGTCGGTATGACACGGGATTGCACCGATGGGGTGGTCACCTTCCAGCCCGATTTGGCTGACAATATCCGGGGCGGTGACGAAAGCCTGATGGCCCTATTGCAAGAGGCCGACGCGCATGTGGCCGCGCAAGGCTTGGGCCTGCCGGACGAACCCGAGGCGCATGTACTTGGCCCCCTGCCCGCCTGCGCCACTGATCCAGTCTCAGAACTGAATTTGGCCAAGGCCGGGGTCACCACGATCATCTGGGCCACTGGGTTCCGACAGGATTTCAGTTGGCTCAAGGTCGATGCGTTCGACGACAAAGGCCAGCCAGCCCATCACCGGGGCATTTCTAAACATCCCGGCATCTATTTCCTCGGCCTGCCTTGGCTGTCGATGCGGGGGTCGTCGTTTATCTGGGGCGTCTGGGTGGATGCACAGCATCTGGCCGGACATATCGCGGGCAGTGCACAAACCGACGTCGCCTGAGCCATGCGCAGCATCCAGATCCTGCGCGACCTGATCGCCTTTCCCACCATTAGCGCGGCCCCGAACCGCGCGTTGATCAGCTATTGCGAAGGGCTGCTGCGCGGGCTTGGCGCAGAGTTTACCGTGATCGGCGACGACACCGGGCACAAAGCAAACCTTTATGCCACGCTGGGCCCGCACGACAGGGCCGGCGTGCTGCTGTCAGGTCATACGGACGTGGTGCCCGTCGAAAGACAGACATGGACCATGCCACCTTTCGAACTGACCGAACAGGATGGCCGCCTTTATGGGCGCGGAACCACAGATATGAAGGGGTTTGTTGCCTGCGCGCTGGCGATGGCCGAACAGGCCGCCTTGCAGGATTTGCAGACCCCCCTGCATCTGGCCCTGTCTTATGATGAAGAGATTGGCTGTGTCGGTGTGCGTTCGATGATCGAGATGCTGGCTGATGCGCCATTTGTGCCGCGCTTCTGCATCGTGGGGGAACCCACGCAACTGCAGGTGGCCACCGGACACAAGGGCAAAACCGCCGCCCGCATCACCTGTACCGGGCGGGAGGCGCACTCCGCCCTGGCCCCAACCGCATTGAACGCAATCCACATGGCCGCCGACATGGTGGGTGTGATCCGAAGTCTGCAGGCTGATCTGCGCAACGGACCGGCGCAGGACGACGCGTATGACGTGCCCTATTCCACCGTCCATGCGGGCGTGATTGATGGTGGTGTCGCGCTGAACATCGTGCCAAACACAGCGACGTTGTTGTTTGAAATCCGCAACCTACCCGAAGATGACCCTCAGTACCTGCTGGACCGGCTGCTGGAAGGCGCGGACCGCTTACTGGTACCGCTGCGCAGCCAGTTTCCCGAAGCGCTGATCGACATTGAAGTCACCAACCAATATCCACCACTGGGCACCGCCCCGGATGCAGAGGTGGTGAACTTCGTCAAATCCCTGACGGGGTCCAACGCGACAACCAAAGTCGCCTTCGGCACCGAGGGCGGGTTGTTTTCTAGCCAGCTGGGCGTGCCCACCGTCGTCTGTGGGCCGGGATCCATGGCGCAGGGTCACAAGCCGGATGAATTCATCACGGCGGAGCAAATGCAGAAATGCGACGGGATGTTAGGCATGCTGCTCGACCGGCTCGTGCAGGGTATCTAGCCATCACCAAAGCTTACACGCGATTTCGAATTCAGTCTGACCCTATGCCGCCTCCGCCCGCACCCGGCAGGCTTCCATCCGCCAGTCGCGCGCGCATGTGGTCGAAAAAAGCGGCCACGACACCCGACCGATGATCAGCCCGCTTGGTGGCCAGCCCAAGAACCATCGGGCGCACATCATCCGACAGAGGCCGAAACACCAGTTTGGTGCCATCCGGTGCCAGATCGTTGCGCAGCCGCGCGTTGATCAGGCCAAAGCCGAACCCGTTGGCCACAAGGCTGCGCGCCACAGACATGTCGGGCGTGCGTTCGGCTACGTTCGGGCGCAGGTCGGCCATCTGGAACAGAGACAGGAAATAGTCCCGGCTCATCGGCAGGTCGAGCAGCACCATCGGCTCCACCGCCAGATCCGCCAGTGCAACGCTGTCTTTCGCGGTCAGTGCGTGGCCTTCAGGCAGCATGACCCAGGGCGGCAATTCGCCCAGTGCCTCAAACGCGATGTCCTTGGGAATATCGAGGTCATAGGTCACCGCTACATCCGCCTCAGCCCGGCCCAGCATTTGCAGCAGGTCCAGTTGGTGGCCGGTATGCAGGGACACCTCCGCCTCGGGACAGGCAGCCTCAAACGACCGCCGCAGCGAGGCGCTGAGCAAGGGCGCCAACGTGGCCAGCACCCCCACGGAAATCGGCCCGCGCGGGCGTTCGATGATTTCGCTCGCCATATCGCTTAGCCCTGCCGCACTAACGAGGATGCGCTTGCTTTCGTTGAATATTCGCCGCCCGCCCGGGGTCAGCGACAGGCCCTGCGCGTGGTGACGCACGAAGATCTGGATGCCAAATTCGGCCTCTAGCTGGCTAATTGCGGCGGATATAGACGGCGAGGACACGTTCAGTCGTTGCGCAGCCAGCGCGATTGTGCCCGCATCCCCGACGGCGACGAGGTATTCCAGCTGTCTGAAGGTGAAACGCAGGGGCATGCGCTTTGATCGCGTGTTAGGCGACGCAATTCAAGCGCGTCATTCGTCCCCCGGCACGCCGTAGCTGGGCGCTTCACGCGGATCGAGCGCACGTTGCACATAGGCGTCAAGCTGGGGTTTGTAGACCTCCCACGCAGTGGCGATGGCCTCAATCGGGCACTCTTCGGTCCAGTCACAGCGCAGATCAGCCACGGGCCATGGGACGGTGTCACACAGTTGTATGCCCGCAGAATGCACCGGCCCGGCTTCGCCCCCGGCGGCCAGGCCCGCGCGCATTGCGGCGATCAAACGGTCGCCCAGGTGGCCGGTGGCACCCTCAAAGCCGGCCACTAAGGCCGAAGGGACATCCGGGTTGGCCAGCAGGTTGCCCGCCGCGTGTACATCGCGCCCTGAAGCGTCAGTCCAGACGCCGAGCGAATTGGGCCCGGAATGGATGGTGGTCTGCCCCGTCGCATCAATGGCCAGGACCTGCCGGTATTCCAAAAACTTGCCCTCAGCCTTCACCCGAGCCACGGCCTCTGCCGCGCTCAGCCCGTCTGCCATCAAATCCAGAGCCTTGGGCCCCAGTGTGGGGTCGGTGATGTTCTGGCTGGCCACAGCGCCCACGCCCGCCCGCGTATAGGCACAACGCGCGGCCACAGCCGGAGAGGAGGAAGAGATCGCAATCCCGAACATACCGGTTTCAGCGCAGCGCGCGACAAGCGAAAAGGTCATTCCGGGATCACCGCCGTTGCGTCAATTTCCACTAGCCATTCCGGCCGCGCCAGTGCCTGCACCACCAACCCGGTGGACACCGGATACACCCCTTTGATGTATTCGCCCATGGTTCGATACACTGACTCACGGTGGCGGACATCGGTGATGTACACCACGACCTTGACCAGATGCTCCATGCTGCCGCCTGCTTCTTCGATCAGCTGGCGTATGTTCTGCATCACCTTGTGCGTCTGTTCCGTCGGATCATGGCTGTCGATGTTTTTTGCGTCATCCAAGTTCTGCGGGCACTGGCCACGCATCCAGACGGTTTTTCCGCCCTGTGTGACCACCGCTTGGCACAGGTCATTGTCCAGGTTCTGTTCGGGGTAGGTTTCACTGGTGTTGAATTTGCGAATGCGGGTATGGGTCACGTCTCAATTCCGGATCAGGTTGCAGCGCGTCCTGCAGGTTCGCAGATTTCCCACGCGGATCAAGCAGGCAATGGCGCAGGGCTGGTTCGGGCCAGCCTAAGCAACAGGCGCAGTCCCGTTTTGCCTGCAAACCTGTCGCAAACGGGCGGGCGTGGGTTGGTTTGGGGCGGTTAGCTCGGGCCAAACGCTCAGATACAGCAGGGAAACCCGGATATGAAAGTTGGATTCATCGGTCTTGGAAATGTTGGTGGCAAGCTCAGCGGCAGCCTGTTGCGCAACGGGATGGACCTGAGCGTGCATGACCTCAACCCGAATCTGGTGGGCAGTTTCGTGGCGCAGGGCGCGCAGCGGGGCGAAAGCCCGGCGCATTTGATGCGCGATTGCGACGCGGTCATCACCTGCCTGCCTTCTCCTGCGGCCTCAGATGCCGTGATGCAAGAGATGCTGCCAGAGGTCGGGCCGGGCAAGATCTGGATGGAGATGTCCACCACAGACGAGGCAGAGGTCAAACGGCTGGGCGCACAGGTTATCGCACGTGGCGGCGCGGCGGTGGATTGTCCGGTTTCGGGCGGTTGCCACCGGGCGGCCACCGGCAATATCTCGATCTTCGCGGGCTGTGACCGGGACACGTTTGACCGCATCCTGCCCTTCCTGACCACCATGGGCCGCCGTGTGCTGCATACCGGGGAACTGGGCAGTGCATCTATCCTGAAAGTGCTGACCAACTATCTTGCCACAGCCAATCTGGTGACCTGCTGCGAGGCTTTAGTGGTGGCCAAGGCGGCGGGCATGGATCTGAACACAGCCTACGAGGCGATGAAAATTTCCTCAGGTACCAGCTTCGTCCATGAAACTGAAAGCCAGGTGATCCTGAACGGATCACGGGACATTTCGTTTACCATGGACCTTGTGAAAAAGGACATCGGCCTGTTCCAGCAAGTGGCAGACCGGGCCGGTGTGCCGCTGGAGATCAATCCGGTGCTGATCGACATTTTCAATGACGGCATTGCCCGGTTCGGAGACCGCGAGCTGTCGCCCAACATCATCAAGCGTCTGGAAGTGGCTACCGGGCTGGACATCCGTGCGCCCGGTTTCCCGGCGGAGATGGAAGACGATGAGCCCGAAGAACCGGGTTACGAAGTGATCCCGCAGGGGCGGCACGCGGCGGAATAGCCTGGCGTCGACTTTGGGCACAGGGCTCTGTTTACTACTTTTTCGGCCCGTTAGGCGCCGGAGTACTTGGCATCTACCGCGTCTATTGCGTTGACGTTCCCAGCGGACCGGCCTTCGGGATCAAAACTGTTATCGAGGTAGGCGTCGATGATGGTCTTGGCCAATTCCGGCGCGATGGTGCGCGCGCCGATCGTCACGATCTGCGCGTTGTTCGACGTGGCGGCTTTGGCGGCGGAATAGGCATCACTGACCAGCGCCGCACGGATACCCGGCACCTTGTTGGCTGCAATGCAGACCCCGATGCCTGTGCCGCAGACCAGAACGGCCCGATCATAGCTGCCGCTCATCACGGCGGAGCCAACCCGATCCGCCAGATTGGCGTAAAACGGATCCGGCCCCGCGTCGGTATGCGAGATTTCCGACACCTCGTAGCGGTCGCTCAGATATTCAGCCAGAATGCGCGACAATCCTTGCCCAGCGCTGTCGCCAGCCACTGCAACCTTCATGCTTTTCCTCCTTCAGGTCACCGCCGCGCAGCGCGCCAGTATGTCCAGATATCCTTCTACCTCCCAGGCCGCGCGCCCGATGAATAGGCCATCGATATGCGGACAGACAATCAGGTCGGCGCAATTGTCCGCCGTGACCGACCCGCCATACAAACACGGCACTTTGCGGCCCAGCATCTCGCGCGCGACGGCGGCAATCTCCCGCTGTCGCGCGTCGGCATATTCCGGGCTGGCGGGCTGGCCACCGTCGCCGATGGCCCAGACCGGCTCATAGGCCAGCAGAACTGGCGCAGCGGTCTCCCCAATCTCGCCCAGCGCGGCGCGCACCTGTCGGTCAAGCACGACATCCGCTCGGCCTGCATCTTGGTCTTCCCGGGTTTCACCGATACAGATCAGCGGGATCAGCCCGTGCCGCACCGCTGCCGCTGCTTTCAGCCCCACGGTGTCATCGGTTTCGCCAAAATGCGCACGGCGTTCGGAATGGCCCAATTCGACAAGCTGAGCACCGCAATCCCGCACCATCAGCGGGGAGATTTCCCCAGTCCATGCCCCGTGATCGGCCCAGTGCATGTTCTGCACGCCGATTTTGACGGAACTGCCCTGCAAGGCCTGCGCCACCTCACGCACTGCCGTGAAGGGCGGGACGACAAAACGCCGCAAATGGAGCGGTGCATCGGTTTGGACAAGACGATTGGCAAAGGCCAATGCTTGGTCCAGCATCTTGTTCATTTTCCAGCTGGTGCCGACCCACAGGTCCGGTTGCGCCACGGCGGCGTCCCTCCCCGAAAACCACATTGAACCGAGTATAGGCTGTCCGTTACCTTGCGACAAGACAAACGCCCGGAGGCCCCCATGATCGAAGAACCCCCACGCCTGACAATCCGCCGAACTTTCCCGCGCCCGACCGCGGCGCAGATGGCGGCGTTTCGGGATGTGCCTACCGGCTTTGTCTGCGACGCGATGCAAGGCGTGGGTGCACTGGCTTCAAAAATTCAGCCGCTGGGCGGCGGGCGCGATCTGGATTGCCGCGCGGTTGGTCCCGCGCTGGTGGCAGAAAACGGACCGGCGGAAATTCTGGCGACGATGGGTGCGCTGCATGTGCTGGAACTAGGGGATATCGTGGTGGCCGCCGTGCATGGGCACCGCAATTGTTCCGCGTCAGGCGACCAGTTTTGCGGGATGCTGAAAAACAAGGGGGCTGCTGGGTTCGTGACCGATGGCGAGATGCGCGATTATGACGGCGTAGTAGAAACCGGCCTGCCAGTCTGGTGCACCGGGCTCAGCCCCAATTCTCCTTACTCCAACGGCCCCGGCCGGGTTGGCTTTGGCGCCGATATCGGCGGGCGGCGGGTCGAAAGCGGCGACCTGATCGTGGCGGACCGCAACGGCGTGGTCGTGGTGCCCTATGGCCAGATCGACGCGGTGGCGGAAAAGGTCCGGCATGTCGCCTCGCTGGAGGCCGCGCTGGAAGAAAAGGTCCGAGACGGGTTCTGCCAAATGCAGGCGATCGAGGACATGATCGCCGATGGCAGTGCGGTTGTGGTAGACTGACAGGCAGGCCAGAGGCCCGAGTTCGGACTTGACCTTGCAGGCGGGACCGCTATCCAGCCCCTGACACGTCCGGCTGCGCGGACAGGAGCCACAGGGGCCCATGACAGATACCCACGTTTCCACCCATGATGCGGCACAAGACGACCGCAACGACGACATCCTGATCTATGTCGACGGCGAAATCATACATCGCGACCGCGCGATGGTGTCTGTTTATGACAGCGGTTTCATGCTGGGCGACGGGATCTGGGAAGGCCTGCGGCTCTATGATGGGCACATCCCGTTTCTCGACGATCATCTGGACCGGCTCTATGAGGCGGCTTTGTATGTCGATATGGAGATCGGCAAGACGCGGTCGGAACTGGTTCAGGCGATCCGCGACACGCTGGCCGCCAACGACATGCGCACCGACGTGCATATTCGCTTGATGATCACGCGAGGACGGAAAAAGAAACCGTTCCAGCACCCCCATCTGAGCGTCTGGGGCCCAACCATCGTAATCATCGCGGAGCATTCCAAGCCAGATGACAGCGTGGTGGACCGAGGCATCAGGCTGTTCACCGTTCCGCATCATCGCGGGCTGCCGCTGACACAGGACGCCAAGCTCAACTCCCATTCCAAGCTGAACTGCATCATCGCGCTGAACCATGCCATACGCGCAGGCGCAGATGAGGCACTGATGCTGGATCCGTTCGGTTTCGTGAACACCACCAACGCCTGCAACTTCTTCATCGTGCGGAAGGGGGCTGTGTGGACCTCCACCGGTGATTATTGCATGAACGGTATCACCCGGCAGAAGGTGATTGACCTGTGTCGGGCCAACGACATTCCGGTTTTTGAACGCAACTATTCGCTGGTCGACACATATGGCGCGGATGAAGCGTTTCTGACCGGCACCTTCGGCGCGCAAACGCCGGTTTTCGAAATTGACGGACGGGTAATTGGCGGAGGCAAGGCCGGGCCGGTCTTTACCCGCATCCGCGCCCTTTACAAAGATCTGATCCGCGCCAGCGCAGGCTGAGCGAACCCACCCCAAACGCAGGAGCCAAACATGACCTCCACCCTCGCCCAGCTGAGAGACATGACCGTCGTGGTCGCCGACACCGGCGAAGTTGCCGCCGTGAAGCAATACGCACCCGAAGACTGTACCACGAACCCGTCGCTGGTACTGAAAGCGATCTCCGACCCCGCCACCGAAGCGCTGCTGGCGCGGGAAATTGAGGCCGGCAAGGTCGCCGGCCTGAGTGCCTCAGCCGTATGCGACACGCTGACCGTGGCCGTGGGCAGTGAACTGGCCGCGATCGTGCCGGGCCGCGTGTCGACCGAGGTCGATGCCTGCCTGTCCTTTGATGTGGACGCCTCCGTTACACGGGCCCGTGCAATCATTGCCGACTACGCCGCGCGCGGCGTGGGAAAAGACCGCATTCTGATAAAGCTGGCCGCCACGTGGGAAGGCATACGAGCTGCTGAAATCTTGCAAAGCGAAGGGATCGATTGCAACCTGACCCTGCTGTTTTCCATGGCTCAGGCCGTGGCCTGCGCAAACGCAGATGTATTCCTGATCTCGCCTTTTGTTGGGCGGATTACAGACTGGTACAAAAAGGCGGAAGGGCGCAACAGCTACGCACCGGACGAAGACCCGGGCGTGAAATCGGTGCAGGGCATCTATGACTATTATAAATCCAACGACATCAATACCGTTGTGATGGGCGCGTCATTCCGGAGCACAGACCAGATCAAGGCGCTTGCAGGGTGTGACCGCCTGACCATCGCGCCATCGCTGTTGGAAGAGCTGGAAAACGACACCAGCGGCCTGCCCCGCGTTTTGTCGCCGGACAATGCCACGGGCGTCTCAAAGATCGACATGGATGAGGTCACGTTCCGCTGGATGATGAACGCGGATGCTATGGCGATTGAGAAACTGGCGGAAGGGATCCGGAATTTTGATGCCGACCATCAGAAGCTGATCGCGCTGGTCACCGACAGAATGAATGGCTGAAACGCAAGATGGCCGTTTTCTTTGAAAGAAAGCGGCTCAAAATCTTTCATAGATTTAAGTCGGCTCAGGTCAGAACCCCGCCATCTGCAAAGGCCGCGATGTCTTCGGCTGAATATCCCAGTTCTGACAACACCGCGGTGTTGTCTTCCCCTCTGGCTCCCGGCGCGGTGGGTCTGCCGGCCGGCGTGCGGTCCATTCGCGGCGCAGGCGCAGCCTGCATCACGTCACCCACCCGTAGGAACGTCCCGCGCGCAGCGTTTTGCGGGTGATCTTCCAGTTCATCCCAGCCCAGCACTGGTGCGACGCAGGCGTCGGAGCCATCAAAGATCTTCACCCATTCATCGCGGGTTTTGGTTCGAAACAGGGCCGCATATGCCTCCGCCCGGTCGGGCCAAATGCTCCTGTCATTCTGCGTGCTGCGATCCGCTTCGGACAGGCCCGCCAACTGCACCAGTTCAGCGTAAAACTGCGGCTCAATCGCGCCAACGGACAGGAACTTGCCATCTTTGGTCTCGTAACACCGGTAATAGGGCGCAGCGCCGTCCAGCATGTTGCTGTCGCGCTGCGGCGACCAGAACCCTTGCGCCAGCATCGAGTGGAGCAGGCCCATCATCGCCGGGACGCCTTCGGACATTGCCACATCCAGTACCTGCCCCTTGCCGCTGGAGCTGCGTTCATAAAGCGCCATCAGCACGCCAAACAGCAGGAACATGGTGCCTCCTCCGTAGTCCGCCGCCAGATTCAGCGGGGGAACAGGCGGTTCGCCTTTGCGACCCATGGCATGCAACGCGCCAGTGATGGACAGGTAGTTCAGGTCATGGCCCGCTGTGTGTGCCAAGGGTCCTTCCTGGCCCCAGCCTGTCATACGGCCATAGATCAGGCGCGGGTTCAGGGTGAGACATTCCTCCGGCCCAAGCCCCAGCTTTTCCATCACACCAGGGCGGAACCCTTCGATCAGCACATCAGCCTGAGCGATCAGCTTGCGCGCCACCTCTACCCCAGCCTCGGACTTCAGGTTCACCGCAACCGACCGTTTGCCGCGATGGTTCACATCCCTCGGGTCGGGCTTGCGCGAGGCGCGATCGATCACCACCACGTCCGCGCCATGATCCGCCAGCAACTGGCCAGCCAGAGGGCACGGGCCCAGCCCCGCCATTTCCACAACCTTCAGGCCGGACAGCGCACCGCTCATGACTCAATTCCTCCCCATATCCAGCGCTCCTAGGTTCCGGTCCATTCCGGTTTACGTTTCTGGAAGAACGCCGTGACGCCTTCCTTGAAATCATTGGACTTAATCAGCGGGGTCTGTTCCAAACCTTCCTGCGTGATCGCATCGCCAAAGCTCATGGCCCCCACCGACCGCAGCAACCGCTTGCTGGCCGCCAACGCCAGCGGTGCGGTCTGCGCCAGCCGGTCAGCCCATTCGCGCGCGGCGTTATCCAGGTCGTCTGCGGGCACAACCTTGTTGGCCATACCGCAGTCCAGGCATTCGACTGCGGGCATCTTGCGCCCTTCCAGCACCGATTGCAGCGCGCGGTGATAGCCGAGGTGCTGCAACATCAACTGCGTGTTGCCGCCATCCGGCACCAGCCCGATCGCGGCAAAGGCCATGTACAGATACGCGTCCTCGGCCATCACCACGAGATCGCAGTTCATCATCACCGCCGCGCCCACACCGGCCGCCGCACCATGGACCTGCGCGATCCAGATCTTGTCGGATTTTTCGATGCCTGTCAGGAATGGTTTGTAGTCGATGTCGAGATGAAAGCTGATCGGGTCAGCAATGCTGCCCCCGCCCAGATCGGCCCCGGCGCAAAACCCCTTGCCCGACCCTTTGAGGATCACAACCCGAATGGCGTCGTCATCGTTCAGCCGCCCGACAGCCTTGCGCATCGCATCCTTCAGCGCATCGTTGAACGCGTTCATCTTTTCGGGACGGTTCATCGTAACGGTCGCAACCGCACCGTCCTTTTCAATCAGCAGAACATCATCGCTCATGCCTTAGCCTTTCTTGCCTTGCGGTCGTCGAGCCCCATACCGCGCCCAATGATTTCTTTCATGATTTCCGAGGTGCCCGCATAGATCCTGCTGATCCGTGCGTCGCGGTAGAGGTGGCTGATTTCATATTCATCCATGTAGCCCGCGCCGCCATGCAACTGCAGGCATTCATCCACCACGCGTCCTTCGACTTCGGAGGTAAACAGCTTGGCCTCCGCCGCCAGTTCCGCGGACAGCTGACGTTCCAGATGTTCAGCCACGCAATGATCCACGAGAGCCCAGCAGGCGTCCAACTGGGTTCGCATTTCAGCCATTTTGAAACGGGAATTCTGGAACAGGCCGATGGGCTGGCCAAAAGCCTTACGCTCCATGATGAAGTCCTGCGTGATCTCCAGCGCGCGTTCGGCCCGTGCCGTGAAGGCAACGGCACTGCCGAGACGTTCTTCGGCCAGGTTGATCATCATGTTGCGGAACCCGTCAGTCGTCCCCCCCAGAACATTTTCTTTCGGGATCTTCACGTCGTTAAAGAACAGCTCGGACGTATCCTGCCCCGGCAGGCCGACTTTCTTAAGGTTCCGGCCCCGTTCGAACCCATCCATACCCCGTTCCACAAGAAGCAGGCCGACACCATGCGAAGAGTTGTCAGTTTTTGCGGCAACCACCACCAGATCAGCCAGCTGGCCATTTGAGATATAGGTTTTTGACCCGTTCAGCAGCCAATGATCGCCCTTGTCCTCTGCCCGCGTGCGCAGCGCGGCCAGATCTGACCCCGTGCCCGGTTCGGTCATTGCAATCGCAAGAATGCAGGATCCGTCGCAGATGCCGGGCAGGAACCGCTGTTTCTGCTCCTCGGTCGCCAGCGTATGGATATAGGGAGCCACAATCCGGTTATGCAGCGAGATGAAGAAGCTCGGGTCTACCCGCGCCTGTTCTTCCATGATGATCTGGTCATAGCGGTAATCCTCCAGACCCAGACCGCCATATTCTTCATCCACGAACATCGCCAGATAGCCGGCCTTGCCTGCCTCCAGCCACAACTCCCGATCCACGACGCCTTGTTCGCGATAGCGTTCGGCATGCGGTGCGTAATGCTCCTGAAGCCACTTGCGGAAACTATCACGGAAGATGTCATGCTCTTCCTCAAAAATACGGCGCCGGATCATGCTGCCTCCTTTGCTGCATCGCGCAGCATTTCATAAGCCTCGGACCGAACGCGGAACCGTTCGCCGTAGGTTTCAGCCAGAGCGTTTGCTCGCGCTTCGAACGCATCGACACCGATGCCACGGATGAACTGCAAGGCCCCGCCAGTATGCGCCGGGAAGCCGATGGCAAAGATGCCACCCAGGTTTGCCTCCACCTCAGTCCGCAGCACGCCTTCGTCAAAACAGCGCAGGGTTTCGCAGGCCTGACGGTAGAGCAGCCGGTCCACGGCTTCGTCGATGGCAATGTCGCGGTTGCCCTGCTGGAACTGGCTCAGCCCGTCCCACAGCTTTTTCGTGCCGTCCGCCGAATATTCATAGAAGCCGCCACCGTAGTAGCGCCCGCCACGGCCCATCTCGACCATCTTGTGCGCCACGTGCAGGCTGCCATTGCCTTCGGCCGGGAAGCCATTTTCAACGCCCAATCGCGCATCCAGCGCGACATGGGTGTCATGAACCTTCTTCGACAGTACCATCGATGTTTCATCATGCACTGCCAACGGCCCGATAGGCATACCCGCGATCCACGATGCGCGCTCGATGGCCACAGGTTTCATTCCGTCGACCAGAAGCAGCTGGCCTTCGTCCAGATAGGTGCCAAACACCCGGCTGGTGAAAAACCCGCGTGCATCGTTCACAACGATAGGCATGTAACCGATCTGTTGCACATAGTCGTACGCTTTGCGCAGCGTGTCCTCGCTGGTCTTTTGGCCCATGATGATCTCCACCACCTTCATCTTGTCGACGGGGGAGAAGAAATGCAGTCCGATGAACCGCGATGGTTCCGGGCAACTTTGGGCCAGCAGGGAGATCGGCAGGGTTGAGGTGTTCGACCCATAGATGCCATCCGGCCCCAGCATCCTGAAGGTTTCAGGGATTACCTTTTCCTTAAGCGCCACATCTTCAAACACGGCTTCGATAATCAGATCGGTCCCTTCGAAAGCCCCATCATCCGTCACCGGTGTGATCTGGCCCAATAGAGCCTCTTTCTCGGCCTCGTCCATCCGGTTCCGCTTGATCATCTTATCGGCCAGCCCAGCGGAGTAGGATTTGCCCTTTTCGGCCTTTTCCATCTCCATGTCTTTCAGCCAGGTCGGCAACCTTTTGGAGGCATGTGCCCACGCAATCCCGCCACCCATCATACCAGCGCCCAGAATGGCCGCGTTTTTCAGCTTCCAACGGTCACCTTCGGGACGTACCTTGCCGCCCTTGATGGCCTGCATGCCGAAGAAGAAGGTGGTGATCGCTGCCTTAGCCTCCGGCGTTGCGATCAACGCCACCAGACCACGGCTTTCATTGCGCAGTGCGCTGTCAAAACCCATGCGCATGGAATTCACGGCCACGTCGAGGATCTTTTCGGGTGCAGGCAAAAGGCCACGGGTCTTACCCACCAGCATCGCGCTGCCCATCTGTGCCACCTGCCGCACACGCGGGCTGACCGCGTCGCCGCCGGGATAACGAAAGCCTTTCTGGTCCCAGGGCTGCGTGTGCGCCTCCGGGTTGGCCTTGATCCACGCCTTGGCTGCCGGGATCAGATCATGCTGCGATGCCACAACCTCATCGACCATGCCCGCCTTCAGCGCGGCCTGCGGTTTCACCGGCTTGCCTTCGGTTAGATATGGCAGCGCTTTTTCCAGACCTAAGAGCGCAGTCAGGCGCACAACACCCCCGGCCCCAGGCAAGAGGCCCAGTGTCACTTCGGGTGTTCCGACCACGGCATGCGGTTCGTTCACGACAACGCGGTGATTGCAGGACAGGCAAAGCTCGTACCCCCCGCCAAGCGCAGCACCGTTGATCGCGGCCACCACGGGCACGGGCAGCTTTTCAATCTCACGATAGGGGCGTTTGTTTTCCTCAATGTAGTGGAATGTCTCGGCATCCGCCTTCTCGATCGACAGGATCAGGTGCAGGTCGCCGCCGGCAAAAAACGTCTTCTTCGCCGAGGCGAACACCACGCCGGTCAGTCCATCCTCGTCTCGCAGGCGGGTCAGGACATTGTCCATTGCAGGCAGGTAATTGGCGTTCATCGTATTGGCTGACTGGCCGGTCATGTCCATCGTGATGGTTACAATGCCATCGGCATCTTTTTCGTAAGGAAACTCTTCCATATCTCTTCTTTCCTCCCCGGATCGGGGCCTACCCCGGTTCCGACAATCCGTTGGTGGCAGGGCAGAAACCTGCCCCGAACGCAACGCCCGCCGGAGCGCTCAATCTTTCAGACCATTTGGGCGAAGCTCCCGCTCCCATTCAGTCTTCCTTGGCCAGATCGCCCCAGAAAGATGGGCGGCAGGGAGACGCAAACATCCCCCTGTCTCCACTGGTCTCACAGCCGTTCGATGATCGAAGCAATACCCATGCCGCCGCCGACGCACATGCAGATCAGCGCACGTTTCTGGTCGCGGCGTTCCAACTCGTCAAGCATGGTCGAAACCAGGCACCCACCGGTCGCACCCAACGGGTGGCCCATGGCAATTGCGCCGCCAACGACGTTCAGCTTTTCGTCCGGCACGTTCAGGTCTTTTTGCAGACGAAGCGCGACCGAGGCGAAGGCTTCGTTAATCTCTACCAGATCGATGTCGTCGATCGTGAGCCCTGCCTTGGCCAAAGCCTTTTCCGAGGCCGGGCCGGGTCCGGTCAGCATGATTGTCGGGCAGGTCGCGGTCAACGCCACCGACACCACACGCCCTCGCGGATCCATTCCGATATCCTTGCCCGCTTGTTCATTGCCCAGCATGATCAGCGACGCGCCATCCACGATGCCGGAGCTGTTGCCGGGCGTGTGCACGTGGTTGATCGCCTCCACCTCTGTGTATTTCTTCAAGGCCACCGCATCGAAAGCCATCTTGCCCATCTGCTCAAAACTGGGCCGCAGGGAGGCCAGCTTCTGCATATCCGTGTCAGGTTTGATGAAATCGTCGCGCTCCAGAATGGTGACGCCGTTTTCATCCTTCACCGGCACAACAGACCGATCGAACCAGCCACTGTCGCGGGCATGGGCAGCACGTTTTTGGCTCGCCATGGCAAAGGCGTCCACGTCATCGCGGCTCCAGCCTTCCATCGTGGCGATCAGGTCCGCGCCAATGCCCTGAGGCACAAAACCGGTCTGGATTGCGGTTTCCGGGTCTTCAGCAAACGGCCCGCCATCCGCACCCATCGGCACGCGCGACATGCTCTCAAAGCCACCAGCGCAGACCAGGTCTTCCCAGCCTGAGGCGACCTTGGCCGCCGCGGTGTTGAATGTATCCAGTCCCGAAGCACAGAACCGGTTCACCTGCGCACCCGCCACGCTTTCATCCCACCCGGCTTTCTGCAATGCGATCTTGGGCAGAACCGAGCCCTGTTCCATCACCGGCGCGACACAGCCCAGCATCACGTCATCCACGCGGGATGTGTCGAGGTCGTGGCGCTGCTGCATTTCCTCTAGCAGCGTAGTTACGAGGTTGATCGGTTTCACTTCGTTCAGCGTACCGGTGTCCTTGCCGCGCGACCGCGGCGTGCGAATGGCGTCGAAGATGTAGGCAGTCTCGCCCATGGCTCGGTCCTCCTATGACAGGTACGGGCTGACGGACGCTCCCACGGTCAGCCATGTCTGATTTCGAGAAACTATAGCCTAGGTATTCCCGACCGCGAGGTTGGAAATCCACAAATTTTGCGTGACACTGCGTCATATCCCGCGATGCGGGGGTTATCTTCTGACGTGCGGCTCAGACTTTACCGAAAATCCGCGCGGCGTGGTCCGCCAGGTAGATCTGCAACCAAGGCGTGAAATGTTCCGGCGCGGCCCTGACCCGCGCGGACAGGTCGGTAAGAGAGAGCCAGTCGGTTGCCATCACCTCTGCCAGGTTGGGCCGCAACGTCACCCGGTCGGGCACCCGCGCGACGAAGATGTCCACGGCCTCGTGTTCCGTCAGGCCTCCGCCAACATCAGCGCGGTAGGTGACATGATCGCGATGTTCCAGCGTCAGGCCTTTGATGCCCAGTTCTTCGTCCAGCCGTCGGTGGGCACAGTCCGGCGGTGTTTCTTCCCAATGCGGGTGGGTGCAACAAGTGTTCGCCCAGAGGCCGGGCGTGTGGTATTTTTCCAATGCGCGCTGCTGGATCAGCACGTCATCCCCGCAAAGCACGAACACCGACACCGCCTTGTGCAACAAGCCGCGCAGATGGACATCCAGCTTGTCGACGGCGCAAAGTTCGCCGTCGACCCAGGCGGGGATCAGGGTGGTCAAGGTCAGTGGCTCCTCGGGTCGTGTTGCGGCGGTCTCTTGTGTCAGCCGCGGACCGAGGTCAACCCTGCACCGTGACAGATGTCAGGCAGCGTCGACGGACAATTCTGCCAGTTCCGGGCGAATGCGTTCTTCCACGAAGCTGACGGGAACAGTGTCCACCGTCACGATCCCGCGCACGGTTAGGATCGGCACATCCTCGCTGGCCTGCATCACTGTCTGGCGAATGCGCTTGCGCCCGTTGAACCGCTCCATGATACGCGGCGGCAGCACGGCGGAAAAGGTTTCGCGGTTCTGCAACGTGCCGTCCAGCGCCTTGCCGAAGGGCGTGTCGGTCGTGTCGAGCAGAATACGCGCTTGCAAAGGCAGACGGTCGTGGATGTACTAGTTGTCCGCGTCCAGCAGCGGCACGTCGCCCCGCGTCAGAGTGATGGCCCGGTGGCGCACGGTTTCGCCTGCAATCGGCTTGATCAGATCGACCCCAAGCGGCGGCAACTCCAGCTGACCGGATTCGGGGTGAACATCGGCAAACAGATCGCCGTCGCCCAGCCCGCGCACTTCGCACCAGACCTGCAGTGCGGCGGTCACGCTGAAGGTGGTCAGTAAGGTTTCACACATATGCAGAATGGTAGAGTCGAGATTTTTTGCCATTGGATTTGCCTAAAAAATTAAAAAAATATTTGCATTTTGCCAGAGAGCGAAGTCGCGCTTCGCACCTGACGTGACGCTACAGGATGATCTGCGCCCGGTCCATTCCCAAGACAGCGGGATTTTACCATTCGCACGAAAACGCCCGCCAGCAGGCTTTTTGCGAGCGGGTCCGTTCTTAAAACAGGCAGCGTGGAAAAACTGCTTAGTGCCGAGCGCTGCGCGCGTCGATCACCGTCAGACCGCGCTCTTCGCGCATAGACGGCGCCCTCAGACGTCGAAGAAGATGGTTTCGCCTTCACCCTGCAAACGGATGTCAAACCGGTAGGCTCCGTCCCCGGTTTTTTCCGCAATCAGCGTCGACACCCGGTTCTGGTGTTCGATCCGCGTCAACAGCGGGTCTTGGGCGTTGGCGCCGGCCTCGTCGGGGAAGAACATACGCGTTTGCAGGCCAATGTTGATCCCACGCGCAACCACCCAAAAGGTGATATGCGGCGCCATCATGCGGCCATCCTTGAACGGCACTGCACCTGGTTTGATGGTCTCGAACACCCATTCGCCAGTGTCATAATCACCCGCCTTGCGACCCCAGCCGGTGAAGTTCGGGTCCGCCTGATCGCGCGGATCTTTGCCGGGATAGAGGCCCTCAGCATCCGCCTGCCAGATTTCCACCATCGCATCCTTCAGCGGTGTGCCGGTGCCGTCATAGACGGTGCCGGTAACGGTGATCCGTTCGCCCTTGGTCTTGTCGTTGACCATGCTATCGCCAAGATCGTTGGGATAGACGCCTTCGATGTCGCAAAAATTGGGCACGCAGCCAATGTGAACGTAAGGCCCGGCGGTCTGGCTGGGCGTTTCCTTCAGATGTTTCAGTTCCTGCATCACAGCCCCTCCATACGGTTTTCAAACAAGGTCTGTCGGCGTCCGCGCAGTACGATATCGAATTTGTAAGCCCGCGAATCCATCGGGATCGTGTTGTTCATGTCCAGGGGCGCAATAAGGCACTCCACGGCTTCTTTCGATGGGATCGCACCGACGATCGGACATTTCCAGATCAGTGGGTCGCCTTCGAAATACATCTGGGTGATCAGCCGCTGGCCAAAGCCGCTTCCGAAGATGGAAAAGTGAATATGCGCCGGGCGCCAGTCATTCACACCGTTGGGCCACGGGTACGCGCCGGGCTTGATGGTACGGAACCGATAGTTTCCGTCTTCATCCGTTATGCACCGACCACAGCCGCCAAAGTTGGGGTCCAGCGGCGCCAGGTAACCTTCTTTCTTGTGGCGATATCGGCCGCCAGCATTGGCCTGCCAGACCTCCACCAGAGTGTTCGGAACCGGCTTGCCATTTTCGTCCATCACCTTGCCATAAACGATGATCCGCTGGCCGATGGCCATCTCGCCCGGCTGAGCGAAATTCATGATCATGTCGTTATCCAGTTCCCCCAGCATATTTTGGTTGAACACCGGTCCTGCGATTTCGCTGAGCGTGCTGTCCACCGAAATCAGCGCCTTAGTCGGCGACCGGGTCACCGAGGTCTTGTAGGGCGGCGTGTAAGCGGGCGGATGCCAACCGCGGTCCCTCTGATAGAAAGCGCCTTCCTTGGATTGGTTGGTCATTTGACGGTTCCTTGGCTTTTAACAGGCTTCTGACAGGCTATGGGCGGGCCAAGGTAGGAAGGCCCTACACCCTTTGGTTATCACGATGTCGGCTGCACCGGCTATCGGCGTAGTTTTCGCAGGCCGCAGCCGAATAGGGTATCTCGGCGACGCGCACCTCAATTTTGGTTTGTTCGTGCGGTTCAACCGTGATTTTCGCGGTGCCGGAGTATTCTTCACCCCAAACCAGCGTATGCATGTCATTTCGACAGCGTCCGCGTCGACCCAGCGCAACAAAAGCTGCATGTGTTCGTTGTAGGAATAGCCCGCGAACATGGACATTCCGACCATCTTGCCATCTTTCATCACTTTGTATGTGCTCTTGGCGGCATAGGTGGAGATGGGCTGGTCTATGTTCTTGAAGTTGGCTTCCCCTCGGCGCAGATGCGATGCTTGCAAAGGGGCGACATCTTCGGCGTTCGAGTTGACGGTGACCTTGCGCCTTTGGAGGCCGGCTTTCATCCCTTCCAACGCGTTGAGCACATCCTGCGTTGATTTGGCAGTCATGGCTTCACTCCCAGCAATGACTTGTCATCAACGAGGGTAAGGCCCGGAATGTTCCGCAACTGACTGCGATCCGTGCGCACGACATGTTGCAGGTTGTGCCGGGCGCCACGTGCGTGTTCGCGCATGATGGCTTCGGCGCGGGCGCCTTCACCTAACTCGATGGCCTCCAGCACAGCGCGGTGTTGCGCCTGCGAGATGAACAGCGACCGCAGGAACCGCGGATCCTGCGACTGGATGTTCAGGAAATCGCCCGGTGCAGCGAAGGGCAATCGCGTGACGTGTTCCAGTTCTCGCCGTAAAACGCTGCTTTGGGCCATATCGGCCAGCGCCAGATGAAACTGCGTGTTCAGCTCCGAGTAGCGGGCGAAATTCACATCATTTGCATCTGTCCCCACCACCGTGTCCAACGCGGCGACGGTTTCACGCATGACGTCCAGCCTGGCCGGGGCGACACCGCGTTCAGCTGCGACGCGAGCGATCATGCCTTCGATGATACCACGCAATTCAATCGCGTCCGACACATCGTCAAAGGTAAATTCGCGCACCTCGTAGCCACCACCGGACCGCCGCAACAGCAGGCCTTCGTATTCCAGCATTCCAAGCGCTTCGCGCAGGGGCGTGCGGGAAATGCCAAGGTGTTCGGAGAGCTCAACCTCGAACAACCGACCGCCGGCCGCGATTTCCCCGGCGAGAACCATGTGGCGCAGTTCCAACACGGCGCGCTGCGCCTGGGTTTTGCCCTGACGGTCTGACTGAACTCTCACTCCCATGCGAGATATGTATACATAATTAGACTTTCTGGAAGAAAAATATGCATTTAGGACAATTTTTTACCATTTATGTATACATTAGTTTTGAGTCAATAAACAATCGGGCCGAAGCCCGCCTTTCGCTTTGGGGCCCGCACCGGGCCTCCAGCCAGTTCAGTTTCCGATCATGTCCTGCAACGGCGCCATTGCACCTGCACGCATGCGCCCATCTTCCCCCACGATGAACAGACCACGCAGCTCGAACCCCTCCACTACGCGCCGGTCGCTAACGTAGCCGACGTATTCAATGCGCAGGGTGCGCGAGCCCCATTCTACCAGTGTCATTTCCAGCCGCAGCAAATCGCCTTCGGTTGCGGGCGACGGAAACTTGGCACCGGTATCGATCAGCCCGGTACCCTTAGCCCCCAGCTTTTCGCAAACCAAGCTGTGCCCGCCTGCCTTCTCATGCAAGAAGGTGTGATAGCAGCGATCAAACCAGCGGTAGTAATTGGGGTAAAACACGATCCCCGCTGGATCGCAGTGGCCAAAGCTGATGGGGACATCCAGCACGAAATCTGCCATGGGAACTCACTTGGTTCGAAATTACACCCGGCCAGATTGCGCCCAGCCGGGCCTGATGCCAGTGGCGTAATCGTCGCCCGGTTAGCGTCAGCCAGTCACCGGCTGATGACCACCGTTTTCGCCCAGCGCCTCTTCGCGGTAGAGCCCCAGCGCCCGAATCACCGGAAGATCATTCAGGCAGAACAGGCAGGCATCTTCGGTTGCCGACCCGTTCGCATGTTCGTGCCAAGCCCAGGACGGCACACAGAAAATGTCCCGCTCCGACCAGTCGAACCGTTGCCCGTTGATCACCGAGGACCCGGACCCTTTGCACACCTGGTACAGGTAGCTGCCCGTATGCCGGTGCGCGCGGGTCTTTTCACCAGGCCGCAGCATCTGCATCGACGCGCCTAGCGTTTGCATTACCGGGCCATTGGTGACCGGGTTCACGTATTCCATCAGCACGCTGTCAAATGGCGACCCGTCGCTGGCCGCCGAAAGGTTGTGCAGCGCTTCATAGGTCCGGTCCCATTCGTATTTGAACAGCGGGGAATAACCTTTGGTCCAGCTGCCACCGCCCGGCGTAAGCCCTGGGTTGCCCCAGGTCTTGGTCATGTCATCAACCGGGAAAACGACCGGTTCACTCAGATCCGGGTGTACTTCGAAGAAGTTCGCCTCCATCGCGTTGACAAAGGGGATGTCCAGCCCATCCTGCCAGATACAGAGCGAGCCATCGGGCTCCACCGCATGTTCGTGCCATGTGCCGTTCGGGGTGAGCACGAAGTCATTCGCGCCGAGCGTCATCTTGTGCCCGTCAACCACGGTGTAAGCGCCCTGCCCTTCCATGATGAACCGGATCGCGCTGGCGGAATGGCGATGCGCGGTGGCGTTTTCACCCGGGTTCATCACCTGCAGCCCGGCATAGATCCAACCCACTGCCGCGGCTACGTCCGACCGGCCCGGATTGTCCAGATAGATCACCCGCCGCCCGGCCTTTTCGGGCGTCACCAAATCCAACGCGCGCAGTACATCTTCGCGCAGATCGGCGTAGCGCCAGATCATCGGGACCGACTGGCTAACTGGTTCCCACGGTTCAATCTTGTTGGCCACGGTCCAGAGCGCGCCCGTGCCCTTGCCCTTCAGGTCATCGTAATACCGCAGCAGTTCGGGCGTATCTTCGACATTGGCACGACCAATCTGGGTGTCGTCGAACTTCTTATCGTCGGGCATTTGAGACCTCCGGGTTCAGCTCTGCGGCAACACTGCCGTAGCTTCAATTTCCACCATCGCCTCATCTTCGACAAGGGCGCTGATCACCACCATGGTCATGGCAGGAAAATGATAGCCCATGACCGTGCGATAGGCTTCACCCACTTCTTTCTGGCGACGCAGGTATTCGGCCTTGTCGGTCACATACCATGTCAGGCGGGTGATATCGGCCACCTCGCCCCCGGCGGCCTGCACAACATCCACAATGTTATGCAGCGCCTGGGTCATCTGGCCGATGAAGTCATGGGTTTCAAATTCCTGTTGGGCGTTCCAGCCGATCTGCCCGCCGACAAACAGAACCTTGCCTTCGGCGACCATGCCGTTGGCATAGCCTTTGGCTGGCTTCCAGCCTTCGGGGTGAACGGATATTGCCGGCATGAAAAATCTCCCGCTGAGTTTGGAGAAGTGTTTCCGGATTGGAAAAGAATTTCAAGCCTGAAATTTTATACTTGAAATAAATTGGGCTTGCTGACACCCTGCCGCCATGACCGATTTGAAAAACAAGACAGTTCTGATCACCGGTGGCGGCACCGGGTTGGGCGCCGCCATGGCGCGCGGTTTTGCCGACCGGGGCGCCACGGTCTGGATCGCCGGACGCACGCCGGACACGCTGGGGGCTGTGGCCGAAGGGCATGCAAGTATCCACACGGCGGAGGTCGACGTAACCGACGACACATCGGTCGCCGCAATGTTCGATTTCGTCGGAACGGCCGATATCGTTGTGGCCAATGCTGGGGCTTCGGCCAGCGCCCCGATGGCGCGTACGTCGTCCGAGATATGGGCGGCGATGATCGCGGTCAACCTGACCGGCGTGTTCCTGACCTTCCGCGAGGCAACCCAGCGGATGAAGGGACGCGATTGGGGGCGACTGATTGCTGTGGCCTCCACCGCTGGGCTCAAGGGTTATCCTTATGTATCAGCTTACAGCGCGGCCAAGCATGGCGTCATCGGGTTGGTGAAATCCGCATCCCTAGAATTGGCACGCAGCGGCCTGACAGTGAACGCGCTCTGCCCAGGGTTTCTGGACACCGAAATGACCGACCGCAGCATAGCCAATATCGTCGCCCAGACCGGGATGAGCACGGAGGACGCGCGCCGCAATCTGGAACGCATGAGCCCCGAAAACCGCCTGTTCCAGCCCGACGAGGTGCTCCAGGCAGCGCTCTGGCTATGCGGCCCGGGATCTGAAGGCATCACTGGCCAAGCGATCGCCATTGCCGGAGGCGAAGTGTGAGCACAACAGCGAAGGTCATCGAGAAACTTTCGAAGAAACGCCTGCGCCTCTGGCTGCAATTGTTGCGCGCTAACCGTACCACGGAAAACCAGCTGCGGGAAAACATGCGGCTGACCTTTGATTGCACCCTGCCCCGATTCGACGTTCTGTCAGCGCTGGACAGGTATCGCGACGGGCTGCGTATGAGCGACCTGAGCGCCAAGCTGATGGTATCGAACGGCAATGTCACCGGCATTGTCGACCGGCTGGAAGCCGAAGGTCTGGCCCGCCGGATTAGCGTGGACGGGGACCGCCGGGCCATGCGCGTGAAGCTGACCGAAGCTGGGATCGCCCGGTTCGCTGAGATGGCCGCAGAACACGAAACCTGGGTGGACACGCTGTTTGCCACCTACAGCGCGGCGGAGCTCGACACGCTCACCGCGTTGCTGTCACGACTGGAAGAGGACAAAACATGACCGAGATGGCCGGACTGACGCCCAAACATTTCATCTGGGAGGCATCGGATGGCATAGCCACGATCCGCCTGAACCGCCCGGATCGCAAGAACCCGCTGACTTTCGTCAGCTATGCCGAACTGCGTGATACCTTCCGCGCCCTGGTTTATGCCGAGGACATCCACTGCGTGATCTTCGCCTCCAACGGCGGCAATTTTTCCTCCGGCGGTGACGTGCATGACATCATTGGCCCGCTTGTGGCAATGGATATGAAGGACCTGCTGGCCTTCACCCGGATGACCGGCGATCTGGTCAAGGCGATGCTGCATTGTGGCAAGCCGGTGATTTCTGCAGTAGATGGCGTAGCCGTCGGCGCGGGCGCGATCATCACCATGGCATCGGACCTGCGGCTGGCCACGCCAGACGCCAAATGCGCATTTCTCTTCAACAAGGTAGGGCTGGCCGGCTGTGACATGGGCGCCTGTGCCATGCTGCCCCGCCTCATCGGCCAGGGCCGGGCGGCCGAGCTGCTCTATACCGGGCGGGCGATGAATGCAGACGAAGGGTTCGCGTGGGGCTATTGGAACGCCCTGCATCCGGCGGACGAGCTGGAGGGGGCCGCGCAAAAGATGGCCGAACGGATCGTAGCCGGGCCGACCTTTGCCAACGGCATAACCAAGACTCAGATCAACCAGGAATGGAACATGGGTCTGGACCAGGCGATTGAGGCCGAGGCACAGGCGCAGGCGATCTGCATGCAGACGGCAGATTTCGAACGAGCGTATAACGCATTCGTTGCGAAGGGACGCCCTGTGTTCGAAGGCAATTAAGCGTTTCGACCAAGGGCCAAGATGAATTGAGAATAATCTTGGCCCTTGGAAAGAGTATTTCAGCAAAGATGAAGATGCGGGGTCGGTGACATGGCAGATAGATCGTTTCTGGATTGGCCGTTTTTCGAGGATCGGCACAGAGAACTGGCCGAAGGGTTGGAGGCCTGGGCCTCATCGCACCTTCCAGTCGATCATTCGGACGTGGACGCCGCCTGCAAAGGGCTGGTCGCTGCCTTGGGCAAAGCCGGGTTCCTGCAACATTCAGGTGGCAAGGCGCTGGATGTGCGGTCCCTCTGCCTGATCCGCGAAACGCTCGCCCGCCATGACGGGCTGGCCGATTTTGCCTTTGCCATGCAGGGGTTGGGCATGGGCGCAGTGTCGCTCTTTGGCACGGAAGAGCAGCGCACATGGCTCGACAAAACCCGTGCCGGGCATGCGGTTTCCGCCTTTGCCCTGTCGGAACCGGCAAGCGGGTCGGACGTGGCCAACATGACCACCAGCGCCAAACTGGACGGCAACGGCTATGTTTTGAACGGCGAAAAGACGTGGATTTCCAATGGCGGCATTGCCGATGTCTACACGGTTTTTGCCCGCACGGGGGAGGCCCCGGGCGCCAAGGGCCTCAGCGCCTTTCTTGTTCCTGCCGACACACCAGGGCTGGAGATTGCCGAGCGCATCGACGTGATCGCTCCACACCCGCTGGCCACACTGCGGTTTACTGACATGAAGTTGCCCGGCTCCGCCCTGATCGGTGACAGCGGCGCGGGCTTCAAGGTGGCGATGTCGGTGCTGGACGTGTTCCGATCCACCGTTGGGGCGGCGGCACTGGGTTTTGCCCGCCGCGCGCTGGATGAAAGCCTGAAGCGGGTCACCGAACGGGAACTGTTCGGCGCGCCACTGTTCGATCTGCAGATGGTGCAGGGGCATATCGCCGACATGGCGCTTGGGGTCGATGCCAGCGCGCTGCTGATCTATCGCGCCGCATGGACCAAGGACATGGGCGCATCGCGCGTCAGCCGGGAGGCGGCGATGGCCAAGCTGCACGCCACCGAGACCGCGCAACAGGTGATCGACGCCGCTGTGCAGTTGCATGGCGGGGACGGCGTGCGCAAGGGCTCCATCGTGGAGAGTCTGTACCGCGAGATACGCGCACTGCGCATCTACGAAGGCGCCAGCGACGTGCAGAAAGTGGTGATCGCGCGGCAGGCGATGGGGAGCTGAACATGCTAGGCCCGACCGGACATATTGACCATTTCGCACGGGAAAACCTACCGCCGGCAGAGGCGCAGCCGGACTTCCTGCTGGACGGTTGGGACTATCCCGACTGGTTGAACGCCGGGGTCGAGTTGACCGACCGAATGGTGGAAAATGGCCTGGGCGATCATACCGCGCTGATCGGTAACGGGCGGCGGCGCACCTATAAGGAGCTGACCGACTGGACCAACCGGCTGGCCGCCGCTTTGGTCGAGGACTATGGCGTGAAGCCAGGCCACCGTGTGTTGATAAGGTCTGCCAACAACCCCGCGATGGTGGCCTGCTGGCTGGCCGCAACCAAGGCTGGCGCAGTAGTGGTCAACACCATGCCAATGCTGCGGGCAGGGGAATTGGCCAAGATCGTAGACAAGGCCGAGGTTTCACTGGCGCTATGCGATACAAGGCTGATGGAGGATATGGTCACCTGCGCCAAGGATTCACGCACTTTGACGACCGTTGTTGGCTTTGACGGCACCGCCAACCATGATGCGGAGCTGGACCGCGCAGCGCTTTCGAAACCGGTGCTGTTCGAGGCCGTGAAAACCGGGCGCGATGATGTGGCCCTGCTGGGCTTCACATCTGGCACCACGGGTGCACCCAAGGGGACCATGCATTTCCACCGTGACATCCTGATGATCGCAGATGCATATGCGCGGGAGGTGCTGAAGGTCACGCCAGAAGATATTTTCGTGGGCTCCCCACCGCTGGCCTTTACCTTCGGGCTGGGCGGACTGGCGGTGTTCCCTCTGCGCTTCGGGGCATGTGCGGTGCTCTTGGAAAACGCGTCCCCGCCCAATCTGATCGACATCATCGAGAAATACGGTGCCACGGTATGCTTTACCGCGCCAACGGCCTACCGTGCGATGCTGCAGGCCATGGCGGCGGGGGCCGACCTGTCCTCCCTGCGTGCGGCGGTATCTGCCGGGGAAACCCTGCCCGCGCCGGTTTATCACGACTGGATCGAAAAGACCGGCAAGCCGATGCTGGACGGGATCGGATCCACCGAGATGCTGCATATCTTCATCACCAACCGCTTTTCCGACCATAAACCCGCCTGCACGGGCAAACCGGTCACGGGCTACGAAGCGCGAATCATTGGTGAGAACGGACAGGAACTGCCGCGCGGTGAGGTTGGCAAGCTGGCTGTCCGCGGACCGACAGGCTGCCGGTATCTGAACGATCCGCGGCAGGCGGATTACGTGCAGGATGGCTGGAACATCACCGGCGATGCGTTTTCAATGGATAAAGACGGCTACCTGCATTTCGCCGCGCGCGCGGACGACATGATCATCTCGTCCGGATACAACATTGCCGGGCCAGAGGTGGAAGCGGCGCTGTTGGCCCATAAAGATGTCGCCGAATGCGCGGTGATCGGGACGCCGGACGAGGAACGGGGCGCGGTCGTGGAAGCACATGTGGTGCTGAAATCGGGGGTCGTGGCCTCGGGTGAGTTGGTGGTCGCTTTGCAGGATTTCGTGAAGGCCCGGATCGCGCCCTACAAATATCCGCGTTTGGTGAAGTTCACGGATACGCTACCCAAAACGCAAACCGGGAAGATCCAGAGGTTCCGTTTGCGGGACGGGTAAAGCGAATTGTGGACGAGTTGCCCTCGGTCGAGTTTTATACTGTCTGCAAATCTTCCAGCCCCATCGCATCGCTGCCGTTGAATGCGGTGATGCCACCATCGACCCAGATGTCGGCCCCCTTCAGCCAGCCCGAGGCAGGCGACAGCAGTAATGCTGCCACCTCAGCCACTTCCAACGGTGCACCGGGCCGGCCCGCTCTGGACACGTTCCGCGCCACGCGGTCACCAAAGGCGCGGACAAAATCGTCCAGAATGCCGGTCGCTACCGCCGCAGGACTGACGCAGTTTATCCGCATGCCACGCGCGATCAGCGGCTCAGTCTCGGCCATCGACCATAGGATCATCGCTTCCTTGGTCAGGTTATAGGCGCGGGTCGGATCGATGCCCTCGGCCGCAACAAAGGCATCCAACCCGTCCGGCTCCGTCGCCGTCAGCCGCTTCACCTGTTCCAGCCCCTCGCGCCAGTTTGCACCGGCGCGCGAGGCGATGTTGACGATACTCGCCCCATCGCGGAACTGCGGCATGAGGCCAGAAGTGAGCTGCCGCGGGCCAATAAAATTCACCTGGCATATCTTGGCCGCCCAACCATCGCGTGGCGGCAAACCCGCATTGTTGCACAGCCCATCCAATGGTTCGTCCAGCGCTGTGATGGCCCCGGCGATACTTGCCGGATCGGCCATATCCACGTGGATGTGGCGGTCGATGCCCTCCGACACCTCGGCAATGTCCAGCCCGATCACCCGATTGCCCCGCGCCCGCAAGACGCGGGCCAGATCGGCACCGATCCCACTGGCCACGCCGGTCACAACATAGGTTTTCTGCATCTTTTCCCCTCCCGGCCATTCATCGGCCTGCCATGTTCCTCTCTGCAAACGCCTGGATCGACGGAAAGGTCACGCCGCACGCGCATCACCGTTTCTCAATCTCGATCCGCAGCTTCCCCGATCCGCCCCCTCCTGTATCGGTTCCCGCTCTGGTACGTCCACCAGACGCCAAAGCCGCGCATGTCCTTGCCCGTGCATGGTCAGCAGTTCATGTTCGATGGCTTGGCTCAGATATCGGCTCTGATCCGGGTCATTCTTAAAGAAGGCGAATTTGAAATCCTTACAGGCAAAAACCCATTCCGCTTCGCGCTGGTTGAACATGACATATCCGTCTTTCGCACGGGCCCAGAACCCTTGGGCCCGCAGGGTTTCATCAAAACCGCGTTTTTCCCTCTCAAACCGGCTGTCCCTGGGATTGTCCGTGGTGATCGCAGCCTTCTTTGACCATGGCGCAGATCGCGTCAGCCGCCCGTAAAGGTCGGTTTCTCCTTGTTCAGGAAGGCGGAGATGCCATGCAGCGCATCGCTGGTGCCAACCACGTCAGAAATACTGACGGATTCGCGTTCCAGCTGCACCTCCATTTCGCCGGTAAAGGCGCTTTGCAGCAGGCGTTTGGTACCGCCAAAGGCCTTGGTCGGGCCGTCGGCAAACTGACGGGCCATGGACTCGGCCTGGGCCATCAAGTCATCTGCTGCCACGACCTTGTTGACGATGCCCCAGTCCATCGCCTCCTGTGCGGACAGGACGCGGTTGGTCAGCATCAGTTCCTTCGCCCGCAGCAACCCGACATGCTTGGCGAGGAAATAGGTTGACGATCCATCGGGGGTAAGGCCCGATGCGGTGTAACCCGATACGAACTTGGCCCGGTCCGACGCAATTACGTAGTCGCCCGAAAGAGCCATGGAAAAGCCCGCCCCGCCTGCTGCCCCGTTCACCGCGATAACCACCGGCGCGTCCAGATTACCCAGACGAATCAGCGCCTGATGCAGAATAGTGGCCATTTCCAGCAGATGCGTCTGCAACCGGTCGCGGTTGGCGTCCATTTCAGCCAGATCGCCGCCTCCGGAAAACATCCGGCCCGCCCCTGTCCACAAAACTGCGCGTATGCCAGGTGTGGTAGCACAGCGAATGGACGCATCGAACAGCTCCCGTGCCATGACATTGTTTAGCGCGTTGGCGTCATCCGGACGGTTCAGGGTAATGCGGGCAATCCCGTCTTCGATGCTGAATTCTAGTGTGTCGTAGCTCAAACCTGATCCTCCCTCTTCGCGCATAAGAGACCCCGGTTTGAGGCCACTTGCAACGTTTGATCGGGTCGGACCGGTTAAACGACGGTCAGCGCCTGCATCT
>JAEPNQ010000016.1 GCA_017643305.1 Marinibacterium sp. | reverse complement strand
GCGTATCGGCATTTTGTCACGCAATGCCCAGCGTCTGATGACACTCAAAAATCCCATGTCGACCACTCCAAATCTCCCCAACCAAAAACGTCGGGGCAGTGTGTTCACATGGGTCAATTCTCAGTGACAATTTATGGGCATGCCGGGTCAGTTCTCAGTGACAATCAACAGGCGATGTGCTTCGCTTCATCTCTCGCAGATCTAAACGGCGTTGGACCGTCGAGCGGAATTATGCATCTGCTCCAAGTCCAGCAGCGCTTCGTTTTCTGCCCTGGCGCGCGGTCGCAAGCTTGACGAGCTCACCAACGACTACGATGAAAACATGAACACACGCTGTACATGCGGTGCCGCAAGCCATCAAAAAAATGCTCTGCTATCCATCGCCGGACAAGTTTGGCGGGCACTTCAAATTGTGGGTTTGTTCCGAACGCGGGCATCGGTGCAGACCGCAGCATTGGTCAAGATGGGCTCGAAACTGTGGTTCGCTGCGTTTCACCTCAAGGTCCGCTCTCCCGCCAGTCATCAACTTTCGGCTACAGGTCTGGAACTTCGCGTCTTATCAGATCAGTCGCGGCGACCCCTAGCCGCGCGCGACATTCCCACTGCGCACCGGAACGCCAAATTCCTCGAAACACACATCTGCCAGCCTGGCGATGCCCTCGCGAATGTTCGGAATGGTCGGGTGTCCGAAACACAGCCGCATGCGGTGTTTGTTGGCCGCCTCGTCCACTGTCCACTGACTGCCGGGGTTGATCTCCACCCCCGCCTTCAGCGCAACCTGGTACAGCCGATCTGTATCCACGCTTTCGGGCAGGGTCACCCACAGATAAATGCCACCCACAGGCCGGTCATAAATCACGCTTGCGCCGAAATGTTCGTCCAGCGCGTCGCACAATGCGGTAGCCTTGTCCTTAAGCATCGGCAGCAAGCTGGTCACATGGGCGTCGAAATGCTCCGGCAGGTACTCCGCCAGCACCATCTGTTCCAGCATCCCACTGCCCGCGTCTGTTTTCAGCGGCAGGATCCGCCCCATCAAAGGCCACGGCGCCACCAAATACCCAACCCGCAGCGCAGGGGCGATGGTTTTGGAAAAAGTCCCACAGTAGATCACGCTGCCAGTGTCATCCAGCGCATAAAACGCAGGGGGCCGTTCATCGGCGAACACCAGATCGGCGTAACAATCATCCTCGAAAATCGGCACGCCATAATCCTGAGCCAGCTTCAGAATGGCCTGACGACGTTCCAGCGACATCACCGTGCCGGTCGGGTTCTGGATAGTCGGGATCATATAGATGAACTTGGGCGTCCGCCCCTTGGCCACCAGATCGGTCAACGCCGCCTCCAGCGCATCAGCGCGCATGCCGTCATCGTCCAGTTCGATGCCGATATACTCCACCCCCAGCGCTGCCAACCGGGTCAGGGCACCGGCGTAGTTCCCCGCCTCAACCAGCACGACATCGCCCCGATCTAACAGCGCAGCATTCACCAGATCCATCGCCTGCAACGACCCCGAGGTGATCAAGACTTCGTCCGTGGTGATCTTCATCCCCGCCCGTCTGTCCAGATTTTGGACAATGAAGTCGCGCAGCGGCAAATAACCTTGTGACCCACTGTTCATGCCATACTTGCCCAACGCATGGCCTTCCTGTAGCAGAACAGTCTGCACCGCATCGGCCAGAGCGGCGGCCGGAACGGTGGCTTCATCAATGTTGCCACCGACAAAATGATGGGGCGGGAAGCCTGTAAACTTGCCTGCCTGCTTCGTGGCGACTGTTGATAAAAAAGACGAAAAATCAAACATGGCCCCTCCCACCCATCGGATCCTTTGCTCGCGCGTACTCTGGCAAGAACAACTGGCCGATCGCAACGGCAAAACCACGCCCAGACGGGCGCCTGTCCACGGCATCCCCAGCGTCGATCCAAACTGGACCTAGATCACCATCCAATCTGGCCCTACTTGGTCGGGACGTTTCAGTTTCAATTTCCCTTAGACGCCCGGCGCAGTTATCGTGCCGGTGTTCCTGTTTTTCTGACAAAAAGGGCCTGTGTCATGCACGACACGTTCAATGAAAACGACATCAGCCATGTGGTTGAAACCGACAAGGCACATATCTGGCATCACCTGAGCCAGCACAAACCCTACGAAACCACCGATCCGCGCATCATCATCGAAGGCAAGGGCATGCGCGTCTGGGACCAGAAGGGTAAGGAACACCTCGATGCGGTGTCCGGTGGCGTCTGGACCGTCAATGTAGGTTACGGCCGCGAAAGCATCGCCAATGCGATCCGCGACCAGCTGGTGCGTATCAACTATTTTGCAGGCTCCGCCGGGTCGATCCCAGGATCCTTGTTTGCCGAAAAGCTGATCGGCAAGATGCCGGGGCTCAGCCGGGTCTACTACCTGAACACCGGGTCAGAGGCGAATGAAAAAGCCTTCAAAATGGTCCGCCAGATCGCGCACAAGCGCTACGGTGGCAAGAAGCACAAAATCCTCTACCGAGACCGTGACTATCACGGAACCACCATTGCCTGCCTTAGCGCGGGCGGGCAGGACGAACGCAATGTGCAGTACGGCCCCCTGACACCTGGCTTCGTGCGCGTGCCGCACTGCTTGGAATACCGCAAGCACGAACTGGACGGCGCGCCGGATGAAAACTTTGGCGAATGGGCAGCCGAACAGATCGAACAGGTCGTTCTGCGTGAAGGCCCCGACACCGTGGGTGCGCTTTGCCTGGAGCCAGTTACCGCAGGCGGCGGCGTCATCACCCCGCCCGAAGGCTATTGGCAGAAGGTCCAGGACATCTGCGACCGCTACGACATCCTGCTGCATATTGATGAGGTCGTCTGCGGTGTGGGCCGCACGGGCGAATGGTTCGGGTACCAGCAATACGGGGTGAAACCCGACATGGTGACCATGGCCAAGGGCGTGGCCTCTGGCTATGCCGCGATTGCGTGCCTTGTGACAACCGAAGAAATCTTCAACATGTTCAAGGACGATCCGACCGATAAACTGAACTATTTCCGCGACATCTCCACCTTCGGCGGATGCACCTCCGGCCCAGTGGCTGCGCTGGAAAACATGCGCATCATCGAAGACGAAGGTCTGCTGGCAAACACCAAAGCCATGGGCGCACGGATGATGGACAACCTGAACGCCCTGATGGACAAGCACGCCGAAATTGGCGACGTGCGCGGCAAGGGTCTGTTCTGCGGGCTGGAGCTGGTCGAAGATCGCGGCACAAAGGAACCCGTAAGCGAAGCGCACATTGCCGCCATCGTGGGCGATTGCGCGGCACAGGGCGTTATCATCGGTGCATCGAACCGGTCCATCCCCGGGCGTAACAACTGCCTGTGCTTCTCGCCCGCGCTGATCGCCACAGCGGATGATATCGACCACATCACCGACACGGTAGACAAGGCGATCTCCAAAGCGTTTGCCTGATCCACGGTAAAAATTACCGAAGGCACGCCCCCGCGTGCCTTCGCCTTTTTGAAAGGTTACCGCGATGTGGCCCGACCCAGTAATCCTGGCTGGGCAACACGTTGTGCTTGTTCCCCTCAGCCTTGATAATACAGACGAGCCGCGCGCCGCTGGGCTGAAATCTGCTTCACTTGGTGCGGCGTGTCGGTGCACCTCACCCCGCTGAACGCCGAAGACAATCGCGTGCTGCTCAGATCACCAGCTGAAACAGCATCCCCGCAAGGATCGCGCCAAGCACACCCAGTGTCAGGTAAGCGGCAAAGACCGGGGGTTTGACCAGCGACCAGACCGCCGCCATGGCCGGGATTGAACTGACCGATCCAGCGATCATAAAGGCCATGGCAGCCCCCACGCTCATGCCCTGGGTGATCAGCCCGGCCAGCATCGGCGGGGCGACATAGCCGTTCAGGTAGGCGGGCATGCCCACCACGGCGGCGGTGGTAATCGGGACAATGCCTTCACCCCCAACCACGCGGGCAATCAGGTCAGCAGGCACGTAATGTACCAGCAGCGCCTCCAGCGTATAGGCCAGCGCAAGCCATTTCAGCAGGAACAGACCGTTCGACAGGAACTCTGCTCGGAACTGCTGCCGCCGCTCGCTTTCCTGCCAAAACCGCCATTGCGGCTTGCCGTCAAGCTTTGGACCGCTGCCACAACAGCCAGAGCGTTTGTATTCCCGCAGCGGTTCCGCAAAAGCGCCATTGCTGATCAGGGCGCGGATGGCAAACCCGCCAAAGAGGCCCAGCCCGACCGCCGCCATGGCCTTGCCAATGGCAAATGGCCAGCCCAAAGCGCCCGCGGTGATCAGCAGGGTCGGCGGGTCGATCAAGGGCGAGGACAGCCAGAACGCCATCACCGCCGACAGGGGCGCACCCAACGCCAGCAGGCCCGCGATAAAGGGGATCACCTCGCAGCTACAGAACGGGGCGAGCCCGCCAAATAGGGCGGGGAGGAAGATCATCTGCGTTTCCCGCCCCTGGAACGCACGGCTGACCATGACCTCTGCACCGGTGGCTTTCAGGTAGGCCAGCAGCAGGACAGCAAACAGGATATAGGGTGCGGTATGGGCCAGCGCCCGGATGGCAAACTGGACCGTGTTGGTCAGGTTGCCAGGGTCCAACAGTGCAACCATGGCAAAAATGACCACGATCAGAGACCATGGGGTTTTGAGGTGCGCCGTCCAGCCCTTGAGCGACCAGCCTGGGGATTGCGTAGTATCAGCCATCGTTGGCAAACTTTCTGGGTGCATCGGCACAGCATTCGCTGAGAATGAAATTCGCCAATTTCTGAAGGACGTCGAACTGTGCGCGGTTGATCGTGGTGCGCCCGATTTTTTCCTGTGTCACCAGCCCTGCCCCGGCCATGAATTTCAGGTGATGGGCTAGGGTGGAGGGGGCGATGCCGGTACGGTCCTTAATATCACCCACAGTCAACCCAGCTTCGCCTGCACGGACCAAAACGCGCAGCACTTCGAGGCGGGACTCCGAGCCCATGGCAGCAAAGCCCTGAGCAGCAGTTTCCAACATCACACACCTCCTATATTCTATATAACTAGCTTTATAGTTATATTTCGATTGTGGCAACCACAGTTTGTCGTGATCACTTAGATAGGTCCAGATTGCAGGCACGATAGATCCAGACTACACACCAGTATGGCGATACCCGTGGAAACCTTTTTTCTCAGCCCCGAAACACAGGGCACGCTGCAGGCGCGGATCCAGCAGATGATTGCATCGGGCATCTTGTCAGGGCGATTTCATCGGGGTGAAAAGTTGCCTTCCACGCGGAAGTTGGCCAGTCATCTGGGGGTCAGCCGGATCACGGTGACGTTGGCATACACCGAGCTGCTAGCAAACGATTACCTGACCTCGCATGGGCGGTCGGGCTATTTCGTATCAGAGAATGCGCCCGTGCCGCCGCTTTACGATCCACCCGCCATACGGTCAGACCGGATTGATTGGGGCAAGGCGATTGCCAACAGCGTTTCGGGTGGGGATACGCCGAAAAAGCCGGTGGACTGGCAAGCCTACAAATACCCTTTTGTTTATGGGCAGGCGGACCCGGAATTGTTTGATCATGCGAACTGGCGGCTCTGTGCCTTGCGGGCATTGGGGCAGAAGGATTTCACGCCACTGACGACCGATTACTATGACACGGACGATCCGCTGCTGATTGAATTTATCGCGCGCCATACTCTGCCCCGGAGGGGGATTTCGGCCCGCCCAGAAGAAATTCTAATCACCATGGGAGCGCAGAACGCGCTTTGGATTGCAGCGCATCTTTTGCTGGACCCGCAGCGTCGCGCGGTAATCGAAGATCCATGTTACCACGCCCAGCGCGATATTCTGCGGCATACCCGGTGCGCATTGACCACTGTAGGAGTTGATAGCGAAGGGTTGCCACCAGGACAAATCCCGGATGGGACCGATGTGGTGTTTGTTACGCCCAGCCATCAGAGCCCGACTAACGCGACGATGCCCCTGTCCCGGCGGGAGGATTTGCTGGCGCGTACGGCGGAAATCGACGCGCTGATCGTGGAGGACGACTATGAATTCGAGATGTCGTTCCTCAAGGCGCCATCCCCTGCGCTGAAGTCGCTCGATCAGGACGGACGGGTGATTTACATTGGCAGCTTTTCCAAATCCCTCTTCCCTGGGTTACGGTTGGGATATCTGGTTGGTTCCGAAGATTTCATTCGCGAAGCGCGGATCTTGCGTGCATCGATCCTGCGGCACCCGCCGGGGCATATCCAACGCACCACTGCCTATTTTCTGTCACTAGGGCATTACGATGCCCAGATGCGGCGTATGTCCGGTGTACTGCATGACCGGCGTAAGGCGATGGATGCCGCGATCCGACAACATAGGCTGCAGATTTCCGGGCGGGGGACGTTTGGCGGGTCATCCTACTGGATGAGGGCCGAAGATGACGTGGACATGGGTCAGGCTGCGAGGGACCTGCGTGAAGCGGGTGTCCTGATCGAACCGGGAGCGCCATTTTTCATGGGACCGGACCGGCCCAGAAATTTCTATCGGCTGGCCTATTCTTCGATCCCGACGGGGCGAATCGCGGATGGGATTGCGACGCTGGCGCAGGTGGTGTCCGGGCAAAATGAGACGGGTTCCAAACGCCGCTGACAAACTGGATATAAGCCGCAGCCCGTACTGGCCCTATAAGCCATCTGTCCACCTGGCCTACACGATAAAAAAGCCGCCGATCACGGGATCGGCCGATTGCACCTGCCGGGAGACACCTGAGATGAAGATGACCACCGAAGAAGCCTTTGTGAAGACACTGCAACGGCATGGGATCGAACATGCCTTTGGGATCATCGGGTCCGCGTTCATGCCGATCTCGGATCTGTTCCCGAAGGCCGGGATCAAGTTCTGGGATTGTGCCCATGAAGGTTCGGGCGGGATGATGGCCGATGGCTACACGCGCACCACCGGCAAGGTGTCGATGATGATCGCTCAGAACGGTCCAGGCATCACAAATTTTGTGACGGCGGTTAAGACAGCCTATTGGAACCATACGCCGCTTCTGTTGGTCACCCCACAAGCGGCCAACAAGACCATCGGTCAGGGCGGTTTTCAGGAAGTCGAGCAGATGGCGGCCTTCAAGGATATGGTCGCCTATCAGGAGGAGGTGCGCGATGCCTCCCGGATTACCGAGGTTCTGAACCGCGTGATCATCAACGCCCGCCGCGCCAGCGCACCTGCGCAGATCAACATTCCGCGTGATGTCTGGACGCAGGTGGTGGATATCGACATCCCCGAGATCGTGGAATTTGAGCGCCCCACCGGTGGGGAAAACGCACTGGATCAGGCGGCAGAGCTGCTGAGTTCCGCTAAGTTCCCGGTAATCCTGAATGGCGCGGGCGTGGTGCTGGGCGGTGCGATCCCGGCGTCGATGGCGTTGGCCGAGCGGCTGGATGCGCCGGTTTGCGTGGGCTACCAGCACAATGATGCCTTCCCCGGCTCGCACCCGCTGTTTGCCGGACCGCTTGGCTATAATGGGTCCAAGGCGGGGATGGAGCTGATCTCCCAAGCCGACGTGGTTTTGGCTCTGGGCACACGGCTGAACCCATTTTCGACACTACCGGGCTATGGGATTGACTACTGGCCCAAGGACGCTGCGATTATCCAGGTGGATATCAACCCTGACCGGATCGGGCTGACCAAAAAGGTCTCAGTCGGCATTGTGGGCGACGCCAAGAAGGTGGCGACCGCGCTGTTGGACAAACTGTCTGGCACAGCAGGTGATGAAGGCCGGACAGAGCGCAAAGCGCTTATTGGTAATTCCAAGTCGCGCTGGGCTCAGCAGCTTTCCAGCATGGACCACGAAGACGACGATCCAGGCACCACCTGGAACGAGCGCGCCCGTTCGGCCAAGCCGGATTGGATGAGCCCCCGCATGGCATGGCGTGCGATCCAGAGCGCGCTGCCGCACGACGCGATCATTTCGTCCGACATCGGAAACAACTGCGCCATCGGCAACGCCTATCCAACCTTCGAAGAGGGCCGGAAATACCTCGCACCCGGCCTGTTTGGGCCCTGCGGTTATGGCCTGCCGTCCATTGTTGGCGCCAAGATCGGCTGCCCGGACGTGCCGGTGGTTGGGTTCTCGGGCGACGGTGCCTTCGGCATCGCTGTGACCGAGCTGACAGCAATTGGCCGGGGCGAATGGCCAGCGATCACCCAAATCGTGTTCCGCAACTATCAGTGGGGCGCGGAAAAGCGGAACTCTACCCTGTGGTATGAGGACAACTTCATCGGAACCGAACTGGACGAACAGGTGTCTTATGCCGGTATCGCACAGGCCTGCGGATTGCAGGGCGTGGTCGCCCGGACGATGGACGAGCTGACTGCTGCTCTGAACAAGGCGATAGAAGACCAGATGAAGCATGGCAAGACCACGTTGATCGAGGCGATGATCAACCAGGAACTGGGCGAGCCGTTCCGCCGCGACGCGATGAAGAAGCCAGTCGAGGTGGCTGGGATCAGCGCGGCGGACATGCGCCCGCAGCAGCTCTGATCCGATGCCAGATGGCGGAGAAATCGGCGACATTCTGGTTCTGAATGCCGGTTCTTCGTCGATCAAGTTTGCACTGTTCGACGCCGATCTCCGGCCGCGCCTTTCAGGGATCGCGGCCGGTATCGGCAGCCAGTCTTTCATTCGCTTCGGCGCGGATCAACTCGACCTGCCGCTAATCGATCACCGGGCTGCGCTGACAGCAGTCCTGGCGGGCCTGAAGGAACGCGGCGTCGAGGTGAACGATCTGAAGGCCGCGGCACACCGGGTCGTACACGGCGGCCGCAAGCTGACCCGCCCGATCCGTATAACACCAGATGTGCGCGCCGAAATCGTGGCCTGTTCACCGCTGGCGCCCCTGCACAACCCGCATAACCTGCAGGCGATCGACGCGCTGGCCGAACTGGCACCGGACCTGCCGCAGTTCGCGTCCTTCGACACCTCGTTCCATTCTGGAAACCCCGAAGTGGCCACCCGGTTCGCCATCCCCAAGATGATGGAGACACGAGGCATTCGCCGCTACGGATTTCACGGGCTCAGCTATGCCTCTCTGGTCCGCAAACTGCCAGAGTTGAGTGGTGAGAAACTGCCGTCGCGGCTGCTGGCCTTTCACCTCGGCAATGGCGCCTCGCTCTGCGCGATCCACAACGGCCAGTCCATTGCCACCACGATGGGGTATTCACCGCTGGATGGGCTGACCATGGGTACGCGGTCGGGCGGTATTGACGCTAACGCGGTGCTACGGCTGGTCGAGGAATACGGGCTGGAACGGACCAAGGCGATCTTGAACCACGAAAGCGGTCTGCTGGGGCTGTCGGGCGGCAAGTCTGACATGCGCAATCTGGTGCTGGACAGCAGCGCCGACAGCGATTTCGCGATCGAACATTTCTGCTATTGGACCCTGCGGCATGCAGGCAGCTTGATTGCCGCTCTGGAAGGGCTGGATGCGATCGCCTTCACCGGCGGTATCGGAGAAAACGCGCTGGCGGTGCGCGCCCGCATCCTGCGTGGCCTCGAATGGATCGGTGTGCGGATGAACCCAGACGCCAATCATCGCAACCAGACGCGCCTTCACGCGGAAAGTTCCAGGGTTTCAGTCTGGGTGGTTCCGGCTCAGGAAGAAGAAATGATTGCCCGCGACGCGGTGACCTTGATGGAGGCCGTGTGACCCAAGGGCGTATGGATGCTGCGGCGCACTACGCGAGCGCGGCGGTCACGACGGTGGCCGCCACGATGTCGTCCGCCGTCGCGCCGCGGCTGAGGTCACAGACCGGCTTGCGGAACCCCTGCAGAAACGGCCCCAGCGCCTGTGCGCCAGCCAGTTCCTGTGCCAGCTTGTACCCTATATTGCCGGAATCGAGATCGGGAAAGATCAGCACGTTGGCATCGCCGTCGCCCAGCCCCTTCTTTTCTGCAATCCGCGGGTTCAGCGCCGCGTCAGCCTGCACCGGCCCCATGAACCCCGACAGTTCAGACGCCGCACGCACCCGTTCGACGCTGTCGCCCTGCCCACTGGTCCCAGTTGAGAAACTGAGCATAGCGACCCGCGCCGGACCCAGCAGCACCTCGCAGGAGGCGGTCGAAGCGCGCGCGATATCCGCCAAGTCTTCGGCCGTTGGGGATACGTTGACTGCGCAGTCCGCCCAGACCATGCGCCGCCCGTCCGGGAACAGCATCAGGAAGAACGAGGACGGCGTTTCCACACCGTCCGCCAGCCCAATCACAATCGACGCCGCTTCAATCACCCGCTTGGTCGGGCTGTCAGCGCCGGCGACCATCGCGTCAGCCTCGCCTGCGGCCACCATCGCAGCGGCCCGGTACAGAGGCCGAGTTAGCATACGACGCGCCAGCGCGTCCTTCATGCCGCGCGCCGAAACCAGCGCCGCAACCTGCGCCTCCGATATCTCACCCAGCGCCACTGGCTGGCACAGCCTTTCTGATCGCAGGGTTTTGCACGCCGCCGCGACGCGCGGATCGTCCATTTCCGGGAACACCACCCGGGCTGCACGATCCCGCGCCCGGTCGAAAAATTTGTAGCTAATTGACATGTATGCCTCAGTATACTTTCCCCGAAGGAGCCACCCATGACCGAAAACGTCAAGATCAACCGCGGCCTGAAGGGCATCTATTTTGAACGATCCGGTGTCAGCCATATCGACGGCGCCAAGGGCGAATTGCTGTATCGTGGTTATTCGATCAACGATCTGGCCACGCAGTCCACGTTTGAAGAGGTCTGTTACCTGCTGATCCATAGCGAGCTGCCAACCGCGTCGGAGCTGGAGGCATTTGACGCGCAGTTGAAGGCCGCCCGCACCCTGCCTGCGCCAGTGTTCGACATCATTCGCGCCTGCAAGGGCGGGCATCCGATGGATGTGTTGCGCACCGCCGTGTCGGCGCTGGCAGCATTAGAGCCCGACAGCCAGGCCACGGGGGAGGAAGCTTTTCTGACCAACGGGATTCGCTTGACCGCGCAGGTACCGATGATCATCGCGGCTCATGAAGCTATCCGTAACGGGCGCGACCCGGTACCAGCGGACCCAGAGTTGAGCCATGCGGCGAACTGGTTGTGGATGTTGAAGGGCGAAAAGCCTTCGGCCGAAGCGGCGCAGCTGGCGGATGTGGATTTCATCCTACATGCCGAACATGGCGCCAATGCATCGAGTTTCGCCGCGCGAGTGACCGTGGGAACCGAGGCCAACCTGCACGGCGCGATTGTCACCGCATTGTCGACGCTGTCCGGGCCCGCGCACGGGGGCGCAGCCGAGGACGTGATGAAGATGGTGCATGAGATCGGCTCACCCGACAATGCGGCGGCTTATGTGAAGGAAAAGCGCGGCAATCGCGAAGCGGTGACCGGGTTTGGCCACCGGGTGTACCGGGCGGAAGATCCGCGCGCACGTCACATGCGTGAGGGCGTACGCCAACTGGGTGAAGAGATGGGTGCGCCGGAGTGGTATGAAATACTGCAGGCGGTAGTGGAAGCGATGAAACCCTACGCGCGCCATGGTCTGAACGTAAATGTCGATTTCTATTCCGGCGTGATCTATCAGCTGCACGGCATTCCGATGGATCTGTATGTGCCGATCTTTGCCATTGGTCGCATGCCCGGCTGGATCGTGCAGTGCCTTGAGCAGCAGCGCGGCAATATCCTGATCCGTCCACTTACATTGTATAACGGGCCAGATGAACGGCCCTATGTGCCGGTATCGCAGCGTTGACTGCGATGTTAGAGGCCACCAGCCTTCAGATTTTATCGCCGACAGCTGGGAGGAAACAGGATACCCGGCAAAAGTGCGATCACCAGCGTGCACGATTTCCGCGACGGTGTGATAACGAAGACCGAACATACCTGTTGCGGGATGGAGGTGAAGCAGCCCGCAAAGTGGGAAAAGGTGGGCAGATTGACCCATCTTCCCCTGATTCCGAGCAAAACGGGAATTTCATCGGCCCTATCCGCTTGCGGCGAGACCGTCTTTTTGTTCGAGTGACGCAAGCAAGAAAGGGGTTGCATGAGACAGCCTAAATTGAACACGTCGCCTCCAGTCTCGGACGAGGTTCGCCAGACGACATGCTACATGTGCGCCTGCCGCTGCGGGATCAATGTCCATATGAAGGACGGCAAGGTCGCCTATATCGAAGGCAACCGCGACCATCCGGTGAACCGTGGGGTGCTGTGTGCCAAAGGCAGTGCGGGGATAATGCAGCACAATGCGCCGTCGCGTTTGCGTGCACCGTTGAAGCGGGTCGGGCCGCGCGGGTCGGGCGAGTTTGAAGAAATCAGCTGGGACGAAGCGCTGGACATAGCCACAGGTTGGTTGGAGCCGCTGCGGGCGGACCCTGAAAAGCTGGCGTTTTTCACCGGGCGGGATCAGTCGCAATCTTTCACCAGCTTCTGGGCACAAAATTTCGGCACACCCAACTATGCGGCCCATGGCGGGTTCTGTTCCGTCAACATGGCCGCGGCAGGCATCTACACGATGGGCGGCGCGTTCTGGGAATTTGGTCAGCCGGATTGGGACCGCACCAAGCTGTTCATGCTGTTCGGGGTGGCAGAAGACCACGACAGCAACCCCATCAAGATCGGACTGGGCAAACTGAAGGCGCGTGGCGCCAAGGTGATCGGAGTCAATCCGATCCGTACCGGCTACAACGCCATTGCGGATGAATGGGTGGGCATGGCACCAGGGACTGACGGGTTATTCATCCTGTCGCTGGTCCACACATTGCTGAAGTCCGGACGGATTGATCTGGATTACCTCGCCCGGTTCACTAACGCACCGGTTCTGGTGAACTGCGACCCCAAGTCGCCCGACTATGGGCTGTTTTTGCGGGACGACGCCGGCAAGCCTGTGGTCATGGACCGGGCCGCCGGCAAGCTGGCTGCGTTTGACCAGCCGGGCGTGCGGCCCGATCTGAACGCAACGCACCGGCATGCCGGTGTGACCCATGTGACCGTGTTCCACAAGCTGGCAAACCGTTACCTGAGCAATGAATACGCGCCAGAAAACGTGGCCGACCGCTGCGGGGTGGAGGCCAACCGCATCCGTATGATCGCAGCAGAACTGGCGCGGGTCGCCTTTGACGAAGCCTTTGAGCTGGATCAAGAATGGACTGATTTCCGGGGTGAACGACACGCCACCATGACGGGCCGCCCGGTGAGCTTTCACGCGATGCGCGGAATTTCCGCCCATGCCAACGGGTTCCAGACCTGCCGCGCACTGCATGTACTACAGATCCTGTTGGGCACGGTCGAAGTACCCGGTGGTTTCCGGTTCAAACCGCCCTACCCAAAACCGGTGGAGGCACATCCGACGCCACATTGTGTTGTCACTCCGAACGGGCCGCTGAATGGCCCGCATCTGGGCTTTCCGCGCGGGCCGCAGGACCTGGCATTGAAGGACGACGGCACGCCTGCGCGGATCGACAAGGCGTTTACATGGGAAAACCCGATGTCGGCGCATGGCTTGATGCACATGGTCATCTCGAATGCGCATGCGGGTGATCCCTACAAGATCGACACGCTGTTCATGTACATGGCCAACATGTCCTGGAATTCGACGATGAATACCTGCGGCGTCATGGACATGCTGACGGACCGGGATGAAAACGGCGACTACGTGATCCCTCGCATCATCTATTCTGACGCCTATTCGTCAGAAATGGTGGCGTATGCGGACCTGATCCTGCCGGACACCACCTACTTGGAGCGGCACGACTGTATTTCCATGCTGGATCGCCCGATTTGCGAGGCGGAGGCCGCTGCAGACGCGATCCGCTGGCCCGTAGTGGAACCGGACAGAAACGTGCGCGGGTTCCAGTCCGTTCTGGTGGACTTGGCAAACCGGATGAAGTTGCCTGGGTTCACGCAGCAAAACGGCGATCCGATGTACAAGGATTACGCCGATTACATCGTCAATCACGAACGGCGGCCTGGCATTGGCCCGCTGGCTGGGTGGCGTATGGACGAAGACGGACTAACCGAAGGCCGGGGCGCGCCTAACAAGGACCAGCTGGACAATTACATCGAAAATGGCGGGTTCTGGGTGGGGCACATTCCGGATGAGGCGCAATTCTACAAACCATGGAACACGGCCTATCAGGAATGGGCCGTTGGGCTGGGCCTTTATGATGCGCCGCAGCCCTATATCTTCCAGTTGTATGTGGAGCCAATGCGCCGGTTCCAGCTGGCCGCCGAAGGGCATGGCGACCGGCAGCCGCCGGAGCATTTGCGCGACCGTATCCGGGAGAAGCTGGATCCTTTGCCGATCTGGTACGAGACGGATCAGCAGGGAAATGACGGGTTCACGGTGTCGGCGCTGACCCAGCGGCCGATGGCGATGTATCACAGCTGGGGCACGCAAAATGCGTGGCTGCGGCAGCTCCATGGCCGGAACCCTTTGTATGTGCCCAGCGCGCTAATGCGGGAGGCGGATCTGAAGGATGGCGACTGGGCGCATGTCATGTCTCCTCACGGCAAGATTACGGTGCCAGTGATGGAAATGGCCGCGCTGAATGAAAACACGGTCTGGACCTGGAACGCGATTGGCAAGCGCCGAGGCGCCTGGGCGCTTGAGGAGGATGCGCCGGAGGCGACCAAGGGCTTCCTTCTGAACCACCTGATCCATGAATTGCTGCCGCCCAAGGGTGATGGGCTGAGATGGGCCAATTCCGACCCAATCACCGGACAGGCGGCATGGTTCGATTTGAAGGTGAAGATTGAGAAAGCCGATCCGCCGGATGCGGCCCAGCCCGACCTTCCGCCGCTACGGTCGCCGGTAGGTAAAGGGCCCGGGGTGCTGGCATGGAAGGTGGGCAAATGATGGTCACAAAAGTAAATGGTGCGGCGTTTGGGCAGGAGGTGGGTGCATGACCCAGTTGCCCGAACATACGGAAAAATCGCTGGGGCTGGTTATTGACCTGGACACATGCGTGGGCTGCCATGCTTGTGTTGTATCCTGCAAAGGCTGGAACACCGAGAACTACGGCGCGCCCCTGTCGGATCAGGACCCGTACGGCAGCGACCCAGTTGGCACTTTCCTGAACCGGGTCCACAGCTACGAAGTGCAGCCTGCATCGGGACCTGCCCAGCTGGTGCATTTCCCTAAATCATGCCTGCATTGCGAGGATGCGCCCTGTGTCACTGTTTGCCCGACCGGGGCCAGCTACAAGCGCACCGAAGATGGCATTGTGCTGGTGAATGAGAGCGATTGCATTGGCTGCGGGCTGTGCGCCTGGGCTTGTCCTTATGGAGCACGGGAGATGGACGCGGTGGCCGGGGTGATGAAGAAATGCACCCTTTGCGTAGACCGGATTTACAACACCAACCTGCCGGAAGAGGACCGTGAACCCGCCTGTGTGCGGACCTGCCCAGCGGGCGCGCGGCATTTTGGGGATTTGTCTGATCCAGGCAGCGCCGTCAGCCAGTTGGTGGCGGAGCGGGGCGGCATGGACCTGATGCCGGAACAAGGCACAAAACCTGTCAACAAGTACCTGCCGCCGCGGCCTAAAGATAAGATCGGCGAAGACATTGACGTGCTCGCCCCGCTGCTAGAACCAGTGGCGGAGGAGCAGCGCGGTTTCTTCAGCTGGCTCGACAAGGCATTGGAGAAACTCTGACATGCACCCAGCGCCATCAGTCATCATTTTCACGACGCTTTCCGGGCTCGGCTTTGGCCTGCTGGCGTGGCTGGGTTTGGGCCTGCCTGCCGTGACCGGAATTGTCGCCTTTATTTTTTTCGCCATTGCCTTCGGGCTAGCCGTTGGCGGGCTAATGGCATCGACCTTCCATCTGGGGCATCCAGAACGGGCGTTGAAGGCCTTCACCCAATGGCGAAGCAGCTGGCTGAGCCGAGAAGGCGTGCTGGCTGTGGCCGCATTGCTGGTGATGGCGGTCTATGGCTTTGGAGTGGTTTTCCTTTCGGTACAATGGACCCTGCTGGGATGGATCGGCAGCCTGTTGTCGGCCCTGGCGGTGTTTGCCACATCGATGATCTACGCCCAGTTGAAAACCGTACCGCGCTGGAATCTGCCACTGACCCCGGCGCTTTTTATGAGCTTTGCAATTGGCGGCGGGGCCTTAATGGCTGGGCAGATCAAGGTCGCGACTGTTTTGCTGATCGTTGCGGGCATCGTTCAGGTGGCGTATTGGATTGTGGGGGATCGGGCGCTTTTGGGGTCGGGATCCACGCTGTCCACCGCGACGGGACTGCGGTTCGGTGCAGTGCGAGCGTTTGAGCCGCCGCATACCGGTACAAATTACCTGCTCAAGGAATTCGCCTATGTCGTGGGCCGTCGCCACAGCATGAAGCTGCGGGTGATCGGGCTGGCATTGATGGCTGTAGTGCCAGTGTTGTGCCTGTTGCTACCGTTTTCACATGTACTGGCCGCCGTTGCGGTTTTGTCTCATCTGATGGGGGTGGCCGTGGTGCGGTGGTTGTTCTTTGCCGAGGCCGAACATGTCTTGGGCCTGTATTACGGCGTGCGTTAGACGCGGTCAGGGCGCGGCCGCCCAAACCTCCACCTCCACCACGAATTCAGGCCGGGTGAAGCCTGAGACGATCATCAGCGTGGAGCTGGGCAGGTTGGCTGCGTCGCGGTCTACCATGACCTCATCTCTTGCCTGCATGTAGCCTGCCATATGTTCGCGCCCGGTAACAAACGCAGAAACGTGCATGATGTCAGCCGGTGTCATGCCGGCGGCGGTAAGGATACGGTCAATATTGCCGAAACAGATGCGCGCCTGTTCCAACGCAGTAGCGGGGACAGTGCCCTCTGGGTCCAGCCCCAGCTGGCCGGATGTGCGCACAATGCGGTGGCCTGCGGGAACCTCTACCCCGTGGGCATAACGGGCGAAAGGCGGGGCAAGGTCAGATGGGGTGAGCGATTTCATGGTCTGGTCTCTTGAATGATGTGCGCTTTCGTGAAAGCATAAAGGAAATCTCTGGCACAGATCCAATTCTTAGGGCCGCTGTTTTGCAATCTCTTTCAGGGGGGATGGATGAGCAAGCGCGTTTTATTGGTCCGTCATGGGGACGGGCCGGAAGATGACCGGGTTGTGCAATGGGTCTGCAACAACGGGCTGATCGCGGACACCCGCCGCCCGTTTCAGGGTGATATGCTAGGTAATGTGACCGATGACGTGCTGGGCACGGTCATCTATGGCGGCATGTACAACGCCTACGATACGGAAAAACACCCCTTTCTGAACGAAGAATACCGGTGGATCGGCGCCGCGCTGGAGGCCGGGATACCGGTGCTGGGCATCTGTCAGGGCGCGCAGATGATCGCCTGGCATCTTGGGGCCTGGGCCGGGGCGCCGGAGCATGGCAGTCACGAATTTGGGTTCTACCCGGTGACAGCTATAGAAGGCGCCGAATGGTTCCTGCCGAAGCCTTTGCATTTTACGCAGGCGCATTTTCATACCTTTGACCTGCCTGAGGGGGCCGAACATCTGGCACGCAGTGCGCTGTTTGAAAACCAGGCGTTTCGGATTGGGCAACGGGTGTATGGCCTGCAGTTTCATGCGGAGTGCGGCTATGACGCGTTTCGCCGTTGGCAAAAGGGCAACACCAGCTACGGGCAGCCCGGTGCGCAGACGCAGGAGGAACAGGACACGTTGGGTCCGCAAATAGACGCAGCGCAGCACGCCTGGTTCATGGCGTTCATGGACCGGTTGTTCGGGGCGGCGGTATGATCCTGCGCGACGTCATTGTGCCCGGCCATGGCAGCGGGGATTTGCATGTGGTTGATGGCCGGGTGCAGGCGTTCGACCAGCGCCCGCCGTCGGATACACAACGCATTGTTATGCCGCAGTTGGTGGAGGCGCATTGCCATCTGGACAAGTGCCACACGCTACACCGGCTGGCGGATGTGGGCGGTGATCTGACCTCAGCAATTGCTGCGCAGTTGGAAGACAAGGTGAACTGGACGGAAGCGGACATTTGGGCGCGGGCCGGGCGCGGGATTTCAGAACTGGTGGAGGCGGGCTGTGGTCTGGCGCGTAGCCATGTCGACTGGGGCAATACCAGCGCGCCGCCACTGGCGTGGTCGGTGCTGGAGGATCTGTGCAGCGATCGTTCGGATGAGATTGACCTGCAGCTTGCCGCGCTGGTCAACATCGCGGCGCTGGAGGATCCTGATTGTGCCATGTCCATTGCGCGGCGGATCGCGGAAACAGGCGGGGCGCTGGGAACATTTTTGCTGGATCATGCAGAGCCCCGGCAGAGTCTGATCAACATGTTCGATGCAGCCTCACGGTTTGGTATCGCGCTGGATTTCCATGTGGATGAGGGGCTGATGCCCGGTCTGCATGGGGTGGAGTTGATTGCAGATGTCGCGTTGGAGCATGGCTTTGACGGTCCGATCCTGTGCGGACATGCCTGTGCTTTGATGAACCTGAGGCGAGATGATTTTGACCGGGTGTCGGAAAAATTGGCCCTGGCTGGGATATTCGTGGCCACGCTGCCGACGACGAACCTGTATCTGCAGGGGCGCACGGAAGGCACGCCAGACCGGCGGGGGCTGACACGGGTGAGGGAACTGACGGATGCCGGGGTACAGGTTGTTGTGGGCTCCGACAACGTGGCAGATGCGTTTTGTCCACTGGGCCAGCATGACCCGATGGCTGCGCTGAACCTCGCCGTGCTGACAGGGCATCTGGACCCGCCCTTTGATCGGTGGCTGCCGCTGATCACCACAAACGCCGCCCGCGCATTGGGGCAGAAGCCCCCTGCGCTGGTGGGCACCTCCATCGACACTTTGATTCTGAGCGATGCGCGCAATCCGGCCGAACTTGTTTCCGGTCGCTGCGGGCCACCTCGGCGCGTTCACACATTATCGGAGGCCGCACAATGAGCTCAATTTCCGGAAAGACAACGTTGGACTGGGGCGCATTTGCGGCAGAACTGGCCCCCGTGGCGCTGATTTCGGAACCGGTGCTGGTGAAGAAACGCAGCCGTGATTTTTTTTGGTATTCGCCGATCCTGAACCAGAAGCTGCGTAAATGTTTTGGCGATCTTGTCGCGCAACCCAAGACGCCGGAAGAGCTGCGCCATGTGCTTGCCACATCCTATCGCCATGATGCGCCGATCACCCTGCGGGGTGGCGGGACGGGGAATTATGGCCAGTCGGTGCCGATGGACGGCGGGCTGATCATCGAGACAACAGGGATGAACCGCATTCTGGAAATCGGGCATGGCTTTGTTCGAGCGGAGGCAGGGGCGTTGATGGCCGATATCAACGCTGCGCTGAAGGAAACCGGGCAAGAGCTGGCGATGTTCCCATCGACGCAGGACATTGCCACGATTGGTGGCTTTGTAGCGGGTGGCAGCGCCGGGATCGGGTCAGTCGCCAATGGCGCGCTGCGCGATCCGGGAAACCTGATTTCGTTGACAGCCATGTCGGTAGAGGAGGCACCGGTAGAGCGCCAGTTTGATGGGCCGGATGCGTTGCATGTCCATCATGCCTGGGGATTGAACGGGGTAATCACCGATGTCACCATCCGCACTGTGCCCACGCGCAATTGGCATGGCTGCATGGCGACCTTTGACAGTTACAAAGGAGCCTATGCCGCAGGATGTGCGTTGGCGGTTGCAGAGGATATAGCCTGCAAGCTGGTGTCCACCGTAGACGCGCGGATTACCGCATATTTTCCCCGGCTCAGCGGGCATATCCGGCCCGATCACCATCTTTTAGTGTCGCTAGTCCCCGCAGAAGATGTCCCTGCCTTTTTCGCCTTGGTCGAAGGCATGGGCGGGCATGTGGACCTGGCGATGGATGATGCGCGACGGCAGGAGCTGAATTTGCCGCATGTGTTCGATTTCTCCTACAACCATACAACGCTGCAGGTGCTGAAGGCGGACCGTTCGGCGACCTATCAGCAGGTTGGCTGCCCGATCCCACCGGATCCGGAAAAGGTGGACGCGCTGCGCCCGCTCCTAGGAGATGACGTGTGGATGCACCACGAATTTGCCCGGCTGGGCGGGGAGGTGGTGACCTTTGATCTGCCAATCATCTGGTTCTCCACGCCCGAACGGCTGGCCGAGATCAACGCCATCTACGAAACCAACGGCTTCCCCGTTTACGACGCACATACCTGGCGGGTGGAAGGCGGTGGATTGAAGAACGCCGATTACATTCACCTGGCATGGAAGAAACGGATGGACCCCAAGGGGCTGCTGAACAGCCCGAAATCAGCCGCCTGGGACACCGTGAAACATCTGTCTCCGGAAGACATAGAAGCAAGGGCCAAGACATGAGTGTCATGGAAATGACCCCACTGCACCCGCGATATGGTGTCGAAATTCATGGTATCGACCTGAATGATGTAGACGATGCGCTGTATGCGCAGATCCGGGCGGCTTTTGAGGAGCATTCCCTGCTGTTGTTTCGCGAACAGGATTTGTCAGATGAGGCACATCTGAGATTCGGGCGGTATTTTGGGTCAGTGGAAAACCGCAGCGTGCCGGACCTGAAAGAAGGCGCGGAATTCAAGGTGCCGGAGGTGTCCAACATCACCGATGATGGTGGCGTGACCGGTGAAATGGACATGCACACGCTGAACCTGAAGGCCAACATGCTGTGGCATTGCGACAGTACGTTTCTGCCCATTCCCGCGCTGACCAATATCCTGATTGCGCGCGTGGTCACCAAGGAAGGCGGCGCGACCGAGTTTGCGTCGACCCGGGCCGGATGGGCGGATATGCCGGAGGACTTGAAGGCGCGTATTCGCGGGCGCGGGATCTGGCACCGCTACGGAAACAGCCGCCGCAAGATTTCGCCGGAGCTGGCCGAGGACGCGTTGTTCACCAAATGGAAGGATCAGCATTGGAACCCGGTTTGGACAAATCCTGTGAATGGTCGCGAAGCACTGTATATCGCCAGCCATGCCTTTGCCGTTGACGGACTGGATGATCTGGAGGGCGAACGCCTGATCGATGAGCTTACCGAATTCGTTACACAGCCCGATTATGTCTTTTCCCACACCTGGAATGTCGGTGACGTGCTAGTCTGGGACCAACGCGCGGTGTTGCATCGTGCGACGCCATGGAACTATGCGGAACCACGCAAGCTGACCAGCATATGCATATCGGCGTCGGAAGCAGACGGGTTGGACGCCTTGCGACCGCAGAATTGAAGAGGCTTGCCTTGACACGCAATCACGCGGGCAGGCACAAACAAAAGGCCAAAAAAGTAGCGGGGCATACCCGCAGGACATCTACATAAGGGGAGATACATGTCTTTTTACACTCGCAACGGCAAACCCATGCCAAAAGTGATCACCGAACAAGCGGACAAGGTTGGCAATGACGCCGTGAACCGCCGCGAGTTCCTGGCCATGGCCAGCACGTTCGGTGCGACTGCGGCAACCGCATATGCGATGCTGGGTATGCCGGCACCGGCCAAGGCGGCGGGTCATGCCAAGATGGGCGGCACCGTGCGCATCCAGCAGGAAGTGCGCGCCCTGAAAGATCCGCGCACCTATGACTGGTCGCAGATCGCCAACTTCTCGCGCGGCTGGCTGGAATACCTGGTGACCTATGAAAACGACGGGACCTTTGCGCCGTCGCTGCTGGAAAGCTGGGAAGTCAACGACGACGCCACCGAATACACGCTGATGGTCCGCAAGGGCGTCAAGTGGAACAACGGCGACGATTTCACCGCAGACGACGTGGCCCGCAACATCGCGATGTGGTGCGAAAAGGACGTGGAAGGCAACTCCATGGCCGGTCGCTGGGCTACGCTGATCGACGCGAACACCAACAAGGCCATCGACGGTGCAATCCAGGTTGTCGACAGCCACACCGTGAAACTGATGCTGCCCAAGCCGGACATTTCGCTGATCGCGGGCATGGCCGATTATCCGGGCGCGATCGTGCACAGCTCGCATGATCCAGACAACATGCTGGGCAACCCAATCGGCACCGGCCCCTATATGCCGGAATCGCTTTCAGTTGGCGAAAAAGGCGTTTTGGTCCGCAACGAAAACCACACTTGGTGGAACGCAGGCAACGGCGCTTTCATGGACCGGATCGAGTTCATTGATTACGGGACCGACCCGTCGGCATGGGTTGCGGCAGCAGAAGCTGACGAAGTCGACATGCTGTATTCTGTTGATGGTGATTTCATCGACATTATGAGCGTTCAAGACGGCTGGAATCAGCATGAGATCGTGACTGCTGCCACCATCGTGATCCGTCCGAACCAGCTGGCCGATGTCAACGGTTCGAAGCCGTATGCAGACGCACGCGTCCGCAAGGCGATCCAAATGGCGGTAGACAACTCGGTTCTGCTGGAACTGGGCTATGGCGGTCGCGGTCAGAAGGCCGAGAACCACCATGTTGGTCCTATGCATCCGGAATACGCGCCGCTGCCGGCACAGCCCGTTGATGGCGCCGCCGCCAAGGCGATGCTGGACGAAGCAGGCATGGGCGATTTCGAGATGGAAATAATCTCCATCGACGATGCATGGCGTAAGGACACCACTGATGCCGTTGCTGCGCAGCTGCGCGACGCCGGGTTCAACATCAAGCGGACCGTTCTGCCGGGCAATACGTTCTGGAACGACTGGGCGAAGTATCCGTTCAGCTCAACCAACTGGAACCACCGCCCGTTGGGTGTCCAGATCTGGGCGCTGGCCTATCGCACCGGCGAAGCATGGAACGAATTTGGCTATTCCAACCCGGACTTCGACGCGAACCTGGAAAAGGCGCTGGCCACTGCAGATGTTGAAAAGCGTCGCGAGCTGATGGCGATCGGTGAAAAGATGCTTCAGGAAGACGCCGTGACCATCCAGCCTTACTGGCGGTCGCTCTACAACCATACCAAGGAAAACTTGGCTGGTGGGGAGCATCACATCTCGTTCGAGATCCGCCCGGCCGATCTGGCCTGGACCTGATCCCAAACAATTGCGGGCCGCTGGAAACAGCGGCCCGTAGTCTGTCTACCGTAAGGACGTATCGGTCATGTTTGAAACGGTGGTTCTTTTTTCTCAGATCCTGATGCTGACCGCGCTGGCCTCCTGGCTGAGCTTTGGCGTTTGGGACAATATAATGCATCCCGGCAACAACGAGGCCTTCACAGCACAGGTCATGGGCATGACCCGTATGCGCGATGCCTACCCGGATGAATTTGCACGGGTCGCCCACAGGGCGGTGGAAAGCCGGGCGCTACAGCAAGCTGCGTTCCGATTTGTTGTGCTGGCAGAACTGGCAGCAACGCTGGTTCTGTGGGCGGGTGTGGTTTTGCTGGTGTCTAGCTTATTTGGCGGCGCTGCTATGGAAACCGCGCGGGCTACCGCATTTCTGGGCGCCACGCTCTTTACATGCATCTGGTCCGGGTTTCTCGTTGTCGGGAATTACTTTTGCTACTGGTTCTGTCATGAATGGGGGCAGAACACCCATTTCCAGATGACAATGTGGGGCCTTGGAATAATGATTTTTCTGGTGGTGGCCTGATGGCAGGACATGGATATGAAAGCGGGCGGTTGAACCTGCCGTTTGTGGGCATCTGCACGTTTGGGAAATACCCGTATGTTTCAGACTGGGGCGCTATTGACGCGGATGTGGCCGTGCTCGGCGCGCCTTTCGATTTCGGGGCACAGTGGCGGTCCGGAGCCCGGATGGGGCCACGCGCGATACGCGAGGCATCAACCCTGTTTGCCTTTGGTCATGCCGGGGCGTATGACCACGAAGACGATGTGACCTATCTGGATCCCGCCAAGGTTAGTATCGTGGATATTGGCGATGCTGACATCATCCACACTGACACGATCCAGAGCCACGCCAATATCGAACATGGGGTGCGCCAGATCCTGAAAGCGGGAGCCTTGCCTGTGGTTCTGGGCGGAGATCATTCCATCAACATCCCCTGCATAAATGCGTTTGACGATCAGGAGCCGATCCACGTCGTTCAGATTGATGCGCATCTGGATTTCGTCGATGAACGCCATGGCGTGCGTTATGGCCATGGCAATCCGATGCGCCGCGCGGCGGAGAAGCCGTATGTGACTGGTCTGACGCAGATCGGCATTCGCAACGTATCTTCGACCGCACGCGAAGGCTATGAAGATGCGCGCAAGATGGGGTCTGACATCCTGTCAGTGCGCCAAATGCGGCGGTTGGGGGTGGAGGGCACGCTGGCGCGGATACCCGAAGGCAAGCGGTATTACCTGACCATCGATATTGATGCGTTCGATCCGTCCATCGCGCCGGGCACCGGCACGCCCAGCCATGGCGGGTTCCTTTATTACGACGTGCTGGAGCTGATCGATGGGCTGGCCCAGCGCGGGGATATCGTGGGCGTTGATCTGGTCGAGGTCGCGCCGGATTACGACCTGTCCGGCAGCACATCCATTCTGGCAGCGCAGGTTCTTTTGAACACGATTGGGCAGATCCTGCATCACGGAGCGGGAAAATGACGGACATCTCGGGCTGGCATGCTCATGTCTATTTCGGGGCCGCCACTGTCGATCAGGCGCGCGCCTTGTGCGAAGCGGCACGCGACCAGTTTGGCGTGGTGATGGGCAGGGTGCATGAAAAACCGGTGGGGCCGCACCCGCAATGGAGCTGCCAGTTGGCGTTTGGCCAAGACCTGTTTGATCAGGTGATGCCTTGGCTGGCCCTACATCGGGACGGGCTGGTGGTGTTTGCGCATCCGGAAACCGGGGACGATCTGGCCGATCACCGCGATCACGGGATCTGGATGGGCACTGGGCTGCCGCTGAAGCTGGATATCTTTGGCTGATCGGTTTTCCTGACGTCAGGGTTGACGGAGGGCATACGAACCGGCCCCATGGCTGCGGAGGGCCGTCGACATGGGCACGTGGGATTTTTCAGGCAAATGTGCGGTCGTGACCGGAGCCGCTTCGGGCATCGGGGCGGCGTTGGCACGGAATCTGGCCGCACGCGGCACGCATCTGGCGCTGGTGGATCTGGACGCAGTCGGGTTGGAGCGGACGCGGCAGGCAATCCAACAGAATGTGCGCGTTTCCCTGCACCACATGGATGTGCGGGATAGGGAGGCGGTGGAAGCGTTGCCAGGGGCTGTGGCCACCCAACATTGCGTGCCTGCCGATATGCTGGTGAACAATGCCGGTGTTGCGCTGGAAGGCGCGTTTGCCAATGTGTCCGAGGCAGATTTTGAGTGGGTGCTGGACATAAACCTACATGCACCAATCCGCATGACGCGGGCCTTTTTACCGACGCTGAAGGAACGGCCCGCCGCTCAGATCGTCAATATCTCCAGCGTGTTCGGTTTGATCGGGCCGCCGGGACAGGCGGCGTATTCTACGGCGAAGTTTGGATTGCGCGGCTTTACCGAAGCGCTGCGTCATGAGCTGGAGCACTCCAACGTGCGTGTGGCACAAGTGCATCCGGGCGGCATCAATACGGAAATTGCACGCAATTCGCGTCTGACTAGCGATCTGACGCAGGACGAAATTGACCAGCGGCTGGAAAGGACGCAGCAATTTCTGGTCATGCCCCCGGATCAAGCCGCCGAAATTATTGCCAGCAGGCTGGAACGCGGCCGAGACCGCATATTGATCGGAAACGATGCACGCGCGATTGACATGATTCAGCGTCTGATGCCTGTGAAATACTGGGCTTTTTTGCGCAAGAAGTTTGGCGGGTAACCGATGAACTCAGTGGACATCCTGATCGTGGGTAGCGGATTTTCTGGGTTGACCATGGCCATGGAGGCCCGCCGGTATGGGTTCACTGACATCGCCATTCTGGAAAAGGCCGATGATATTGGCGGCACATGGCGGGAAAACACCTATCCCGGTGTGGCCTGCGATGTGCCATCACATCTCTATTCCTTTGCCCGGCATCTGAACCCAGACTGGTCCACGTCATATGCCGGGGGCAATGAGATCTGGATGTATATGCGGAACGTGGCGCGGGACGAAGGGCTCTATGACCTGTGCCATTTCGGACAGACGTTGCAATCCGCGCACTGGACCGGGACCCGCTGGCACGTCACCACCGCAGAGGGTGAGGCGTGGGAGGCGCGCGTGCTGATATCAGGCATCGGCGCGTTGCACATTCCGCTGATCCCCGATGTACCTGGGTTCTTCAGCTTCCCCGGCCCGTCGTTCCATTCCGCAGCCTGGGAACATGACCTGGACCTTAAGGGCAAGCGCGTGGCCGTTGTGGGCACCGGGGCTTCCGCTGTGCAGTTTGTACCTGAGATCGCCAAGAGCGCCGCCCATGTGACCGTGTTTCAGCGCACGCCGCCTTATGTGCTGCCGCGTCCCGACGGCCCGTTTAAGAACTGGATGTTGCGGCTGCACCACCTGTTGCCTTTCATCCCACGGCTACGGCGGAACGTGATTTTTAACCTGTTCGAACTGCGGTTTGCGATGTTCGCGGGCAAACCGTGGGCAGTAAACGGGGCCATGAAGATGTGGCGTAAGGAAGTGAAAAGGTCCTTCCCCGACCCGGAAATGCAGAAGATGCTCACACCGTCCTACCGGATCGGGTGCAAGCGCGTGCTCAGTTCGAACGACTGGTATCCGGCGCTGGCACGGCCAAATGTTTCGGTGGTGCCTGCAGGGTTGGAAAACGTATCCTACCGGACGCTAACAGCCACGGACGGGACCGAGGTGGAAGCCGACGTGGTGATCTGGGGCACCGGGTTCCACGTCACGGATTCGCTAGCTGGTATCGACTTTACCGGTGAAAACGGTCTGCCGTTGTCCGAGGCATGGCAGGAAGGGTTGCAGGCGCATCTGGGCACGGCAACCACCGGCTTTCCCAACCTGTTTTTCCTGCTTGGGCCGCATACCGGGCTTGGCCACAATTCCGTCGTTCTGATGATCGAAGCGCAGGTGGCGCACGTGTGTAAGGTTCTGCAGGGGATGCGTGATCAGGACATTGCCGCCGTAACCCCAGCAGAGGAGAAACAGGCCGCATTTGAAGCCGAGATCGAAACTCGCCTAAACGACAGTGTTTGGCAGGCAGGTGGATGTGTGTCCTGGTACCAGGATGAAAACGGCCGCAATACAACCCTGTGGCCGGGCACAGTGCGCGAGTACCAGCAGCTGATGGCCAAATCGGGGTTGGAACAGTACCGTCTTATCGCGCCCAAGTAGCACCGGAGGTTTACAATGATTGTCGTCAACATCCTGATCCTGATTGTTCTGGTCCTTATTGCCCTGCTGCTGGCGGCGCATCTGTGGACACGTAAGACCGCTTCGACTGCCGAAAAGATGGTGCCGCAGGCAGGGGAGATTGTACCGGTGTCAGGCGGATCGATCCACTACCAGACCTTTGGTCCGGAAAACGGCCGCCCTGTGGTGCTGATCCACGGGCTGTCAGGGCAGATGCAGCATTGCACATATGGGCTGACAGCGGAGTTGAGTGATGAGTTCCGGCTGTTCGTGCTGGACCGGCCCGGCTGTGGTTATTCCACGCGCGAGGCCACCCGGTTGGGGGAACTGCCGGAGCAGGCGCGAATGATCTGGGAGGCTTTGGACAAGCTGAACGTCAAACAGCCGCTCCTGGTAGGGCATTCGCTGGGCGGGGCAGTGTCGCTGGCGATGGCGTTGGAGCGGCCCGACGCGGTGAACGGGCTGGCTTTGCTATGCCCGGCGACGATGCCGCAAACCACGGTGCCAGACATGTTCAAAGGGTTGGAGGTGCGTACCAACTGGCTGCGCAAGTTTATCGGTCACACTATCGCCGTGCCCGCCGCCGTTGCTACGCGCGACAAGGTGCTGGGCGCGGTGTCATACCCGGAATCCATCCCGGATGATTTCATGATCCGCGCAGGCGGGCAGCTGGGTTTTCGCCCGATCGCCTTTGTCACCGCGTCCGAAGACCTGCTGGGCTATGAGGCGACCATGGAGGCGCAGGCCGCGCGCTATGGGGAACTAACGATGCCACGCGGTTTGCTGTTTGGCAGCGATGATGCGGTGCTGTCCCCAGACGAACACGGCAAGCCGCTGCAACAGTTCGGGTTCGTCTACGAAGAACTGCCGGGACTGGGCCACATGTTCCCGCTGTCCGAGCCAAAATTGACTGCGGATTTCATTCGGCGGATTGCTGCACAGGTCAACTGACGCAGCTGCGTTAGGACGTCAGTAGAACATCTGGATGTTGTTCATGAGGATGATGCGCAGCGCATAGACCGCGACTAGCGCCACGAGCGGCGCCAGGTCGATGCCCTGGATCGGTGGCAGGAAGCGGCGAATCTGGCGATACATCGGGTCCAGCAGGCGGTTCAGAGCATACCAGATCTGCGCCACGAATTGCTGGTGCAGGTTCAGGATCTGGAAGTTGATCAACCAGCTCATGATCACGTGAGCTATGATGAAGAACCAGACGATGTCCAGGATCAACATGAGGATCTGAAACAGGGACAGCATGTAAACCTCTTGCATTTGCGTTCTTCCACGTAAGTGCTCTGCCACGAAAGGGCAAGAACACAAGCCTTGCTTACGAAACAGTTAACAGGTCTTATCAGCCAAAAACGAGGGATTGATATGGTCGACGCAGTAGAGCGCAAGAAAATCTGGGGCTGGTATTTTTTCGATTGGGCCAGCCAGCCGTATCACACTTTGATTGTGACCTTTATTTTCGGCCCCTATTTCGCGGGTGTTGCAGCCGAATACTACCTCGCAGCCGGGCAAGACAGCGAAGCCGCTGGGGCATCGGCACAGGCATTATGGGCCTGGGGTATGGCGCTGGCCGGGATTGTGATCGCGCTGGGGGCGCCGATCATGGGGGCCTTTGCCGACAGTTCGGGGCGACGCATGCCCTGGATCATGGTGTTTTCAATCATGTATGTCATTGGAGCCTATATGCTGTGGTACACGCAGCCGGACGGGTCCAACATGATCATGGCGCTGATGTTTTTCGCGCTGGGATTCATTGGGGCGGAATATGCGTTGATCTTTATCAACTCGCAGCTGCCCGACCTAGGCAACGATAACGAAGTGGGTGAGATTTCCGGTAACGCGTTTGCCTTTGGCTATTTCGGCGGGTTGGTGTCGCTAATCCTGATGCTGCTGCTGTTTGTCGAACAGGCCAACGGCAAGACCCTAATCGGACTAGACCCGATTTTCGGGCTGGACGCCTTGGCGCGCGAAGGCTCCCGTTCCGTCGGGCCCTTTTCAGCGATCTGGTTCGCGGTCTTTATGATCCCGTATTTCCTGTGGTGTCGGGACCCCAAGCGCGCAGGCACAACGGCCAGCTTTGGCCAGGCGATCGGCATGGTGAAATCCGCCCTTGCCGCCCTGCCCAGCAAGCCCAGCCTGTTTGCCTATCTTGGGTCGTCCATGTTCTATCGCGACGCGCTGAACGGGCTTTATACCTTTGGCGGTGTCTATGCCGCCGTCGTGCTGGAATGGAGCATCACCAGCATCGGTGTCTTCGGGATTATCGCATTGATTTCGTCAGCCGTGTTTTCCTGGCTGGGCGGCAAGGCGGATAAACGGTTCGGACCCAAACCGGTGATCGTCTGGGCGATTTTGATCCTGATCGTTGTCTGCGTGACTATCGTGTCAATGTCCAAAACCACGCTATTTGGCATACAGCTGCCGGAAGGATCGAATTTGCCAAATATCCTGTTCTTTGTCTGCGGCGCGTTGATCGGCGGCATGGGCGGGGTTTTGCAATCGGCCAGCCGGTCACTAATGGTGCGCCATTGCGATCCGGCGGCACCAACCGAAAGCTTTGGGCTTTATGGCCTGTCGGGGCGGGCAACGGCGTTTATTGCACCGGCGCTGGTGGGTGTTGCCACGACAATCAGCGGAAGTGCGCGCCTCGGCGTATCACCGGTGGTTCTGCTTTTCGCTGTGGGATTGGTTCTGCTAATCTGGGTGAAAGCCGAAGGAGAGCGTTGATTTGTCATTCTTGTGGCGGATCCTGACCGTCGCGGCGGTGAGCCTGCTTGCAGGCGGGACAATGGCCCAGCCGCTGGCCAAGCAATTGTTCGGTGCCGCAACTGGCGCGTCCAAACAGCGCGCCACCGCCTACGGCAGCTATGCCAAGGGCTGTGCGGCCGGGTCCGAGCAGCTGCCCGAAACCGGACCGACCTGGCAAGCCATGCGGTTGAGCCGCAACCGCAATTGGGGACATCCCGAAACGATTGATTTCATCAAGAAGCTCAGTGCGTTTGCCGCGAAGCAACCGGGGTGGAAGGGGCTCTATATCGGGGATATCAGCCAGCCGCGCGGAGGTCCGATGCTGTCGGGGCATCGCAGCCACCAGATCGGGCTTGATGTGGACATCTGGATGCTGCCCGCGTCACGCGTGAATCTGAGCCGTCAGAAGCGCGAAAACATTTCCTCAATCTCACTACGCAGGTCCAACGGGGCGTTCGTGAACGACAGCTGGAGCCGCACGCATCACCGGATCATCAAACAAGCCGCGAAAGACAGACGCGTTGCGCGGATATTTGTGTTTCCGGGTGCCAAGGTGCAGATGTGCAAGGATGAAAAGGGCAACCGCAAATACCTGCGCAAGATCCGGCCGTGGTATGGGCATCATTACCATTTCCATGTCCGGCTGGCTTGCCCCAAAGGCAGCAAGGGCTGTGTCAATCAGGACCCACCTCCCAGGGGAGATGGCTGTGCGGAGGCGCAAGAATGGGTCAACAAAATCCTGAACCCACCAAAGCCGAAGGAACCCAAACCCGGCGCCAAGAAAACTAAACCGAAACCCAAAACCCGGCGCGAATATGTGCTGGCAGATTTGCCCAAGCAATGCACCGCCGTCTTGCAGTCGCGCTGATCCTGTCGTGTTTGTCGTTTGCTCCAGCCTGGGCGGAACCCAAAGCGGAGTTGATTGGCACTTATAGGTGGGAGGTAGAGGCCAAGTGGTTTGGCGGCATCTCCGGGCTGGAGCTGGCGTCGGACGGGCGCAGGTTTTATGCGGTTTCTGACCGGGGCTCCCTTTTGTTGGGCGAATTTGAACGCGACGACGACGTCCTGAACTCTGTGCATCTGTTAGCCCGGGTGCGTTTGAAGCAGTCCAAGAATGATCCATTGACCGGTCGGTTTCGCGATGCCGAAGGCATTGCCCTGCGCGACGACGGGTCGTTTTGCATTTCCTTTGAACATACCCACCGCACGGGGTGTTACGCCTTTGCCGGAGCGCCGCCGGTTATCCTGCCAGAGCATCCCGATTTTAAACGATTGCACGAAAACAGCACGCTTGAGGCGCTGGCCGTGGACGGGCAGAACCGGCTACTGACCATTCCGGAAAATGCGCCCACGCCCACTGGCCCATTCCCAGCCTATCGTTGGGAAAACGGAGCGTGGTCGGTTGTTTTCCACCTGCCGCGCGAAGGATCTTTCCTGCCGGTCGGGGCCGATTTCGGACCGGATGGGCGGCTGTACCTGCTGGAACGGGATGCGGCCGGTATCGGGTTCCGGACCCAGATCCGCAGTTGGAAGATCCGGACCGACCAGCCGCAGGACGAACAGACCCATCTGGAAACCTTCTATCTGGTCCATGGCAACCTGGAAGGCTTGTCCGTTTGGCAGGATGAAAGGGGCCGGGTGCGGTTCACTCTGGTAGCCGATAACAATTTCATGGATCTGCTGCGTACGGAAATCGTGGAATACGCGATGCCAGCGCTTGCAAAGGGTCGCGCGACGCATTAGACGCCGCGGGCTTGCACTCGGCAGGCCAAGTCTCCGCAACCTTGACAAAACGGGCATAGACTCATGAACCGGACTTATCTGCCAGGTATCCTGGCCATGGCCACTATTGTGGTCGCATCGAATATTCTCGTGCAGTTCCTACTGCTAGACGGGCTCCTGACTTGGGGGGCCTTTACGTATCCTTTTGCGTTTCTCGTCACGGACGTGATGAACCGCCTCTATGGCGTGTCCGCCGCCCGGCGTGTGGTAGGCGCGGGGTTTGTCGTGGGCGTGATCTGTTCCCTGATCGGCAGCCAGATCATGCTGCAGGGCGACGGGTATGAATATGCCGCCGTGCCGCTGCGTGTTGCTGTAGGGTCGGGTATTGCATTTCTTGTTGCGCAGATGCTGGACGTAGCGATCTTTGATCGCTTCCGGACTGGTCGCTGGTGGCGTGCGCCGCTGGTCAGCACTGTTGTCGGCTCTGCCGCGGATACGGCATTGTTTTTCACAATCGCTTTTGCGGCATTTGTGCCGTTTTCCGCCGCTGCGAACGATGCGATCAGCTGGGCGTGGGACCCCGCACCATTCCTGACCTTGGGTACTGAAATGCCGCTGTGGATCACGCTGGCTGTTGCGGACTGGATGGTGAAACTGGCCGTCGCGCTGGTGGCTCTGGTTCCTTTTCGGGCACTCACAGGAAACGCGCACCCAGCCTGACACATTTCTCTTGCTGTGAGACCGCTTCAGTGCAAGGCTGAGGCTGAGTTTAACAACAGAAAAGGAGGTGATCCAGTGTCGAGAAAGGTATTGGAGCGAGGTGTCGGAACAATTCAGGGGGCGGCCTGCTGAGGCAGCCTTTGGCGGTTGCCGCCACCTGATGGACCGCGTGGTCTTACCGATCCGCCTCCGAAAACTTTCGAAGGGCCGCCCTAATAGGGCGGCCCTTTTCCATTCCGCCGCGATGTAAGGTATGAAACATCATGCTGCGCGTGTCTGACACCATCACCATTCAGGATTGGGAACTGACCGAACAGTTTGTTCGGGCCTCAGGTCCCGGCGGACAGAATGTGAACAAGGTGTCCACCGCCGTGGAACTGCGGTTCGAGGCCGAGCGGTCGCCCGCTTTGACGCAGGCGGTCAAATCCCGGCTGAAGCGGATCGCCGGGCGCAAATGGACAAATGACGGTGCCATCGTGATCCAGTGCGACGAAACCCGCAGCCAGGCCCGAAACCGGGAAAATGCACGGGACCGGTTGGTTGAGATGATCCAAAAGGCGTTGGTTGTGCCCAAAAGGCGGATCAAGACGCGGCCCACCAAAGCCTCCGTCCGGCGGAGGCTGGACACCAAGAAAGCGCGAGGCTCTGTGAAATCCCTGCGGGGTCGCGTGCAAGACGATGATTAGAAACACGTAAGCAAATTTGATGAATTTTCTTGCGCTGCAGATGGCGCCTTGCGCTCTTGCGGGGCGCAGTTTGCCCGCTTAGGCTCCTCCTGAACCGGCAGGGAGCGGCATATGAGACTGAACGGAAAAACCGCAATCGTAACTGGCGGCGCATCGGGTTTTGGCGCCGGGATTGTCCGAAAATTCGTGGCCGAAGGCGCGCGGGTGATGATCGCGGATATCAATGCGGATGCCGCCGTAGCCATGGCCGATGAAATTGGTAACGCTACGATTGCGCAGATGGTCGATGTCGCTGATGCCGGTTCGGTTGGGATCATGACGGATGCAGCCATGGATGCGTTGGGTCAGGTTGACATTCTGGTCAATAATGCGGGCATCACGCATCTGCCCAAACCAATGGAAGAGGTGGAAGAGGATGAATTTGACCGTGTGAACGCGGTGAACATGAAATCCGTTTACCTGACCGCCCGACGGCTGGTTCCCCATATGAAGACACGCAGCACAGGTGCGATCCTGAACATAGCGTCCACGGCTGGTGTATCACCGCGCCCGAACCTGAACTGGTACAATGCCTCCAAGGGTTGGATGATTACGGCGACCAAGGCCATGGCGGTGGAACTGGCCCCCGCCGGCGTACGGGTGAACGCGCTATGCCCAGTGGCAGGTGAAACCCCTTTGCTGGCATCATTCATGGGCGAAGACACACCGGAGATGCGCGCCAAGTTCCTGTCGACCATTCCGATCGGCCGGTTTTCCACACCGGAGGATATGGGGAATGCTGCCTGTTTCCTGTGCTCAGAAGAAGCCAGCATGGTCACGGGCGTCGCGATGGAGGTGGATGGCGGCCGGTGCATCTGAGGCACCGGACCCGACCTGACAACACTCCCAAGTTAAACAACTGAGAGACAGCTCTATGCAGCCCGGTCCGCTGAACCTGATTACCGATGTCCCGGGCCTGCTGGTAGGCAATGCGCGGGATGATAAAATTCGCACCGGCGTGACCGTTTTGACAGCCGAACAGCCTTTTGCGGCGTCAGTCCATGTGATGGGGGGCGCGCCAGGGACCAAGGAAACCGACCTGCTGGAGCCGGACAAATCTGTCGCCACCGTGGATGCGCTGGTGCTGTCAGGCGGATCGGCCTTTGGGCTGGATGCCTGTTCCGGCGTGATGGATGCGCTGCGCACAGCGGGCCGCGGGTTTCGGGCGGGCAGAGCGATTATTCCGATTGTACCCGGTGCTATTATTTTCGATCTGCTGAATGGCGGACAGAAGGACTGGTATGACAACCCCTATCGCGCGCTGGGTCGGGCCGCGTTTGACGCGGTTGGGTCCGAATTTGAGATCGGAACCGAAGGTGCCGGGACCGGGGCGCTGACAGCTATGTTGAAGGGCGGGCTTGGCTCCAGTTCGCTGGTTTTGCCAGATGGGACCACGGTTGGCGCGCTGGTCGCTGCCAACCCGATGGGCAGCGCGACCACGCCGGGCGACCGGCATTTCTGGGCCGCGCCCTATGAGATTGATGGAGAGTTCGGGGCCGCGGGGCCGGATCCGTCATCCGGACTGGGTCGGGTTTTAGAGAGTCGGAAGGCCGCCGCCATGCGCCCTGCGCCAGACGCCGGGACAAATACGACAATCGCCATTGTGGCCACGGATGCAGCTCTGACCAAAGCCCAGTGCAAGCGCATGGCCGTTGCCGCGCATGACGGTATTGCCCGGGCCTGCGTACCCGCGCATTCTCCTGCGGATGGCGATCTGGTGTTTGCTGCGTCTACCGAGGCGCGCACGCCCGGTGATGAAAGAGCGCTGGCGTTGATCGGCCATGCGGCTGCGGTATGCCTGAGCCGGGCCATCGCCCGTGCAGTGTATGAGGCGCGCCCGGAGCCCGGTGATATCCTGCCAAGCTGGCAGTCGCTCAACCAATAAAAAGGGCCGCGTGGTACCAACACAGCCCCAATTTTTCACGCGTTCCTTACTCGGACGCGACGGCTTATTCTGCCGGTGCCGGTCCTACGCTTTCAAGAAAGGCATAAATGTCTTCTGCGCCTTTTTTCAGCTTGAAGGACATTTTCGATTTGGCCGCCGTGTCATCCAGTGTTTCCTGCAACCACCCTTTGGGGTCAGCGACATAGGCCGAAAAGCTTGCCAGGTCCCAAACTGCACCGGTTTCACCAACGGCGCTCAGGGATTTGCCGTATTTGTAATCTGCCGATGCGATCGCACGGCCGGCAACGCCATATAGGTTCGGGCCAGTCTTGCCCCCCTTGACGATCTTGTTGCCATCCGCGTCGGTCACGGCATGGCAGGATTTGCATTTGTTGAAGGCTTTCTTGCCCTTGTCCGCATCACCGGCCCCATCGGCCAGAACCGGACCAGCCAGAAGGCCGATAAGGGCTGCAATTATCAGATGTTTCATAGTTCGGCTCCAAATGCTGATCTTGCTGCTTGCAGTATGCGAGTTTCCGGCCAGGGTTAAAGCCTTGAGGGCGCGGCCAATGGACACGAATCCGTACCAAGCTTCGGGGCGGCAAGTCCCCAGCGCATAGTTTTCGATTCGACCTGCAGGTGGCGGACGGAGTGCCTTGGGCCGGTTTGGGCTTGTATGCCCGTGAATCTCAGCCAAAACTGTGGTCATGATCAGAGCCCGGTGACCGGGCCGACAGCGGACCTTCCATAGGAGAGCTTCAATGAAACACTTGACCAAAATGCTCGGCGTCAGTGCCGTGGCGTTGTGCGCCGGTCTCGGCGTGGCGCAAGCGCAGGACAATATCACGATTGCCATGCAGCTGGAGCCACCGCATCTGGATCCGACCTCGGCTGCGGCGCAGGCGATTGATTCGGTTGTTTACACCAACATTTTCGAAGGGCTGACGCGGTTCATGGGTGATGGGTCGGTCGTGCCAGGACTGGCAGAAAGCTGGGAAATTTCGGATGATGGCCTGACCTATACATTCAAGTTGCATGACGGGGTGACCTTCCACGACGGGTCCGCCATGGACGCCGAGGACGTGAAATTCAGCCTGGACCGGGCGCGTGCGGAGGATTCGACCAACGCGCAGAAGGCGCTGTTTTCGGCCATCGCGTCGGTGGATGTGGTTGACCCGCTGACGGTCAAGCTGACGCTGAGCGAGCCGAACGGCAATCTGCTGTTCAACCTGGCATGGGGTGACGCAGTGATCGTGGCGCCTGAAAGCATCGAGAACATAAAGACCAACCCGGTGGGCACAGGGGCCTATACCTTCACCAACTGGGTGCAGGGCGACCGGATTGATCTGACCCGCAACGACGCCTATTGGGGCGATGCCCCGGCGCTGGCAAGCGCAACGTTCAAATTCATTTCCGACCCGACAGCGGCCTTTGCAGCGATGATGGCGGAAGACGTTGACGTGTTCGCCGGTTTCCCCGCACCAGAAAACCTGCCGCAGTTTGAAGCGGACCCTCGGTTCCAGGTGCTGGTTGGGTCGACCGAAGGTGAAACCATTCTGTCGACCAACAACAAGATGCCTCCCTTCGACAATGTGAAGGTGCGCGAGGCGCTGGCCCATGCCATTGACCGGCAGGCAATTATTGACGGCGCAATGTTCGGGTATGGCACACCAATTGGCACGCATTTTGCACCGCATAACCCAGCCTATGTCGATCTGACTGGTCAGTCGGCCTATGATCCGGAAATGGCCAAGGCGTTGCTGGCTGAAGCAGGTTTTCCAGACGGGTTTGCGACCACGCTGCACCTGCCGCCACCGTCCTATGCACGGCGCGGTGGTGAGATTATTGCCGCGCAGCTGGCTGCTGTTGGCATCCGCGCCGAGATCACCAATGTGGAATGGGCGCAGTGGCTGGAAACCGTGTTCCGCGGCAAGAACTATGGACTGACCATTGTCAGCCATACAGAGCCGATGGATATCGGGATCTATGCCCGTCCAGATTACTATTTCCAGTACGACAACCCGGATTTCCAGGCGCTGATGACCAAGCTGAACGCCACCACCGATCCGGCCATGCGGACGGAGATGATGGGTCAGGCGCAGCAGATCATCGCAGATGATTACGTGAACGGTTACCTGTTCCAGCTGGCCGCGCTGACCGTGGCCAAAGCTGGGATTGAAGGGCTGTGGGCCAATGCGCCGACAGCGGCAAACGATCTGACCGGCATCAGCTGGTCCAAGTGATCTGGTCCCACACACACGAAACAGGCCCCAGCACACGGGGCCTGTTTTTTGGAGCATCCGCATGATCGTTGCAAATCTGGCGACCTATCCCGCGCGCGCTAGGCAACTGCGCCAGTCGCTGCCAGTGATTTCTGCGCAGGTGGATCGGGTCAATCTGGTGCTAAACGAACATGAAAGCGTGCCGACCTGGCTGCGGGATTTTGACAATGTGTACCCGCATCTGCCCGACGAAGATTACAAAGATGTCGGCAAGTTCGTTTTTAACCCGTCTGAGGCGGATGCGATCCTGCTGCTAGATGATGATCTGAATTATCCGGAAGACTTTGTGACCACCACCACGGCGCGGTTTGAAACGCTGCAGGGCCGGGTTGTGGCGGGCTATCATTCCTCCAACTACCTACCAGCCAAGGAGCCAGACGCGCCGCGCCCTTATACGCGGAATGTCAAACATTTCCGCACCCCGCAGGCGCGGTTTCTCTACACCGACCAGATTGCCACAAACTCTGCCATCCTGCGCCCACAGGACATGCCGCCGCTGGATTACATGCAGGGCAGTCTGAAATTCGTGGATGTGCGGTTGGCGAAGTGGAGTTTTGAACAGGGCATCGCCCATGTCGCGCTGCCGCGGGAAAAATAGTGGATCACGCAGATCGACGTGGATGTATCGATCTACGAAAGCTTCACCCAGACCTTCCCGCCGCATGTGGCCGATGAAATCCTGAGTTACGCGTTGAAGCGGCCGAATATCGGGAAACCTGTTGAGATCTAGGCCAGCGCGGTCTGCCCGGTGATGCCGCGCAGCTTGGCCGGGGCGCGCATCATGTAGATCCAGCCGATCTGACCGTTGGCATCCGGCATAAGCGTGATGACCGACTGCGGTTTACCGCCCTCCAGATGCAGAAGCGCGGGCGCGCCGTTGCTGTGGCAGGGCACATAGCGCTGCCCGTCTGCGGTGCCGTATTTTGAGGTGATCGCGACCATCACCGGTGCGATCTCCATAGGGCCGTTCAGCGGACGCCGCGCGGCGCGGACCTTGGCCCCGCCATCGGACAGGGCAACCGCCTGCGGGGACAGCAGGGATTTGACCCGGTCGAAATCCTGCGTGGCGGCGGCGGCAAAAAACCGGGCGATCAGGTCAGACACTTGCGCGGCAGGCGCTTCGAACCTTGGCCCGGCATCCTGGACACGGCGGCGGGCGCGGCTGACCAGTTGGCGGCAGGCGGCTTCGGATTTGTCCAGCGTTTCGGCAAGGTCGCTATAGTCGGCATCAAACACGTCGCGCAGGATCAGGGCCGCACGTTCGGTGGCGTCCAGCCGCTCCATCGCCCAGAGCAGGGCCAGGTTGCAGTCCTGCGCCAGGATGTAGTCCTGTTCGACCGGTTGATCGGCGGTCACCACCAAAGGTTCCGGCAGCCATGGACCGACATAGGTTTCCCGCCGGGCCCGGGCCGACCGCAGCGCATCAATCGCGATGCGAGTGGCCACCCGGGTCAGCCATGCGGCAGGGTCAGCAATGACGGCATGGTCGGCCTGCGCCCAGCGCAGGTAGGTGTCCTGCACGGCGTCTTCGGCCGCCGCCCGTTCCCCCAGCATGCGGTAGCAGAGGGAGATCAGGCGCGGGCGTTCGGCCTGGAAGATCACGGTGTTATCCATGCGCGTTGACTAGCACGTCCCCCGCACCGGCAAAACGCAGCCTTTGGCAGGTGGCGCCATGGCCCAGACCGCGTTTGAACACCGGGTAGAACCGGCCAGACGCCGCGCCATAGCTGGCCGCGACCAGTGTTTTGCGTCCAAAGCGGTGGGTAATTTCATCGGCCAGCGCATCGGTATCAGGTGCCGCGGTGATTGCAGCCATCGCAAAACGAAAGCCCAGCCCGATGTCGCCTGCGTCCTGTGCCCGCCCGTCGATACAGGCCTGCAGCGCTGCGGCAGGCACATCGGCCTGCAGCAGCATATCTACGACCAGTTGGGCGCATGGCCCGCAATCGCCGTTGACAGTCGATGCCAGCGTTGCACCGGCGACCACCCCCTGCCCGGGTTTGGGCCCACGATACCCGACGAGTTTGGGAAACAGCGTCAGTCGCAGCCCCGCGCTGGTGGAGGTTTCGATCACGTCCAGCATGTAAGACACGTCATAATCATAGGTCCGGCCAAAGGCACGTGCGCCACGTTCCAGTATCCGTTTCAGCATTTTGCGTTTCCTTTCTGTGCAAAGCGAATGGCGATAAACAGGGCGGTCCAGGCAGGCAGCTGGATGCCGCAAAGATTGACGATGGCCACGCCATCCACCGGCATGCCGCACGCCAGCCACATCCAGAAATGGAAGGCCGCGTGCATCGCGGGCCAGGCGGCGCCCAAGACCAATGCAGTGGGGTCGCTGCGCAGGTAGCCAAAAATCAGGGCTACGCCGCTGAGCAGATAGATCAGCCCGATATCCTTGACGAAATGCGCGTTAAACGGGCCGGTCATCGCAACCCCCGGCGTCTGGGCGTACCAGAACGCGGGCGCGGCCCACATGGCCGCCCCGTTGACCAGGTGAAGCCCGCCGATCAGCCCCAACAGCCATTTGTCCATGTTTTCACTCCTGTTTCCTGTAAGACGAAACAGAGGAGCGGTTTGTGACAGGGTGCTCTGGACCCTGCGCAGAGGCAGGCCTAACGTGCCGGCATGCTTCGCTATGCGCTCAAACGATTTCTGTCGCTGGTCCTCAGTCTGGCGGTGGCATCACTGATCATTTTCTTTGTGATCGAAATTGCGCCGGGCGATCCGGCGACCTTCATGCTGGGTATCAATGCGCAGGAAGATACGGTGGCCGCGCTGCGCGAAGAACTGGGGCTGAATGGCACCAAGCTGTCGCGCTACCTGTCTTGGGTTAGCGGCATGCTGACCGGGGATTTTGGTACATCCTACACGTACCGTACGCCAGTGGCGCAGATGGTAGCAGACCGATTGAAAGTGTCTTTGCCACTGGCAATTTTTGGTCTGCTTCTATCAGTGCTGATCGGCATACCCGCCGGGATCTATGCCGCCACGCGCCGGGGCAAAGGTGGTGACATCGCGGTGATGGGGGCGACCCAACTGGGTGTCGCGGTGCCGAATTTCTGGTTCGCGATGATGTTGGTGTTGCTGTTTGCCATCAAGCTGCGCTGGTTCGGGGCGGGCGGGTTTCCGGGCTGGGACAAAGGGTTCTGGGTATGTCTGCACGCGCTGACGCTGCCCGCGATCTGCCTGGCACTGCCGCAGGCCGCCATCCTGGCGCGGGTGATGCGGTCGTCGCTGTTGGACGTTCTGGGCGAAGATTTCATGCGAACAGCCCGCGCCAAAGGGCTGACTCATCTGCAGGCTGTGTGGCGGCATGGCGTGCGCAATGCGTTTATCCCGGTGTTGACGATCATCGGCCTGCAGATCGCGTTTCTGCTGGCCGGTGCGATCATCATCGAGCAGGTGTTCTACCTGCCGGGGCTGGGGCGGCTGATTTTCCAGTCCATCAATGCCCGCGATCTTATCGTCGTGGAAAGTGTGGTGATGTTGCTGGTGTTTTCCGTAATCGTGGTGAATTTTCTGGTCGATCTTGCCTATGCGGCCGTGGACCCTAGGCTGAGGTCCCGGGAATGAACCGCAACATGATCCTTGGGGGCGGGCTGAGCGCGCTGATGATTTCCGGGGCGCTGTTGTCGCTGGTCTGGACACCCTATGACGTCGCGCTGCTGGACATACCGAACAAGCTGCAAACGCCAGATGCGCAGAACCTTCTAGGCACGGACCATTTCGGTCGCGATATTCTGAGCATGATCATGGCGGGCGCGCGAACGTCGCTGGGTGTGGCTCTGCTGGCAGTTGCCATCGGGCTGGCCTTTGGCATTCCGCTGGGGTTGCTGGCCGCTGCACGCAAGGGCAGCTGGCTGGACGAACTGATCATGCGCGGCAATGATGTGGTCTTCGCCTTTCCGCTGCTGGCAATGGCCATCCTGATCACGGCGGTGTTTGGACCGTCTGCACTGAACGCAATCATCGCATTTGGCATTTTCAACATCCCCGTCTTTGCCAGGACCGTGCGGGGTGGCGCGTTGAGCTTGTGGGAACGCGAATTTATCATGGCCGCGCGGGTGGCTGGCAAATCGTCTATCCGCATCAGTTTTGAACATATCCTGCCCAATATCGTGAACCTTTTGATCGTGCAAGGGACGATCCAGTTCGCACTGGGGATCCAGGTGGAAGCTGCGTTGTCCTTTGTGGGGCTTGGGGTGCAGCCGCCGGTGCCGTCGTTGGGCCGGATGCTGGCCGATGCGCAGACGCTGGTAATACTTGCTCCTCATCTGGCGATTTTCCCCGGTCTGGCGATCATCCTGATCGTTTTGGGGCTGAACCTGTTTGGCGACGGGCTGCGGGACTGGTTGGATCCGCGCCTTCGGATGGCCCGGTCATGAGCCTCTTGTCAATCAAGAACCTGACCCTGTCGATCCACGGCATACCGATCCTGCGTGATGTGGAACTGGCGATTGCGCCAGGGGAGATCGTGGCCGTAACCGGAGAAAGCGGGTCAGGTAAATCCATGACCGCGCTGGCGGTGATGCAGTTGCTGCCGCAGGGGGCAGAGATTGCGGGACAAATCCACCTGAGCGACGAAGACATCCTGGCCGCGGGCGAAGACCGGATGTGCGCGTTGCGCGGCAATGACGTGGGCATGGTGTTTCAGGAACCCATGACGGCGCTGAACCCGGTCAAGACGATTGGGGATCAGGTGGCGGAAACGATCCTGTTGCATGGCGCCATGGATCGCGCCGCCGCCATGGACCGTGCGCGGGAAGTGCTGGCGCGGGTCGGCCTGCCCGAAAACCGGTTCCCGTTGACCCGCTATCCCCATGAGCTGAGCGGCGGGCAAAGGCAGCGTGTGGTCATCGCCATGGCCATTGCGTTGCGACCCAAGCTGCTGATCGCGGATGAACCGACAACAGCCCTTGATGTGACGACACAGGCGCAGATCCTGGAGCTTCTGACAGGGCTGGTAAGGGAATTTGGCATGGGCATGTTGATGATTACCCATGACCTGGCAGTGGTTGCGGAAATGGCCGATCGGATCACCGTGATGCGGCATGGCGAGGTTGTGGAACAGGGGTCAACCGGCGACCTTCTGACCAATATGCAGCATCCTTATACCAAGATGCTTTTTCAGGCGTCAGGCCACAAGGTTGTCCTGCCTGCGCCGCCACCGCCCGCGCCATTGCTGGACGTGGCCAACGTGGTCCGTGAATACCGCCTGCCCCGGACCAGACTGTTTAGCAGGCCGGAGTATTTCCGGGCAGTCAATCACGTGAGCCTTGTGATCAACCGGGGCGAACGTGTGGGGCTGGTGGGCGAAAGCGGTTGTGGGAAATCCACCCTGACCCGCGCCATTCTGGGGCTTGAGGATGTGCAAGGCGGGCATATCCGGCTAGATGGTGAGCCCGTGTTCAGCGGGCAGAGCCCGAACCTGAGCGTGCGCCGCAAGATGCAGGTGGTGTTTCAGGACCCGTTTGGATCATTCAACCCACGCCACAAGGTGGAACGGTTAATCACCGAATCGTTCCATTTGTTGGATAACCCGCCACGGGGCGCGGCGCGGCAGGACGCAGTGGCCGAAGCACTAACGGCTGTAGGGCTTTCGCCTGATGATGCTCAGAAATACGTGCACGAATTTTCTGGCGGGCAGAGGCAGCGGATCGCGATTGCCCGCGCGCTGATCATCCGGCCAGAGCTGATCCTGTTTGACGAAGCCGTGTCCGCACTGGACGTCTCCGTGCGGGCGCAGGTGCTGGACCTGCTCGCCGATCTGTGTCGAGCCTACAGCCTGACCTATCTGTTCATCAGCCATGATCTGAGCGTGGTGCGCACGGTCACGGACCGGGTGATCGTAATGCAATCTGGTGAGGTTGTGGAAGAAGGCGTGACCGAACAGGTCTTTGCCAACCCAAAGCACCCTTATACACGCAAACTGATCGCTGCTGCGCCAGTACTGCCGGAACTGGGTGTTGTTGGGTGATCCAAAGCGTCTCTTTAAACTGGCTGAATTGCCAGACGTGGTTGGTTCATAAATTTTTGGACCAGCAAGAGGCAGGGAGTTGGCAATGAAGCTTAGTATCAACAACGTTGACCTTTTTGGCGAGGATATCGTGCACCATCTGACCATAGCGCCGGTGACCGCGCATTGTTTCGCAGACGCGACGTTTATGCCGGATATAGACGTGCCAGAACGGCTTTTTGCGCTGATACAGAACCTTATCGAAGGAATCGTCCTATGACTGTACTCAATTCTGCCCAACCCTGGTTCGACCCGTCCTTGTGCCTGATCGGTGGAGCCTGGGTCCCCGCGCAGGGCGATGAAACGCTGGCGTTGGTGAACCCATCGGATGGCAGCGCGATCTGCGAGATAGCGCGCGGGAAGGCCGAGGATGTTGACGCAGCCGTAGCCGCGGCACAGGCAGCCCGGGCGGGGGAGTGGGGCCAGATGACCGCGCTGGAGCGTGGCCGTATCCTGACCCGGCTGGGGCAATTGGTGAGCGAACGGGTGGATGACCTGGCCGCGCTGGAAGCTGCTGATGTGGGCAAGCCATTGACCCAGGCGCGCGCAGATGCGGTGGCGCTGGCGCGGTATTGCGAATTCTACGGTGGGGCGGCAGACAAGGTGATGGGTGAAACCATCCCCTATCTGGATGGCTACACGGTTTACACGCTGCGCGAGCCTCATGGTGTGACAGGACATATCGTGCCATGGAACTACCCCATGCAGATCATCGGGCGGTCTGTTGGGGCCGCGTTGGCCATGGGCAATGCCTGTGTCCTGAAACCAGCGGAAGAGGCGTGCCTGACCGCGCTGGCCTTTGCCCATCTTGCGCAAGAAGCCGGACTGCCAGATGGCGCGCTGAACGTCGTGCCCGGGCTGGGGGCAGAGGCGGGCGCAGCCCTGTCGGGGCATCCCGGCATCCAGCATGTCAGCTTTACAGGGTCGGTTGCAACCGGGGCGCTGGTGCAGGCGGCGGCTGCACGAAACGTGGTGCCAGTGACATTGGAGCTGGGTGGCAAATCCCCGCAACTGGTGTTTGAAGATGCGGATCTGGACGCCGCGCTGCCCTTTCTGGTGAACGCAGGCATTCAAAATGCCGGGCAAACCTGTTCTGCCTCCTCCCGCATCCTGGTGCAGCGGAGCGTCTACAATCAGGTGCGCGACCAGATGGCCGACGCGTATGCCAGTCTGACTGTTGGCCCGGCGATGGACGACCTGCGCCTTGGGCCGCTGATTTCCGCGCGACAGAAGGAGATTGTGAGTGGCTTCCTGTCGAAAGGCGCGGATTTGCAAATCGCCGCGCAAGGCATTCTGGCTGATCACGCGCCGGAGACGGGTGCTTATGTAAAACCAACGCTATTTGCCGATGTTGCGCCAGACCATTTGCTGGCACGCGATGAGATTTTCGGACCTGTGCAGGTGATGATCCCGTTTGATACCGAAGAGGATGCACTGCGCATCGCCAATGGCACGGATTACGGGCTGGTTGCTTCGGTCTGGACACGTGACGGAGCGCGGCAGATGCGGCTGGCCCGCGCGCTGCATTCCGGGCAGGTGTTCATCAATAATTATGGCGCAGGCGGCGGGGTGGAACTGCCGTTTGGCGGCATTGGAAAGTCAGGCCATGGCCGCGAAAAGGGGTTTGAGGCGCTATATGGCTTTTCGTCCCTGAAAACCGTCGCAGCATTCCATGGTTGATCGGTCGGGCAGCGCGACACGGGCGATCCTGTTGTCGCTGCTGGCCTTGACCCTGTTCGATTTCATGGGTCTGATCATCAAGCATCTGTCGCCATATTACTCAGCAGCGGAACTGAGCGCGTATCGCAACATCTTTGGTTTGGTACCCAGCATACTGGTGTTGTGGTGGTCGCGAGACTGGCAAAGCCGCGGTCGGCCACTTGCAATGCGGCAATGGAAGTTGGGACTGTTCCGAGGGGTCGTCGTGGCGACCGCACAGCTGCTTTTCTACTTTTCACTCAGCCAAATGGCGTTTGCAACGGCCTCCACGCTTTCCTATTCCAACGCGATTTTTATGACGGCAATGGCGGTGCCGTTGCTGGGCGAACGGGTTGGTTGGATGCGTTGGTCGGCTGTTCTGGTCGGGTTTTGCGGAGTGATCTGGATCATGCGTCCAGGATCGGAGGTGTTCAGCCTGGCGGCTCTGGCACCGGTTGGGGCCGGGTTCTGTTATGCACTGAGCGGGGTATTGTCACGGCTGGTGGATGAAGATGTACCGACACCGCTGATCAACCTCTATTCCGCTGTCTGCGCAGTATTCGCGGCCCTGGCTCTGGCGCTGGCCCTCGGTGGGTTTTCGCCACTGGCCAAAGCGACCGATATTTTGTGGATCGTTGCCATGGGCGGGTTTGGCGGATTCGCGGTGTTGGCGCTGATCGTGTCCTACCGGATGACCGAGCAAAGCAACCTGGCCCCATTTTCCTATTTTGGCATCCCGATTGCGTTTTTCCTGGGCTGGGTATTCTTCGACGAAGCGCCGTGGGCCGACCTGTTTCCCGGTGCGATCCTGATCATTATCGGCGGACTTATGGTCATCTGGCGGGAGCGTCGCCGGAAACGTGCCTAGAATTTGCGCGCCACCCGGCATAGGTAGGGCGGCATAAAGCTGTTTTCGGGGGCGCGTATGGCCAGCCATCTGTATCAGAACGATTTGCCCAACGGGTTGGACCTCGGCCCAATCGTTGCAATTGACTGTGAAACCATGGGGCTAAACCCCCATCGCGACCGGCTGTGCGTGGTGCAAATGTCGGGTGGAGATGGCGATGCGCATATCGTGCAGGTGGCCATCGGCCAGACTGAGGCCCCGAACCTGTGCACGATGCTGAAGGATCCAAATGTTTTGAAGCTGTTTCATTTCGGGCGGTTCGATATTGCCGCGATGTATCACGCCTTTAGCGCGCTGGCGGCACCGGTCTATTGCACCAAGATCGCCAGCCGTCTGGTTCGCACCTATACAGACCGCCATGGGCTGAAGAACCTGACTCAGGAACTACTGGGCATCGACATTTCAAAACAGCAGCAGATGAGCGATTGGGGCGCGGAAACGCTGACCAATGCGCAGCTGGATTATGCCGCATCCGATGTTCTGTATCTGCACCAGATGCGCGAAAAGCTTGACCAGAGACTGGCACGCGAAGGGCGAACCGAGCTGGCGCAGGCATGTTTCGAATTTCTTCCAACCCGGGCCAAGCTGGATCTGGCTGGCTGGCCGGAAATCGATATCTTCGCGCATTCATGACCAGTTTCGTCAATATCGCACGCCGGGTCATCCGGACCGAGGCCGATGCACTGGCGACATTGGAAGCGTCGTTGGACGACAGCTTTGCTGGTGCGGTGGATTTGATCCTACAGTCCAGCGGCCGGGTGATTGTCAGCGGCATGGGTAAATCCGGGCATATCGCGCGCAAGATTGCCGCGACATTGGCCAGCACCGGGACACCGGCGCATTTCGTGCACCCAGCTGAGGCAAGCCATGGTGATCTGGGGATGATGGCGCAGGGCGACGTCGCGCTGGTATTGTCCAATTCTGGTGAAACGCCGGAACTTTCAGACCTGGTGGCCTACACACGGCGGTTTCGCATTCCGCTGATCGGGGTGGCCAGCCGCAGGGACTCGACCCTACTGAAGCAATCCGACATCGCGCTGGTTCTGCCCAAGGCGCCCGAGGCCTGTGGCGTGGATATCGTGCCAACATCTTCCACCACTATGACACTGGCGTTGGGCGATGCGTTGGCGATTGCGCTGATGGAACACCGGCAGTTCACCCCCGAACATTTCCGAGAATTCCACCCCGGCGGAAAGCTGGGCGCGCGGCTGAGCAAGGTTGAGGACCTGATGCACTCCGGGGCCGCGATGCCCATAGTGCTACGGGATGCGCCGATGGCGGATACTTTGCTGGAAATCAGCAGCAAGGGCTTTGGAGTTGTCGGCGTGCAGGACGCGAATGGGGGCTTTGCGGGGATAATCACCGATGGTGACCTGCGGCGGCATATGCAGGGGTTGCTGGACCTGACCGCTGCCGAGGTAATGACGCAGACGCCGCAGACGATTACCCCTGGTGCGTTGGCCGAAGAAGCCGTGGAAATCATGAACCGGCGCAAAATCACCTGTCTGTTCGTGCTGGACCCGGACGCCGGGCCCAGCGCGCTAGGCCTGCTTCACATCCATGACTGCCTGCGGGTCGGGCTGGCTTGATCGGAGGGCGCGGTGGACCAGTATTCGCGCTGGGTCGCATTTCTGAAAGTGTTGCTGCCGCTGGCAGCGCTGGGCCTGTTGTCCACGCTGTTCCTGTTGTCGCGCAAGGTTGACCCCGAAGCTACTATCCCCTTTGCCGACCGGGAGATTGCGGATCGCCTACGCGACCAACAAATCACATCCCCCGTTTTTACCGGGACATCATTTCAAGGCGACGACATTTTCATTTCAGCTGAAAGGATCATCCCTCCAACAAACGGCAAACTTGCCCGCGCCTCGAACCTAGAAGCGCGTTTGGAAAATCAGGCCGGGCGACACATCCGCATGCGCGCGCCGAAGGGCACGTTGCAGGATACCGTGGGGCGGGCCTTGTTTTTTGATAAGGTGGTGATCGACACCTCTACCGGGTACATCATCAAGACCAAGCTTCTGACCGCGCAACTTGACGAATCTGCCGCACAGTCACCCGGACGCATCACTGCACAGGGGCCCTTGGGCGATTTGGACGCTGGAAGCATGCATATTTCCACCAAATCCAACGGCGAGGGCCTGCATATTGTTTTCAAAAATGGAGTCAGGCTGTTATACGATCCCAAACAACTGGAAAGATAACTCGTGCACAGTTTGAGAAGCCTTGTCCTGTGTTTGGCCTTTGTCGCCGGCACAGCGAACGCATTTGCGCAGGGGACCAAGGTGGGCTTCGGCACCGTCAAGGCCGACCCGAATGCACCGGTTGAGGTGACTGCAGACACACTGGATGTCGATCAGGACAATGGCCAAGCCGTATTCCAGGGCAATGTCGTGGTTGGTCAGGGCGTCATGCGCCTGTCGGCCCCGCGGCTACTGGTTGTTTACAAAGAAGAAGGCGGGATCGACCGGCTGGAAGCCACTGGTGGCGTCGTGCTGGTCAGCGGCGAAGACGCGGCTGAAGCTGACCAGGCGGATTACTCCATCGATGAAGGCGTCGTCGTTATGACCGGTAACGTTCTGCTGACCCAGGGCACCAACGCGTTGACAGCCCAGCGGATGACCGTAGATCTGGTGGGTGGCACGGCGCAGATGTCAGGCCGGGTCAAAACCATCCTGAACCCGAAGGGCGAATAATGTCAGCACCAGAGCTTCAAGTCGCCGAAGGGTCAGCCGGTCTGCGCGTGGAGCGCATTCGCAAATCTTTTCGCAAACGCACGGTTATCCGGGATGTGACCCTGAAGCTGGACCGTGGAGAAGTGGTGGCTTTGCTAGGTCCCAACGGATCGGGCAAGACGACATCATTTTACGCCATCGCCGGTCTGGTTTTTCCCGAGGCCGGAACGGTGACCATTGACGGTCAGAACGCCACAACCCTGCCGATGTATCGTAGGGCGCGCATGGGAATTGGCTATCTGCCTCAGGAAATGTCGATTTTCCGGGGTCTAAGCGTCGAAGACAACATTTCTGCGGTGTTGGACATCACTTCGAGTGATCGGCATAAACGCCGTGAACGGCTGGAAGAATTGCTGTCGGATTTCTCAATTGAACACCTACGCCGCGCACCTGCTCTGGCGCTGTCGGGCGGGGAACGGCGGCGGGTTGAAATTGCTCGCTGTCTGGCAGCGAACCCGAAATACCTGCTGCTAGACGAACCTTTCGCTGGGGTAGACCCAATTTCGGTGGGCGATATCCGACATCTGGTGGCCGATTTGAAGAAACGCGGCATTGGTGTGCTGATTACCGACCACAATGTACGCGAAACGCTGGAGATCATCGACCGGGCTTACATCCTGCACGATGGTCAGGTGCTGATGTCGGGCACGCCGCAGGATGTTGTGGCAAACGAAAACGTGCGGCGTGTTTATCTCGGGGACAGTTTCCGCATTTACTGACTTTTCAGGCTTCGGGAATATGAAGTGTCTGTAAAGCGGTGGTTTGGATTGACAGAAGCGGTTGCTGTCGCCTCAAATATAATCATGGCACGCGCAGGATCTGTACACGCCCGTTTCAACCCGGCCTTTCCGGGCGCTGAACGTGCAGGATCAAGCGCCAGCGCCAATTTCCTCCCCTGACATGGCAGCCACCGCCCTGGTGGCTGTGTGTTGTCCGGCCCTATGCAGAAAGAAGACATTTTATGCGCTATCAGATCACTGGAAAACAAATCGACATTGGCAACGCTCTGCAGACACATGTGGAACAGGAACTGGGCTCTGCCGTCGAAAAATACGCGGAGCGTCCTACCGACGCGCAGGTGGTGTTTTCCCGGTCTGGTCATGAATACGTGTGTGAAGCCACCGTCCATCTGTCTACCGGGCTGAACGCGCAGGCCAAGGCGCATGATTCGGAGATTTACGCAGCCTTCGATTCCTGTGCTGCTAAAATGGAAACACAATTGAGGCGCTATAAACGGCGATTGAAGAACCATCACAGAGATCGAAGCGAACCGGTTGAACTCTATGACGCACCCTCTTATATCCTCGCCTCGGAAGACCAGTCAGACGACGCAGAGCCAGAAACGCTTCAGCCAATCATTGTCGCCGAGATGGAGACGCGCATCCCGCGTTTGTCCGTCGGCGAAGCTGTGATGCAGATGGAACTGGTAGGCGCGCCTGTTTTGGTTTTTCGCAATGAAGGCAAGGACGTGGTGAACGTGGTCTACCGTAGGGACGATGGAAACATCGGCTGGATTGATCCGTAAGCCACCGATGGCCGGGCCAGCCCGGTGATGACGGAGCGAGTAGGAATGGAACTTTCGGCGATTCTCAAGCCTGGAGCCGTGCGGGTCATGTCTGCGGCGTCCAGCAAGAAACGTCTGTTTCAGGAGATCGGCGACCTGGCGCAGAGCGCGTTTGGTCTGGATGCTCCTATTGTGGTCGATGCGTTGATGGAGCGCGAAAGCCTGGGCCCCACTGGTGTTGGGCACGGGGTTGCCTTGCCGCATGCACGTCTGGACGGTCTGGATGATGTCGTGGGCGGCATTGTTCTGCTGGAAACGCCAATTGATTTCGGCGCAGTGGACCGCCAACCGATTGACATTGCATTTGCGTTGTTCGCGCCCAAGGATGCGGGTGTAAATCATTTGAAAGCACTGGCGCGGGTGTCCCGCACGCTGCGCGACCCATCAATCTGCGCCAAGTTGCGGGCGAATCCGGATCCGGCAACAATTTATACCATTCTGACCGAAACGCAGCCGGTTCAGGCGGCCTGATCTGCGGACCAGACTTCGAATCCAAACAACTGATAGTCTTTATGGTAGGCCTCGGCCACCTTAGCCTCCAATGCGTCGTCATAGATGTCTGAAACGGCAAATGGCCCGGTGTCCGGCGCGGCGGGAGGTGGCGCGATGGCGCTTGCCCCAACACGTTCAGCCAAGGCGGGCAGTAAGTCCGCCATTTCAGTTTCCCGTACCACCAGATCCGGCAGAACCATGTCCCCGAACCCCGACAGAATCTGCGCCTGACTGGCCCAGACCGGGTCCACACGAATACCAGTTTGCCCGGCGAGGTTGGCACGGACAAACCGCAGGTAGCCTTCAAACGCCTCGCGATGTATCGCGCGGGTGTAGAACGCATCGGGCTGACCGTTGGGCAGCGGCAGCTTGAACTGCTTTTTCAAAGTCGCGCGAATATGTTCGAAACTGTTGGGTCCGGTATCCAGAATGTATTGGCAGAACGCAGCATGTGCGCGGGCAACGGGGTGACGCAGAACGGTAAAGCTGCGGTGACCCGGATGAGTCTTTTTCCACTGACGCAGCTGTTTCTGGTTGGCCTTGGTCAGCAGGTCCGCAGGATTGACTCCATCCAGCGCGGCTAGCCATTGTACCACTTCCGCTTCCGGCCCGCTTCGCAAGGGCATGTACAACAGCGGTGCATTCACTGCCGCGACATAGGTAGGCACGGATGGCCCACGGCGCGGTTCAAAATTGGGGGTTCGGTTCAGATTGAAGCGATCCAATTCCGCCAGCCCAGTCACTAGGTCATCGGGATTTGACACCTTAGAAATCAAGGGTGTGGGGTTTTGCGGCTTGAGGCTCTTATCCAGACTGTCCAGTTCCGCATCCACGCCCAGCCACCGCGCCAGCCCGTTAATCACGGCAACGTCCTGCAGGTCTTCGTACGCGATGTAAAATGCGGTCTGCCCGGTGGTTTGCAGCTGGTTCAGTACGAACACCTGAAAATCCCGCAACACCTCCACATGGCGCGCAAATTCATCACCGTCAAAGCGCGCCTTGGCGTCCTTGCGGCGTTTGACATCCGTCAACTTCCACTGACCAGTTTCCTGCGCAATTTTCCACGACACGTAGCTATCGAGCGGGTTGCGGGTCAGGATGATCTTGGCACAGCGCTGATCCTCCAGGATAGGTTCGAGCACGCGCGGGTCATGGTCGTGGAAGAAGCGGAAACCCGACAGCGCGGTCGGGTCATCGCGGATCGCATCGATCACCAACGTCGGATTTGTATCGCGATCCGCCCGAGATATGGCCAGCAAGTCGCTACGATTGGGGTAGCCGATGAAATGCGGATTGAACGCTTCTCCCCGACAGGCGATGCCGTCAAACGCGTTGAGGTTAGTTTCCAGAAAATTGGAACCAGTCCGCATTTCGGCGAAAATTACGAAATAGTCGAACGCGCCTGTCATGCGGGATTACTGGACAAGGTAGGGTTTGCTGGGGGGTTTCGGCATGTTGACCGGCCCTTTTTCGACGGGGAAGTCCCCCATCAGATAGGGGTGCATGCCCTGATTTTTCAGATTTTGCAGAAACTGGCCAAAGCCTTCAAGGTCCACCATGGTCGGGGCTTCGGTCAGGCGCCGGGAATGGGCAAAGCCGATTTCATCGATGATGGTTTGCAGTGGTTCCATAGGGGCTTCGATGAATTCCGCCATGGTCCAGATGCGTATGCGGGCCTTGGCGTATGTCGACCGCAATTCATTCAGATGTTTGCTTTCGATTTTCTGCAACTCCGCCGCTTCGCTGCGCAGGTCGGCAAAGTTCTTGTTCGACCGGAAAAGCGGGATCGCCCAGGCGCCGCTGACGACCGAGATTTGCGCGTTGGGATCGCGGGCGATCTGCCAGCCAATTTTCTGGTTGTCCCACGGCCCGAACTGGAAGGACTGCCGTTCACCCCGCGTATTCCAGATCAGGCTGGTCAGGAAAGCACGCGGGTCATAATCCCGCTTGGCCGCACTGTCGCTGAGCGCACCATTAATCATGCGCTGGCCACCAGCAAATTCCACACGCTCCGGCGAAAACAGGTGGCCGTGCACGCGCCCACCGGTGGACTTGGCCAGCCAGGTTTCGAAGTTTTCAAACAGTTCAGAAAACCCTTCAAAAACTGAATAGCTGTTGCAGGTGACACCGTTTTCTCAATCCACGTTCGGAAAGCGGCTTTGCATATACAAGCCGGCACGGCCGCGCGTCCGGCGTTCAACGGCCTTGGCAAAAATTCGGTCGATCTTACCAGGGTTGGGTTCCGTCTGTTTCATCGCAGCAGCGCTATCGGTCAGGAAGGATTGGTACAGTCTTACGGCATGAGGCCAGATCTTGCGCGCAACAAAACAGTCAGACCGGCGCAATAGTTGCAGGTGGTCATCGTAAAAGATGTGCGGTTTACCCTGAAAATCGAATTTCGATAGCGTCAGCGATCGGCTTTCGATCCGAGTAGAATAGATCCGCGCCAGCGTCTGGTAATAGCTTTCATCAGGGATCCAGACCTGCCGAAAATAGGCGTCAAAGCTCGGGCGTTCCGGGTCCTGCAAGATGGCAGACAGGGTCTGTCGGGTCAGACACCACCATTGGCTGCCCATATGGGGAACCAGCCCACCCGGGATCTTGCGTTGCAGCCGCAGCAAGCGCTGCAGGTCGACATAGCAGTCAAACAGGTAGCGATGTTTTTTCCACGCAAAGGGAAAGCGCAGGGTGAAGCGTTCTTCGTCCAACCCGCCAACGGTCCACGGAACTTCGGCCGTGGTTGCGCTTTCAATGAAATCGGTGCGCGGGCGAGCAGCCAGATATTCGTGCAGTTCTTCGATTGGGCGTAGCGGCAGGCACGATCCTGACGCCAGCAAAACATGGGTCACATCCTTAAACCGCTGCAGCATCAGTTCGGACGCGGATTGGGATGCCGCGACAATACTTCATGTGCCCCATTCACATTTATGGCGCTTGCTGAACAGGATGTTCGGATCATCCGACACCTTTTTCTCAAACGCCCGATACGTTGCGCGTGGCACACTTTTGTCCACGTGGATGACCACGGGACAGCCTGCTGCTGTCCAATGCCGGGCCACCTGTTCCGCACGGTTCAGAGCCGTATGGACCAGCATGACGATACCAACCGAAACCGCCCTTGCGTTGTAGTCCCTCATGCCCAGTTTCCTTTGGACATGAGGCCGAGGATTTCCAGCTGGCGCCAGCTGATGTATTTTTCCGACCATTTGCACCAGAGGTCGGGGTCTTCTTTCAGACTTTCAGCATAAGCCTTGTATTCTAGCGACGCAGCATAGTGCTGGTTGCGCGAAAGTTCCTCGGCCGTCTTGACGGAAAACGTGTCCAGGAATTTTGCATGCAGCAGGATGCCGGATGCCTTTTCGCCACCCCATTCATCGTACACCTGGTTCAGACCGCGCGGCAGCAGCATGTGGGTGGAACTGACATAGGTGTACCGCTTATCCCAGCGTACAAGCGGTATCTTGTTCAGTGCGGGGGCCTTTTCGGGTGCATCGGCAAAAAACACCCGGCTGCGCGGGCCGCCCTGAATCCACAGGTTGCCGTATCGGGAGTTTTTCTTGAGTGTGTAATTCCCACTGTCAAACCACCCTGCGACGTCCAGCGGATTTGCGCCCTCCTCGTAAGGATGTTCATCCAGCCGGCCCTTAGGTTACATATCGAGTAGCATTGCGCTGAACGATTTGATCGAAGACGCGTCGAGCCAGTCCGTCAGGGCGCGTAACGGCCGTGTGTCACAGAACGGGTAAATCAGGAATTCGTCGGGATCGACCACAAGCGTCCAATGCCCATGGGCGTATTTACGTTGCAGCCAGTTCAGCCAATCCACTCCAAACCGCGCGCGTTTGTAGCCTGCCCGCGTATGCCAAACAGACACATCGGGTTGAGACACAAGGTAGTCCAGCGACCCATCTGTGCCGTCATTGTCAACCATGAAGAAATGGCCGACCCGCATGTCGCGGTAATAGTCCAGGAAATAGGGCAAGCGCACCCGTTCATTGCGCAGGGTTGTGAAAACCAAGATGTCTTCGTTGCCAATCTGATCAGTTCGATCTGCAACGGAACGCAGTTCGCGTCGCTTACGCAACGCGCGTAACCGCCAACGCTTCCGCTGAAGCCGCAGGCGATAAGACTGCATTAGGCCCAATGGCCGCTCCTTCGCACTCAGTACCCGTGATCCGGTCGGACCCCTATCAGCACAGTTTTAAGACGATATTGAAATGTTCCTCCCAGGTGGGAGGGACGAATTTCTGCTCGGTTACCGTCTTGGCGCCCAGGGTTTGATCATGGATCAGACACTCGATTATGTTTTTCCATAGATAACGGTCTGATCCCTTTACGTAAACTGGTATGTCGCCCAGAATTTCGCGGAATACCGGCAAGTCCTGGCAGATCACGGGAACCCCCATTGCCGCCGCTTCAACTGCTGGAAGGCCAAAACCTTCGGCGTCGCTGGGAAAAAGCAGTGCCACGGCGTTTTGCATCAAGGCCAATAGTTCCCTGTCGCCCAGTTCATTCAATTCATAAATGGCGGACCCATCATTGTGTTTGTCCAGACGTTGAAACACATTTTCGTTTTTCCAACCGCGCGCCCCGCAAACGTAGAGACGTGGGGGGCCGTGATCTACCAGTTCGTCCCAGACATCCAGCAACAGATCATAACGTTTGCGCGGCTCTATCGTACCAACGGCAATGAAATAGGGCGGTTCTGGAACTATCTGTTCGAATGTATCCGGCGGTTCATCCAAGTCGATTTCTACGCCCAAATGGGCGACAGCCGTGTCAGGCTGCGATTTCAGAGCAACTGAATGTCTGTGAAAACTGTCTTCCGTCGCCTTGGAATTACAGATGACTAGGTCTGCATGGGTCTGTATCCGCCGTAACATGGCTTCGAATCGACCCGGGATTCCATCTCGTTGGTAGTCCGGAAAATCCAAGGGGATCGTATCGTGTAGCACGATTGCGATACGCCCATGCAAGGTCTCGCGAACAGCACGCAGCATGCGGTCAGTGATATTACTGTGTCCGGTGTTCAGATAAGTGAGTGAGCGGGGCACGTGCCGCGCCAGCATGGTACTCAGCAGACCCGAGGGGCAGCGGCTGAGTGCGAAACGCCGCAAATCACTTTCGGCATGTTTGACCGACTCTGGCTGGCCGGCGGCGAACGCAGTGTAGATGTCCCGCGGCCCCCATTCGGTCCGCCCAGAAACACGACCTTCGATCTCCGCCGCGCCGTTTTGGTCGAGCAGAATATAACCGAGGGTCGTGCGAGCAATGGCATAAAGCGGGACATCATCAGCAATCAGGGCACGCAGATAGGCCAGTTCCACCCGGTCTACGCCAGTCAGCACCCGGCCGGCCCGGCTGATCAGTCGGGTGATATCCAGCAATCTGGCCGGAGGAGGCCTGCTATTTGTCGTAATGTCCAGTTTGGTGCCATCTCCAGGCGTCGGCGATCATGACTTCCAGCTTTGACCGTGTTGGGGTCCACTGCAAATCCCGTTCGGCACGAACTGAGCCCGAAACCAGCTTGGTACAGTCCCCAGCGCGGCGCGGGCCTTCGACAATCGGGACATCGCGGTTAGTGACCGACCGCGAATGCGTTATTACCTCGCGCACCGAAAACCCGCTTCCAGTGCCAAGGTTGAACACTTCGGAACCTTTCCCATCTTTCAGCCATTTTAGCCCCAGAACATGCGCGTCGACCAGATCACAGACATGGACATAGTCGCGAATGCATGTCCCATCCGGCGTGTCGTAATCTGTGCCAAACACAGTCAACGCGTCACGCTTGCCGTCGATGGCATCCAGCATCAGCGGAATCAGATGTGTTTCGGGCTTGTGAAATTCTCCCACCTCTCCGTCGGGATCGGCACCGGCCACGTTGAAGTAGCGGAAGATGACCGACCGAAGCCCATGTGCCGCTTCGAAGTTATGCAGCATATCTTCGATGGCGCGTTTGCAGGCGCCGTAGGCGTTCAGCGGTTCCTGCGGCGTGGATTCATCCAGCACGACATTGTCATGTTCGCCATAGGTGGCACAAGTCGAAGAGAAAACGAAATCGAGGCACCCGTTTTCCACGGCGGCTTCTATCAGGCTGAGCGAGCCACAAACGTTGTTCTGCCAGTAGAGTCCCGGCTTGGACATTGCCTCACCCACCTGGCTGAGTGCCGCGAAATGCATGACTGCGACTGGTTTATAGGTCTGGAACACCGCATCCAGCCGCGCGCGATTGCTCAGGTCACCTTGTTCGAAGGGGCCAAATTTGACAGCGTCCCGCCAGCCCGTGACGAGATTGTCGAAGGTGACCGGCATGTATCCTGCCTGGCTCAGCGCCTTGCACGCATGCGAACCGATATATCCGGCGCCGCCGGTGACAAGAACGTGGTCCAAATTTGGGCTCCGTCAGAGATTATTGCGCCGCTTTGTCGGTCTGGATGATTTCATGCAGGTAGCCCGCCAGCTCTTCCCGAAGTTCCGGCCGGGATAGGCCGAAGGCCACTGTCGCCTGAAGGAAGCCAGCCTTGGAGCCGCAGTCAAACCTCTGGCCGCGGAAACGGTAGCCATAAACCGGTACATCAGATGCGATGTCCTCGGCGATAGCATCGGTAAGCTGAATTTCCCCACCCGCGCCCTGTTTGAGCTTGTTCAGGTTGCGCAGCACAGTGGGTTCCAGGATGTAGCGCCCGATGACGGCCAGGTTCGACGGGGCTTCTTCGGCCTTGGGTTTTTCCACCATGCCACCAACGCGGACCATGGAACCGTGGTCTTCGCGTATATCCAGCACGCCGTAGGAACTGGTTTTTTCCGGCGGAACCTCCATCGCAGCAACAATGTTGCCACCGGATTCTTCGTAAGCCGCCACCATCTCCTGCAGGCAGGGCATTTCACCAGCGATAACATCGTCCGGCAGCATCACGGCAAACGGTTCATTCGCGATCAGACGGCGCGCACACCATACCGCATGCCCGAGGCCCAGTGCCTTGTGCTGGCGGATATAGGCAATTGCACCCGATTCCATATCGGTGGCTTTCAGCGTTTCCAGAAGCTCGGTCTTGCCCTTCTTGCGAAGTTCCTGCTCCAGAACCGGTGAGTGGTCGAAGTAGTCTTCCAAAGCGGACTTGCCACGGCTGGTGACAAAAATGAATTCCTTGATGCCTGCTGCGCGTGCTTCGTCAATTGCGTACTGGATCAACGGGCGATCGACCAGTGTCATTATCTCTTTCGGCACGGATTTTGTCGCCGGCAAGAAGCGCGTTCCCAAACCCGCGACCGGGAAAATCGCTTTCGTAACTTTTCTTTTCATAGAACCTCACAGTACCCCGTAACAATCTGCGCAAAAAAACTGCAAGCTGATTGCAATACTTAACGGGTTTTTCTGCTACTGCAAACAGATCGTCAGAATCTTATTGCCGGGCGAAAATTCCCCCAACCGTTTGGCAAATGAGGTCAACGTCAAAGCACAGATTTTGATGTTCTTGGTAAATCAGGTCAAGCCGAGCCTTGGTCGGAACACAACAGGTGGCATACACAGCCTCTGTTTCCTCCGCGGATGCACACCGCGCCAAAAGTACCGATTCGTGCCGGTGGTAAACGATAGTCGCCAGACCCGTTACACCCGGTCGATTTTGTAACACCGCAGAATAGAGATCCGGGAACCGTTCCACATATTCACGCAGGGGCGGGCGGAGGCCGACAAAACTGATGTCGCCGCGCAGAATGTTCCAAAGTTGCGGCAGTTCATCCAACCGGGTTTTGCGCAGCCAACGGCCGGCCGGTTTGATCCGGTTCGTCTTGTTGCCACCGGTTACACCCACATCGGTTTCAGCCACGTCCATTGTGCGAAACTTCTAAAGCCGAAAGGCTGTTTTACTGGTTTTCATCCGTTCAGCGACATGGAAAATTGGCCCGCCCTGCTTGTACAAAAGCCAGCATATCAGACCGGCCATCACCGGCAGCAAGACCACCGATAGAACCAACGCCAGGCAGATGTCGAACGCACGTTTTGATATTGTCAAACGGGTTCCCCCCTTTGCGAATAGTCCCGCCATTCCTGCACCACGCGGCCCGGATCGCAATTTTTGGGCAGGGTATCGGCAACAATCGATACGCGCGAAACGTCCATTTCAACCCGCGCGATGGCCGTATCGGAGGCGGGGCGCGGGGACCAGCCCAGACCGGCCGCATCCAGCAGATCACCCATGGCGACGGCCCCGGGTTCAGCAATGTTCAGACAACCCGGCAAGCTGGGCGTTTGCATCAGAACCGCCAGTGTCTGCGCCAAAGAGGAAACCCCAATATAGCTGCGATGCGGTGTAGTGCCGTTGGGGAACTGATCCAGCTGAAAGCCCGGCTTCCAGTTGCCCAGGATGGCGTCCAGTCCACCAATTTTGCCGACTCGCATAAGGGTAAGCGGCACGCCAGATGCGGCAGCGACACGCGCGGCGTCCCGCTCCATCTGCATTTTTGACCGGCCGTATTCTGCGACAGGCCGCGGTGGGGTATCTTCCTTCAACAATCCTGTCTGGTTGCCGTAAACCGCCGCTGTCGACGCCAAGAAGACCCGTGTTCCAGCAGTATTTGCTGCGCGGATCGACGCCAGTCCGAGCTGCCCATTCGCTTCAAACCCAT
>JAEPNQ010000050.1 GCA_017643305.1 Marinibacterium sp. | reverse complement strand
GAAAAAAGAAAAGGGTGCAGTTTCGGAAGCCGACGCCATTGCAGTGCTGCATGAGTTCAGCGCGCTATGGGCACAGTTGTTCCCAGCCGAGCAAGCACGGATCATCCAGGTGCTCGTCCGGCGCGTCACTGTCACCGCAGCAGGGCTCGCGGTGGACATCAGGCGCGAAGGCATCGCGGGGGTCGTCCGCGAGATGGTCGCGCCGCGTGGGATGGAGGCGGCAGAATGACAAAGCCTGACGACACGATCCGGATCTTGATCCCCTTGAAGGTGCGCAAAAAGAATGGGCGGCCCAAGATCCTGCCGCCCGCCAACTATCAGCCCAGCGAAGACCAGACACAGGACCCGCACATTCTGCGGGCCATCGGCCGAGCGTGGGGCTGGCGGCGGCGCATGGAAGCCGGTGAGTTCAGCACCATCCAGGAGCTGGCGGAATCCGTCGGTTTGGCGGAACGGCACGTGAGCCGTCAGTTGCGGCTGGCTTATCTTGCGCCAGAGGTGCTGAAGCTCCTGACCTGCGGGCGCGAGGCGTCGGCGGTCAGCCTGTACGATCTGTGCTTTCTCGCCGGGGTGACTTTGGGGGGAACAGTTTGAGCGCGTGGTCGATTGATAGCTGATGCCTCGCCCTCAAAGAAGCATGACCCAGGCCTGTTTTTTGATGGAGCGGACGTTCGTGCGATCCGCAGCTAATGCCGGCTCGGAGCCCAGCCTGTGGATTTGATATTCTCGCTGCGTGCGCATGCAGCGCAAAAACTGCTGCATATGCACCTTGTGTTGCAATGTTCGGCCGCAAAGGAAGCGGCCGTTCAAAATATGTTGTGTTTTGCCGTCAGCACGGTGCTGATGACCGGGATTGGTGGGTGGAGCGGAGGGCACACTATGCCAAGAGTTCAACTTCCTGCAACCACCCCGAAACGAAGAGCCTGGAACAAAGGGCGTATCATCGGCCAGAAACGGCCGTTGCTAACTAAGCAGTTATGGGCGATCTGCGCACGGCTAAGGCCTCGGCCAGGATGACTTGTGAATAAACAGAGTCAGGCCAATTGGACGGACTGACCGCCAACCTAAAGAAACTCAAGCCGCCCGAGGCGCGAATACTGGCAAAGTCTTCCCCGGCAAAAAAGCATTCGCTTGTAATACCTCTGTCACGTAGTCAAAGTAGACCAAATTCATTCGGATGAATCGGATATGACGCGCGAAAACTGGACCATAATTCGGGACAAAATCTCAGATGACATTCGCTCGGGGCGACTGTCCGCAGGGGATCAATTGCCGACAGAAAAGCAACTCGCAGATCGGTTTGAGATCGGTCGGCATTCGGTGCGGCGCGCGCTTGAAGCGCTCGCGCGGGACGGAAAGATCAGCATTGAGCAAGGGCGCGGGACTTTCGTCGCCGACGCGCCACGGCTGACGTATCAAATTGGCAAACGCACCAGGTTGCGGCGCAATCTTATCCCGCAGGGTGTAGATGTGACCAGTCGGCTGATCTCTGCCAATCGCGTTGCTGCGCCTTATCGCGTATCGCAGGCCCTGCTGTTGAGCTCTGGCGCTCGGGTGACCGAGAGTCGGCGGATCACGTTGGCCAATGACCTGCCCGTGGCCTTTGGGTGTGCCTACCATTGCGCCGAAAGGTTCCCCGATTTTGCGGAGCGTCGGGATGTTCTTGGATCCACCACGGAAACCTATCGGTCGTTCGGAGTCGACGACTACGTGCGGCAGCACACCTCGCTTTTTGCGCGCTCTGCGAAGGCTGAAGAGGCCAAAACCCTCAAACAGCACCCGGATGTCCCCGTGCTGGTCGTAACTGCAATCGACGCCACACCCGATGGGACACCGATCTCAACCAGTCGCGTGATTTGGTCTGCGGCGCGGGTGAATTTCGCAACGGAGCATTCGGATGGATGACACGCTGAGCGTGCTGGCGCGCGCTGACGCAACAAAGCTCAAGGATTTCGCAGAAACTCTGATCCCCGACCTTGGCGAGATAGAGGTCCTGCAGTCGCAAAGCGGTTTGGTGATGCTTCCGATGCGCGACACGGCCAAAGGGGTCGCCTTTCATCTTGGTGAAGTGCTGATGAGCGAAGCACATATTCGCAAGGGCGACGTACAAGGTTACGGGATGCGGCGCGGGCATGATCTTGAGGCCTCGATGGCGATGGCGCTGGTTGATCTTGCGATGGCGACGGATGTGCGCAGCGCAGATTGCAAGGCGTTTTGTTCGGCTCAGGCCGAAGCCCTGCAAAAGGCAGACGATGACGTGCTGCGCCGCATTGAAGCCACCCGCGTGAACATGGAGACGTTCTGATGCTTGCCCCACCGGCGCCAAGCCTGGCCGAGACTCGCGATAACATAGCTTTTGACGCTTTGCTGTGGGCTTTGAGCCGTCCAGGATTGCCACGTGACTTGCCAGAGCCAGGTGAGGGGTCGATCATCACGGCTCTCTTGGACAGGGAATGTCTGGTCTACTCGGCAGACCCACTCCTTATGCCCGAGATTATGCGTACGGGCGCCGAACTGGCTGACATCGGCAAGGCTGATCACGTCTTTCTTGGGGCAATGACAACCTCGGATTCCCTCGCCGACATTGCCATCGGCAGCGACTATTACCCCGATGACGGGGCAACCGTGATCATCCGCGCCAGCATCGGGTCGGGGCCTGCGATAGGGCTGGTGGGACCTGGCGTTGATGGAGTTGTGACTCCGCAGCTTGACGGCCTGCCAGACGGTTTTTGGAAAGCGCGCGCCGCACGTCTGAGATACCCGATGGGGTTCGACCTGTTCTTTGTCGACGGTGCCCGCGTTGTCGGCGTGCCGCGTTCCACGACTATTGAGGAGATATAATGGCCTATGTCGCAACACGCGGTGGCGAACGGGCCATCGAGCAATCGGAGCGGCTCTTTCGTGAAGAAATGGGGTCTTTTGACCGAGAACGCGTCGAAGAGGTCAAGAAAGGCCTGCCCTATCTGATCGATAGGGTCATGGGCGAGGCCTCGCTTTATGACGAAGACCTTGCCGCGCTTGCTTTGGCCCAAACTGGTGGAGAGCTTTACGAGGCAGTTCTGCTGCTACGCGCCTGGCGGACCACACAGCCGCGATTGCAGGTGGCGGAACCGATTGAGCAAGACAGCTTGTTCACCCATCGGCGTATCTCGGCCGCTTTCAAGGACATTCCCGGCGGGCAGGTTCTGGGGCCAACCCTGGACTATGCACACCGCATTCTTGCAACCGATGTGTTGCAGGGCGTGTCTTATGCGCCTGATCCCGTTGAGCCTGCGACCAATCCTTCGCCCGCCTATCAGCCAAGCGTCAGCGCCTGGCAGGCTGAAAACGATCTGCTGGATTCCCCGGCGGAGGATCCGACCAAGGGCAACGATATTCCTGACCTCACGCGCGAGCCGCTGCTCTTCCCATCCAAACGCGCGCACACGTTGCAAAGCCTCGCACGGGCCGAAACCGGCGGTGTTCTTGCGCTCGGTTATGCTGCCATGCGGGGCTACGGGCAGGCGCACCCGACGGTGAACGAATTGCGTTTGGCCGAAGCCGAGATTGCCGTCACCCATCCAGATGGACGTCAATTTTCTGCTGGCCGGGTCAAGGTGTCTCAGGCCGAAGTTGTCGACAAAAAGGGCGAAAAACTGGGGATCGGCTTTGCCGCCACCTTTGGCTGGAACGAAGTGAAATGCATCGCGGCGGCCACGCTCGACCTCAATAGCCCTAGTGCGGAAAAAGGTTCGGCGACCGAAGAGGAATTCTTCCTCTATCACACAGAAGGCGTCGAAAGCTCGGGCTTCTGCATTCACTTTAAGCTGCCGCATTACGTGACCTTCCAGTCTTCTCTGGATGCGATGCGCGATGCGAAGGCCAAGAAAGCAGCCAAAGCACGGGAGCCCGCAGAATGAGCCTGTCTACCCTGACGAAACCTTGGGAAGCGATGAGCTATGGCTTCCTTGACGGCTCAGCGAAGCGCGAGCTGCGCCGCAAGATGCTGAAATCCGTCGCCGTGCCGGGGTGCCAGATGCCCTATGCCAGCCGCGAAGTGCCGATGGCGCGCGGGTGGGGCACGGGCGGGCTTCAGGTCTCGCTGACGCTGGTGAACCCCCAGACACGCGTGAAAGTCATTGATCAAGGCGCAGACGACAGTGTGAACGCGGCGTCGATCCGGCGGTTTATCGCGCGGGTCGCAGGGACACCTACTACGATGGACACGCTGGAAGCGGATCTGATCCAATCCCGTCACCGCATCCCCGAAGAGGTTTTGCGCGAAGATCAGGTCTTGGTGTTACAGGTTCCGAACCCAGAGCCGTTGCGGCCTGTTCAGCCGAATATGTCCATCGCACGCCAGATGCATGCGGATGCCGACTATGGGCGCATGTGGCTGCAGCTTTACGAGCAGATTGTGCGCTCGGGGCGGGTCATGCAGGGGGCCAGCTATCCCAGCCTGGTGCATGGCCGCCATGTCATGACGCCCTCACCCATTCCGCGTTGGGATGTCCCCAAACTGCATATGGCCGAGCATCTGACAATCCTGTCTGCAGGCCGGGAAAAGCGCATCTTCGCAGTCCCGCCCTACACGCGGGTTGAGCCTTTGGTGTTCTCGGACGTGCCTTACAAGGTCGAAGAGCATGGCCACCTGACCTGTACTCGGTCCGGCACAAAGGGCTTTTTCATGAACGAAGTCCCTCAGGACGACGGCAGTTCCGCGTTTGAGGTTTCGGACAGCGAATGGGGTGTAAAAACCATTCGCGCGCGCGATGGTATCGGCGAAAGCCGGGGCGAGACTTGGTACAAAGACGGGGAGATGCCGCAATGACCTTGACCCTCAACGCCCCACGCATCGTTGAGACCCGCCCGCTGCTAGAGGTGCATGGCGTTTCCAAATCCTACGGATCCGTACAGGCCGTGCGCAATGTCTCGGCCCATGCCTATCCAGGCGAGGTGCTGGGTATTGTCGGTGAAAGCGGATCGGGGAAATCGACGCTTCTGCGGATGATGAACCTTGAAGAGATCCCGGAGGCGGGAAGTTACACGCTCGATCTGCCGGATGTGTCTGGCAATCTTTTTGAACTGGACCGTTTTGCACGTCGAATGCTTTGCGCGACCAAGATCGGGATCGTCTATCAGAACCCCCATCTGGGCCTATTGATGAAACATTCATCCTCGGGCAACGTCGCTGAACGGCTTTTGGTCGCGGGGGAACGCAGCTTTGCGACCCTGCGGCAGGCGGCGACTGAAGCCCTGGATGCCTCCGAGTTTCCACTGGATCGCCTTGACGCGCCGCCGATTGAACTCTCGGGCGGCATGCAACAGCGGGTGCAACTGGCCAAAGCCATCGCGCTTGAACCGGCGCTTTTGCTTTTGGACGAGCCAACGACCGGCTTGGACGTCAGCGTGCAAGCCCTTGTGCTCGACACGCTCAAGCGGCTTCAGCAGGACCGACAGATCACCATGGTAATCGTCAGCCATGACCTTGGCGTCATCCGCACTCTGGCGGACCGCGTCATGGTGATGCGGCGCGGCGCAGTGGTCGAAACCGGGCTTGCGGATCAGATTTTCCAGGATCCGCAGCATCCATACACACAACAACTGGTGCACGCGAAACTATGACACAGGTTCTGGAAATCGACGGCCTTACCAAAGGGTTCTCGCTGCATCATCTCGAAAAGGACATCGCCGCGTTCAAGGACATCTCCTTTAGCGTCGCGGCAGGCGAATTTGTACTGCTCAAAGGGGCCAATGGCGCGGGGAAATCCACGCTGCTCCGCACGCTTTACCGGTCTTACTTGCCGCTGGCCGGGGAAATTCGTTTCCATTCCAGCCATGGCTTGATCGACCTTGCCCGGGCGGCGGACGTGGATGTCGCGCATCTGCGGCGCACAGAGATCAGTTTTGTCACCCAATTCCTGACAGCGCGCCCGCGCGTGAGTGCCGAGGCCATCGTGACCGAACCTTTGCGCCTCGCTGGCTGGGACCCGGCTGCCGCTTTGGATGCCGCACGCACCGCGCTTGAAAGATTTGGCGTCAAACCGGACCTTTGGGCCGCCTATCCCACAACCTTTTCCGGCGGCGAACAGCAAAAAGTGAACCTCGCCCGAGCGCTCATCCTGCCGCAAAAGCTGTTGATGCTGGATGAACCGACTGCCTCGCTTGACGCCAACGCGCGCGCTGCGCTGGTGGCCCGGCTGCAAGAATTGAAAGATCAGGGCACGGCGATGATTGGTGTGTTCCACCATCCCGATGATGTGCTGCACCTGATTGATCGGATCGTCGACCTGACGCCTGAATACACGCAAACCGGGGGACGTGACGATGTGGTTCTCTGACGCAAAAATCATCCTCGCGGACCGGATCATCGAAAACGGTGCCCTGCGGATCGAAAACGGTGTGATCGCCGAGATCACTGAGAGCGTAGGCCAGCCATCAGGATTCACCGTCTTCCCTGGCTTTATCGACATGCACGGCGACATGATCGAGCTTGAATTGGAGCCCCGCCCGAAGGTCGATTTCCCCATGGAGGTCGCGGTCGGTCACCTCGATGTGCGCCTTGCCGCCGCCGGGGTGACGACGGCCTATGCGGGCGTGTCCTTCTCGCGCAGTGCAATAGACGGAGAGCGGCGGTCATTTGAGCACACAAGCGCCATCATTCGCGCTCTCAAAGATAACATTCAGGCTTTGCGGGTCGATCACCGCATCCATGCGCGTTTTGACATGACCTATACCGATGCCATCGCTGCCCTCGAAGATTTGCTGGTCGCTGGCGCTGTCGATCTGGTGTCCGTCATGGATCATACCCCGGGACAAGGCCAGTATCGCAACATCGAAAAGCTGATTTCCTACCGGATGCGAGGTGGCAAGAGCGAAGATGAAGCCTGCGCCGAAATCCAGACCCGCATGGACAATGCCGTGCCCGTAGAACAGCTATTGGAGAACCTTCACAACGTTTCACGGCTCTGCAAGGCATATGGCGTTGCAATGGCCAGCCATGATGACGACACCGTGCAAAAGGCCAATTTGATGGCGGATATCGGCGCCGTCATCAGCGAGTTTCCCGTAACGATGGAGGCAGCACAGCTCGCTAAGGAGCGTGGGCTGATGATTGCCATGGGCGCGCCAAATGCGATGCGCGGGCAAAGCTACTCGGGCAACCTTTCGGCCCGCGAGGCCCATGCGGCTGGATTGCTGCACATTCTCGCGGCGGATTATCACCCGGCGGCGATATTGCCCGCCATTCGCGCCTTGTCCGAAACAGACATGGATGGTCTCGTGGGTGCCGTGCGCCTCGCGTCAAAGAACCCTGCCAAGGCACTCGGGCTGAACGACCGGGGCGAGATCGCGACCGGGAAACGCGCCGATTTGGCGGTGGTCGATGCCGCTGACCGCGTTGTCCAGACCTTTGGCGCAGGAAAAATCATCTTTTCCAACGGATCGGGGCCAGAAACTGCCGAACAGCCAGCAGTCGCCGCCGTCGTGTAACCAAATTTTTATAAAACGGACTCTTTGGCGTTACAGAAGCCGATCACAGTCGCGATGTAATTCATTCGGATGAATCGCAATGTCTGCTCCCGCTGCCTTAACCCTTACCGGTGTCTCCAAACTCTTTGACGAAACACGCGCTGTCGATGACGTCAAACTAACAATCGAACCCGGTCAGTTTGTCGGCGTTATAGGACGCTCAGGTGCGGGCAAGTCCACAATGCTTCGGTTGATCAACCGCCTTATCGACCCCACTATGGGGTCGATTTCGTTTGGAGGCACTGACGTAACAAGCCTGCGCGGCAAAGCGTTGCGCAATTGGCGTCGCGACTGCGCAATGATCTTTCAGCAGTTCAACCTTGTGGACCGTCTTGATGTGTTGACCAACGTGCTGATCGGGCGCTTGGCCGAGCACGGCTTTTTTAGTTCCATGGCCATGCAGTTCACCGATGCCGAGCGGGCGATGGCCCTGCAAGCGCTGGACCGGCTGGATCTGGTGCCACAAGCACTGCAACGCGCAGGCACGCTGTCAGGGGGCCAACAACAGCGCGTCGCAATTGCCAAAGCATTGGTGCAGCAGCCAAAGATTATGCTGGCCGATGAACCAATCGCCTCGCTCGATCCGGCCAACGCGACCCTTGTGATGGATGGCCTGCGCCAGATCAATCAAGAGGACGGCCTTACCGTCCTTGTGAACCTACACACGCTCGACACCGCGCGGGCCTATTGCGACAGGATCATTGCGATGCGCAATGGCCGCGTCTTTTTTGACGGGATTGCCGCGCAACTGACCGATGATGTGGTGCGTGACATCTATGGCCTCGAAGGCCTGAGAGAATTCAACGAGGCGGTGACGTCCACCCAGTCCGTGGCTCTGCCAGCCTGACACCGAAATCCAATCGCCAAACCAAACCAGGGGGACCTGACCATGAAGTACCTTATCACAACTGCAGTGGCCGCCGTGCTTGCCACGTCTGCCGTCGCAGAAGACTGGAAAGAAGACTACCAAGTCATAAAGTTCGGCATCCTGTCGGGTGAGAACGAAAAAGACCGGATCGCACGATACACACCGTTCGAAGAGTATCTCGAGCGCGAACTGGGTGTCGAAGTCGAAATCTTCACCGCCGGTGCCTACGACGGTGTGATCCAGGCGCTTGGCGCGGATCAGATCGAATTTGCCTTCCTTGGTTCGTCGTCATATGCCGCCGCTTATACCGGTACCGATGGTGCGGTTGAGCCGCTGGTTACCCGTATCCGCAAAGACGGCTCTTCGGGCTACTTCTCTGTCGTTGTGACGCGCTGCGAAGACGGGTACACCTCGTTGAAAGAACTTGAAGGCAAGGTTCTGGCATTCGCTGACCCAGACTCGACCTCAGGTTATGCCGTACCCTATTTCAACATCGCCAAGGAAGTTGACCCGAAGACTTTCTTCTCCGCGATCCCATTCTCTGGCTCACATGAGGCTGGTGTTGCAGGTGTCGCGCAAGGCACATTCGATGCCGCAGCGACCTGGCAGAATAATGCCACTGATGGCCGCTGGCAGCGTATGATCGAAAAAGGGATGATCTCCGAAGGTGAGATCTGCCCGATCTGGGAAAGCCCCGAGATCACCTCTGGCCCGTTTACGGCTCGCAAGAACCTGCCGCAGGGTCTGAAAGACACCATGCAGCAGCTGGTCATCGACGTGGCCAAAAAAGACCCAGAAGCTTTCACGGCCATGATTGGCGAGGTTGAAGGCACTCCGAACCCGCAGGTCGGCTGGCAGCCGGCCAACCACGAGCGTTATCAGTGGATCGTGGACATGCGCGCCTGGCTGAAAAAGCAGCGCCGCTCATAAGTTCATAGTCGTGGACCCCCGCCAATATGGTAGGGGTCCATTCTTTTTGGGATACCAGGAATGACCGCTGCTGCTGATGTGACGCCTTTGCGTCCCATGGACCAAGTCGAATTGGACTATGCCGCCCAAAGGCGGCGGGCCAAGCTTGGCTGGTTCATCGCCAGCGTTCTCTTTTTTGCGTTTTTTGCGTTCTCGGCCTGGCTTGGCGATTTCTTCAAAGTCACGCAGGTGACCAATGTCGATGGCTCCCGGGAATGGCGTTGGATCATTCCAGCAGGTCTGCCGCGCCTTGGAGAGTTCATTGAAAAGACGCTTCCCGTTTTGCGGTGGGATAGCTTTGGCGCTGATCTCGCCGAATGGTTCTGGCGCTGGAAAGTCTGGTTGAACCTGTTGATTGAGACAGTCCTGATTGCCTTCATGGCAACGGCGCTTGGCGTCTTTGGTGGGTTTGTGATGTCCTTTCCTGCGTCGCGCAACCTTGCCCCCAACAAATGGGTGCTCTGGTTCAGCCGCCGCTATCTTGAGATTGCGCGCACCGTACCCGAGCTGGTCTGGGCGCTGATCTTTGTTTTCTGCTTTTCGGTGGGGCCCATGGCGGGCGTGTTGGCCATCGGGCTTCACACAGCCGGAGCCTTGGGCAAGCTATATTCCGAAGTGAACGAGAACATTGACATGCGACCGCTGGAAGGCGTGAAGGCCGCAGGCGGTACATGGTTTGACCAGATCCGCTATGGTGCTGTGCCGCAGGTCATGCCCAACATTATCAGCTACACACTGCTGCGGTTCGAGATCAACGTGCGGGCATCGTCTATTATAGGCTACGTTGGCGCAGGCGGGCTTGGTCAAGAATTCCGCGAGGCGTTGTCCTTGCAGGAATACACCGACCTGTCGGCCCTGTTCCTCATTATCTTTGTAACCGTCATGGTCATTGATTACGGATCAGAGAAGCTGCGCCACAAGGTTATCGGACTTGAGAAAGGGCCAGCGACATGACCCCAACCGACGCTCAAATCAAAGACTGGATGGACAAGCAGCCGCAAGCATTTCGCGACACACCCGCCGTGCGCGCGCGCAAGATCGGCCTTTGGGCGCTTTTCATAGGGCTCTTTGCCTGGTGCCTCTACGATTTCAACTTCTCGCCAGAGCGGATCTGGGTCGGAATTCAGCGCTTCGGAACGGTCGTCACTTTCATGTTCCCGCCCCATTTCTGGGAGACCTGGCCGGAATGGGTCGAGGTATTCACCGCCCTTGGCGAAACGGTGGCCATGGCGTTTCTCGGAACGGTGCTTGGGCTGATTATCGCCTTTCCGATTTCCTTTCTTGGGGCCAAGAACATCAACCGGATTTTCTGGCTGCGCCACTCTGCACGGCGCGGCTATGACATCATCCGCGCGTTCGAGACCCTGATCCTTGCACTGATCTTTATCCGAGCATTTGGTTTAGGTCCCTTGGCAGGCATTCTTGCCATCGCGGTCTCTGAAATCGGGACGTTTGGTAAACTCTTCTCTGAAGCGCTGGAGAACACGTCCAAACGCCCCGTCGAGGGCGTGGTCGCTTCGGGCGGATCGCGGTTCCAATCGATCCTTTACGGGATCATGCCGCAGGTTGTGCCTGTTCACATGGCGATCATCCTCTACAACTTTGAATCCAATGTCCGCTCTTCGACCATCCTGGGCATCGTCGGCGCAGGGGGTATTGGCTTCATGCTGTCGGACCGTATCGCTGGACTGTTCTGGGATCAGGTCTGGACGATCATCTTCCTGATCATCGCTATGGTCTACATCGTCGATTATCTCTCCGGCCTGATCCGCACTCGTGTGATCGGCAAATGGGAAGCCGCGCACTGATGGCCGGAGCCGGTTCCAAGAACGCGCTCTCTGAGGTCCCCACGATCCACGAGGGTGCAATTGTTGATGATTTCGAGCTTGGCATGTGGACCGAGGTCGGCAACGGCACGGTGCTCAAGCAGGGCTCCATGGGCGACTGGTCGTATATCACCAAGGATTGCCACGTGGTTTGGACGACGATCGGCAAGATGTGCTCGATTGCCAATTCGACCCGCATCAATCCCGGCAATCACCCGACCTGGCGCGCTGTGCAGCACCATTCGATCTATCGATCCGAAGCTTATGGGCTTGGGGTCGACGACTATGACTTCTTCGAATGGCGCAAGTCCGATTGGGTGACGATTGGACATGACGTGTGGATAGGGCATGGCGTGACCGTAACAGCAGGCGTGACCATCGGCACGGGTGCCGTGATCGGTGCGGGGGCGGTCGTGACCAAGGATGTTGCCCCTTACACCGTTGTCGGCGGTGTGCCTGCCCGTCTCATGAAGCGCCGTTTTACCGAAGCACGGGCCGAGGCTCTGCAAGAAATCGCCGTGTGGGACTGGAGCTATGACACCTACAAGGCCGCTTTGCCCGATATTCGCGCGCTGGACATTGACGCTTTCATCGAGAAATACCGTTAGCTTAAATGCAGCTTGTTAATCCCGCTCGAAAATATTTGGACGCGTATCGCGCGGCACTTGAAACCGGATGGTCACCGCGGACCACGCGGCCCGAAGCGGCAGGAGAGGAGCTTCAGGCAATCGCCAACTATCCCACAGCATTGCTCGATCGGTTGCACAACCCAGCAGGCATCGGTTCAGACATTGAATTGCCGGATGGTAGTTTCGTCAAACGGCTGCCCAGCTTCCGTCGTTGGATTTGGCACGACGGCTTTTGCGGTAGTATCGAGCTGAGATGGCAGCATGGGACCAATACCCTGCCACCGACTTGTCTTGGACATATCGGCTATGCGGTTGTGCCATTGCGCAGGCGCGAGGGTCTGGCAACAGCAGCTCTGGGCGCGCTTTTGCCCGAGGCGAGGCGCACAGGCTTGACCTTGGCCGACCTTACGATGGACCCAGGAAACACGGCCTCGATCCGCGTGATCGAAAAGAACGGCGGACAACTAGTTAAACGCCGTGACAAAGCGCCAATGCATGGAGGCGGCGAGGAATTGCTGTTTCGCATTCACCTGCCACTCCATTAGACGTTTTGGACCACGGCAATCACCAGACAGCGCACCTTGACGATCGCGGGGGTCTACAAGTCGGGTTGCGGGGCGATGTACTTCGGGTTCGCCAAACCCAAGCCGCACCCCTTATGCGCGGGGTGTGGAGCCAAGGAACAAAAATTGGCTGAGCAGGGTGTTGTTACCCTGAGAACGGTTTTGATCGCGCAAGCAGCCATCGGGTAATTTCTGTTTCAGGGGCCCCAGAGAATTCAGATGGCTCGTTCGCGTCGAACCTATCTTTGTCGAAGTCAAACAACCTGGCTGACCTTCGACCGCACGGCTTGAACCAGATGGCAACAATAGCGTTTCTGTCGTCAGTCTCGGCAATGTAGTGCGTGGTGGTCATGGTGAGCAGCTTTGTAACAGATTAACGAAGGTTAACCGAGTACAGGCCGCATGCCAACGCCAGATCGTTGATGCAAATTTTTGCTTAGTTTTTCGGAGCTAAACCCAATCGGATCGATTGGAATCCGAGCAGATGCGTCGCGAATCGACCTGTCGTTTGAAGGTCGCGTTCACTCCACTAGGCCGAGGCTTTTTAGATAGGCAAATCCCTGAGGGATGTCTGATTTGCGACGAAGCTCCAGCACCAGATGCGGCTCCGATGTGCATTCAGAAAGGGCGCGGAAGACTTCGGGCCAATGGATCTCACCTTCGCCCGGTGCCCAGTGCCGGTCGGCGTGCCCGTCGAGGTCTTGCAAATGCACATGGCGCAGCTGATCGCCCGCATCGCGCACAAAATAGTCCACTGGCGGGGCGCTCGACATGCGGCGCGCAAGATGCGCATGGCCCGTGTCGATCGACAGCGCCATGGCGTCGCTGTCAAAGCTGTCGACCATAGCGCGGCGGCTGGCCGGATCGACATCCAGAATATTCTCGATCACCAATGTGATCCCTGCCGTCTCCGCCGCTTTGACGACTGGCATCATCACATCGTGGATACGCACGAGCTTGGTCTCCCAGTAGTTCGGCTTGTTGAGCCGGTTCCATGCGTACCAACGGTTAAACGGCGAGTGTAGCACCATCTGCTGTGCGCCGACCCGTTCCGCCGCTTCCAGCGCTTTCAGATAACGCGTGGCGATTAGTGGACGCAGCTCGGGGTCCTTGTTGTCCATGTCAAGACCTTCATAGGGCCCGTGCATCCCCAGACGCCCCTCGAATCCGTCCAAGGCCTCTTTCGCAGCGCTGATGCGGTCGTCGAACTCACTCGTCAGGTCCTTATGTGTGCTGAACCCTTGCAACTCGATATCGCGTGCATCGTCAAGGAGCCACGCACGATGGTCAGCAATTTCATGCGGCGCAAGGCAGGCGCCAATCTTAAGCGGAGTCATAGGCTGGGGCTCTCCTTGGGTCTTCGATCTTGAGATAAGCGAGGAATGCAACGGCCACGCAGATCGCCATGACTGCAAAGCTCCACCAGCCGCCATAGACTTGTGTCAGCCACGCAAAGACGAACGGCGCGGTTGCGTTGACGGCCATGGACACAGAGGCAATCCAGCCAAGCCGCGCTCCGTAACCCTTATGCCCAAAGAGCGCGAGCGGTAGCGTGCCGCGCACGATCGTCTTGATCCCGTCGCCCATGCCATAGATGGCCGCAGCGATCAGGATACCGGGTACGGTGAAGCCACCTGACAAGAGTACGGCGAATCCGCCAAACTGGAGCGACAGCGCGAGAAGATAGGTGCCCAGCGGGTGCATATTGCGGGTGATCAGCATTTCGAAAAATCGCCCGACCGTCTTGAACGGGCCTATGACGGCACCGGCGAAGGCGGCCATAGCGGCGGTATGGCCAAGGTCCTGCACATTGGTGACCCAAAGCGTCATCACGGCCCCCATCAGGTAGCCCGAGAAGATGAAAGAAATCACCATCCAGAGCATCCCGCGCTTGCGCGCCTCGCCCTGCAACTCGGGCCAATCGCCGCCATGCGCCTGCTTTGCCATCACCGTGTCCCGTTCCGAACCCCGTAGAACAACCGAATGGATCGGCAGAGATACGATCAGATAGGCCAACCCAAGGATCACCCAGGTTGTTTGCCAGCCGTAGGCATTGAACAGCGCCAGTGTCATAGGCCAGAAGATCGTCGAGGCGACTCCGCCAAAAAGAGTGATGATCGAGATCGAGCGCTGTGCAGGCACGCTCAGATCAAGGCGCGCCACAGCGGCAAAGGCGACGTTGTAAAGCACAAACATGCCGGCGCCTTCGGCCAAAAGGATCGTGACAAAAAGCTGCCGCCATGTGGTGACTTGGCTCATCGCGATCAACGCCAGTCCAGCCACGACCGATCCGCCAATCATGACCCAGCGACCGCCAAAGCGGTCCGTCAGGTACCCTGACAGCGGCGAGACCAACCCGCCAAACAGAAGCCCGGCTGAAAGAACACCAAAGATTTGGCTCAGGCTCAGTCCAAGATCAGTGGCCATATGCGGCAAAAGCACCGCATAGGCGTACATGAGTGTTCCGTAGCCCATGATCTGGGTGACCCCAAGACCAATTGCGGGCATGTAGTCTCGGTTCCATGTCATGCAGCGAGCGGTAATCCGCGATAAGCGCCGCGGCCAGCGACCCAAGTGCCTTGTATAGCAGGCGTTTGGCTCTCGGGCCAGTCCACCAACACCAGATCGGCGCGCTTGCCGACTGCAACCTCGCCCCGGTCGTGCAGGCGCATAGCGCGCGCCGGCCCTGATGAGACCAGCGACCAAAGCGACAGGCGGTCTGCCCGCTTTTCCTGGTCAAGCCGGTCGATAGCAGCCAACATCGCAGGGTAATAATAGTCAGACGCAAGCGCATCGCAGAGGCCAGCCTCGACCATATCACCCGCGCCAAGCGATCCGATATGGCTGCCGCCGCGCACCGCGTTGGGTGATCCGAAGATGATCAGATCACCATCGGCCCGGGCTTGCTCGACCGGGGCCATTGTCATTGGAAACTCAGATGTCGTTGCCCCAATTTCATTGTAAAACTTGCGGGTTTCGGCTTGCGTGTCGTCATGGCTGAGCATGGGAATTCTCTTTTCACGCGCCTTATTCGCCACCTCTTTCAGTGTCGCGACAACCTCGGGCCTGCGGTTCCAGACCTTGTGAACAAGCTTTTTGTGATCCTCGTAGTCAAGCCCAGAGCGCTCGGTGTGTTTGTGATAGCGTTTTGCAAAAAGCGCTGTGTCCTCGACATTCATCGTGGCGAAGTCCGAGTTGTGTTCGAACAAGCGGTCTTGCATCAAAACACCTTCCGCCCGCATCGCCATGGACAGATGGTCATTGAATGCAAGCGAGGGCTTTAAGGGCGCGTCCATCGCCCAGTCCAGCGTTTCCAATGCTTCAAAGGCGAACGTCTCCCAACGCAGTTGAAACCGGTTTTCGATAGTAAGACGCGGGGCAAGATCAAGAATGGCCTGTATGATCGCGCGTCCGCGCTCGACACTCCGCAGACCGGGCTCGTAACTCAGCGTGATAGAATGATAGGTCGTTGCAATACCATTTGCGGCAAGTTGACGGTCCGTCTCCAGCACCGCCGTTTCCAGTGGGAAGAACACGCCTGGACGGGGCATCACCTGGCGCTCAAACGCATCGCCGTGCACATCGATCAGTGCAGGCGCGAGGATCTTTCCGCGCGCGTCGATTTCCAGACCCTGCACCGGGCCACCAATTTCGACGATGGTTCCGCCGTCCATCGTGACGGTAGTTTCCGCAATCTCATTCGGCAGGTAAACCTCCGCCCCCACGAAAGTCTGGATCATGCCTGCCGCTCCAGAATGAGGTGCCAGTGCCAGGACCCGGGCTTTTCATGCTCACGGTCCTCCATCCACATCACCTCGAACCCCTGGAAGAGGGCCAGCATTTCCACAGCGCCGCAATAGTAGTGAGGGTGGCGCTTGTCCGATCCGTCTTCGTCAAACACCCAGGTGTTGCGAGATATTTCACGAGGGCCATTCAGCTTTTCGCGGTCGATCCAAAGGCGGCGTTTTGACAGCATCGTCAGCATGAAGGTTCCGCCCGGCTTGAGCACCCGACGCACCTCGCGGATGGTGTTCAGCAGGACGGTCTCGTCGCCGTGATAAATCACATTCCAGCTAAGCAAGTGATCGAACGCGGCATCCTCGAACGGCAGGTCATCCATGCGCCCCAGTTGGGTCTTTACACCGGTACCCGCCTTTTCGATTTCGGCCAAGCCCTCGGGGGCGGCGTCTAGCGCCGTTACTTCGAAACCAGCGGCTTGCAGGGCCAAGGCATGACGGCCTACTCCAGCTCCGAGGTCAAGGATGGCGGTGCTTGGTGCCAAGCCCTCTGCCCAGCGTTTGACATCCGGCTCGGGCGTCAACCATTTTGAGCCTTCTTCGATCTCATCCCAGATCTTGCTCCAATGCTGGTCCGCGGTGTCGGTCTTGGTAATGACGTTCAACGTTGTTCTCCGATGATCTTTGTCCGGGCCCAGCCCGAAAGGTATTCGATTGAGATGACCACAACGGCGATCATCAGGATGACAGTCATGGCAGTCGGGTAGTCAAAGAGGTCAAATCCAACTTTCAGCTCGATCCCGATGCCACCGGCCCCCACAAGGCCCAAGATGGTTGACGATCGCACCGCTTTTTCCGTCGCGAAAAGCGAGGTTGAGATGAAAGCAGGCATCGCTGCCGGGATCGTGGTGCAGGCGACCACGTCCAGCTTTCGCGCGCCGGTGGCTGTCAGGCTTTCCGAAGGGCCTTTGTCTGCGGCTTCCATATCATCCGCAAAGAACCTACCGCAGAAACCGATCGTGTCGATGGCAATGGCGAGCATACCCGCAAAGGGACCCAGACCCACAGCGACCACAAAGACCAGCGCCCAGGCGATATCCGGCACCGCCCGGATGAAACCTAGCCCTGTACGCACGATCTGATTGATCCAGGTCGGAGCAATCAGCCCGCGCGCCGCCAAAAGAGCGACCGGAACTGACAGGATGATCCCGATCACCGCGCCAGCGAGTGCAATTTGCAAGGTCTCAAGCATTTTCCAGCTGAGCCGTGCCAGCACCTGAGGTTCCAGGTTGGGTGGGAAGGCACGGTCTATGAAGTCCGCAAAACGTGGCGGCGAGGAAAGCACCTTGTCGACGGAAAAGCCGGCGCCTGCAAAGGAACACAAGATGATCAAAATCGCGGCGGCATAGCCTAGAAACGCCAGCGCCGAGGGGCGCTCATAGCGGGCGGGAAAAGTTGCGTCAGTCATAGAGCCCTCGCAATTCTGCAGCGCTCAGACTTTCGGCCCGTGCATCCAGCGGCATGCCCCCATCAGCCAACCCCAGCACGCGGTCGCCGTAATGAAGAGCATGGTCGATGTTGTGCGAGATGAATATAACCGTCACACCCTCTTGGCGGGCCAGGTCAAAGAACAGATCCATGACATCTTCGCCCGCGGCCGGATCCAGCGAGGCTGTCGGCTCGTCCGCAATCAGGATTTTGGGCTGACCAACCAGCGCACGGGCAATGGCGACGCGCTGCGATTGTCCACCCGACAGGCGATCCGCCCGGCGGTTTGCCAAATGCGCCAATCCCACTTTTTCGAGCGCAGTCATGGCCACCTCACGCGATGTGGCAGGGGCAAAGCTTTGGCTCCAGTGACGTATGCCTGGCTTTTGGCCGAGCAGCCCCTGCACCACGTTCGAAAGAACGGACAGGCGTGGCACCAGATTGTGTTTTTGACTCACAAGTCCCATCTGCGCGCGCATGGCGCGCAAGCCAGCGCTTGAAGCGCTCCGTACATCTGCGCCCAGTACATCTATCGACCCGGCATCTGCGGGGATCAACCCCATCAGACAGCGCAGCAGCGTCGACTTTCCGGTCCCGTTCGCGCCCACAATTGCGACAGCTTCACCACGAGACAGACCAAAAGAGACATCCTTGAAAATCGGCGTTCCGGAAAAGCTCTTTGCCAGCCTGGTCACACGCAAATCAACAGGCAAAACTGGGGCAAATACTTCTGCCCCGGTCTGATCCGACCGCGCTGGCGCGACCAGCGTTTCGACGATCAAATCAGTCACCGATAAAGTTATCGAACTGTGGGTAGCCTGCATTCGAATACATCGAGCGGACGTAGTCGTATGCACTGTCTTCGATCGAGACGAGGTCCATGCCCACGTATTTGTCGTTCTCCTCATGGGCCGTAATACCCGCGATGATGCTGTCCTTGTTGGCCAAGATCGCATCGCGCACATTCATTGCGGCCTCTTGAGGCACATGGGCACCGACCATAATCATGTCGTTCGGCAGATCGCCCGAGCGCGCGATCATCTTGAAAAACCCATAGGGCAGATCGGTTTCTTTGTTGCGCACATTCAGCCAGCTGCCCGCGTTGGAGCCAAGCGCATCCACATCACCATTCTTCAGCGCTTCATGCGCGATGTTGCGGCTGGTGTGGGTCTTCTCGATGTCGTTGACCGGGTCGAGGCCATAATCCGCCAGAACCTGCATCGGGCACAGCATGTTGGAAGTTGAGCCGATGTCACCAAAGGCAACCTTCTTGCCTTTCAGGTCCGCAACAGTGTTGATGCCACTATCTGCGCGCACAACGATGGCGCAATGATAGTCCGGACGCCCCAGGCCGATGATCGGCGTGGCGTTGGTCAGTTTGTTGATGACGACATATTCTGCAGGTCCGGATACAACAAAATCGACCGTCTCGCCGCGCAGAGCCTCTGCCGCGGCGGTGCGCGAATTCACGGCAAAAAATTCGAATGTGTCGCCGGTGGCGGCTTCAAGCGCCTCTTTGAAAGGACCCCATTCCAGCTGAAGGCGTTCCATGCCCTCAACATCGGTGACAGCCAGTTTCCAGGTTTCAGCGTGGGCCGCGACAGCGGCAGTTATCGCCAGCGCAGCGCCAGCCAGGGCAGAACGAAGTTTCATGGTGCTTCCTCCGATTTGAAATTTGTTCGGATGATTTCGAGGGATTGAAACAGCAGCGTGACAGTTGCGTGGAGTTTTTGTTTCACTGCTCGAGGTCGCAGAACTGATCCCGACCTTGTCACATGTTTGGAAGAAGAGAACACTGTCTGCCAAGGTTTTGACTCCGGAACAGAACTGACGCTGTGTCTCAACGGGTTATGGTGAGCTTACTGTCACTTGAACCATTGCGAAGGCTCATTTGCGAATGGGAAAACCGAAGATGCAGCCAAGCGCCCGGCAGCAAACGTTCACTCTGCCGTTGCTGTGGAGACATCTTTTGCGGCGGCTGCGAACCACTTAGTGTCAACTTTCAAGGCAGATAACCGACCTGGAGCTTTGCCACGAGTGTCGATGGTGCGACCAGTTCGCACTAAAGCATAGCCTCGGTTCTGGCTAAAACTGACGCCCGCGAACAACCGCTTCGAAGACTCGCACCGCGGGGCAGCAATTGGTGTGCTGCAAATGCAAAGAAATGCCGCGTCAGCAATAGCCGCACTTGCAAGAGTCCGATTTGTCCCGCCCCCCAGTCATTCGTTCAGACCGCAGCGAATGTCGGCTCCTCGATGCTTGGGCGTCAATCCGCCACTCGCGGTAGGCATAGTGGTTGCGTCCTGTTCCCATCAAGACTTCGCAACACCCCGCACAACAACGCCGCCTACAGGTGTCTCTGTTCTTACCGATAGCAGACGAACCTGCTTCAACTACGGCGCAGCCCCATTTCGCCAACACACTGAAGTCTATATATATTTTGAATCCGCCTCGATTTAGGCGAAGGGCGGGCGGAAAGAGACGCGGGGCGTTCAGAGACCGATTTCGGCCCAACTGCTAGTCTCCGAAAGTCGGATGGCTTCTGGGTGCAGCTGTTTCCGGCTGAGCAAGCCCGCATCATCCAACTTCTGGTGCGACGCGTCACCGTCACCGCTGCCGGGCTCGAGGTGGACATCAGGCGCGAGGGCATCGCGGGGGTCGTCCGCGATATGGTTGCGTCGCGAGGAATGGAGGCGGCGGAATGACAAAGCCTGACAACGACACGATCCGCGTCCTGATCCCCTTGAAGGTGCGCAAGAAGAACGGGCGGCCCAAGATCCTACCGCCCGCCGACTATCAGCCCAGCGAAGACCAGACACAGGACCCGCACATTCTGCGGGCCATCGGCCGGGCGTGGGGCTGGCAGCGGCGGATGGAAGCTGGCGAATTCGCAACCATCCAAGAACTGGCCGAACCCGTCGGTTTGGCGGAACGGCATGTCAGCCGTCAGCTGCGGTTGGCCTATCTCGCACCAGAGGTGTTGAAGCGGCTGACCTGCGGGCGCGAGGCATCGGCGGTCAGTCTGTATGATCTGTGCTTTCTCGCCGGGGTGACTTGGGGGGAACAGTTTGAGCGCGTGTTCGATTGATCGCTGATGCCTCGCCCTCAAAGAAGCATGACCCGGGCCTGTTTTTTGATAGAGCGGACGTTCGTGCAATCTGCAGCTAATGCCGGGTTGGAGCCCAACCCGGCCGAACGTACAGACCGCAGCATTCGTCCCGATGGGGCGGGAAGCCGACCTTCGCTGCGTCTGCGCGCAAATTGATGCAAACTGGTGTGAGCGGACATTCAGGTTGCACCAAAACCTGGAAAACCACTGCTGCGGCAAAAGGCGACTCGAAACCCTAATCCCAAGTACAATTTTCCCTCTGCGAACGTTTGCATCCATTCCTTCGCGGCGATGGCGAAATTACTGATGCTGGCGAGTAGCAGAAGTCGCAATCGGTCGTGCGTCCGCAGAGTAGTCGTCGCAAGCTCTGTCACAGAGTTCCATTTAGGAATACAACGATCCACCTGGCCCGGCGAATGGGAAATCCATCTGGCTAAATTTGCAATTGGTGCCGCAAAAACGCGACATTTACCGCCAGACCCGGCAACAGCCACTGGAACAACCTGACCACTGACAGGACCTCTTCGAACGAGGCATCGGATGTTGCCGCGTCGCGCAGGGCATCCGGGGTTATTCCGGTCGCATTCGGCAGTGACGTAGCAAGGTCGACGGCCGCGTGATGGACGCGCTCCAACCCGGTGGCATACTCTGGTTGGGACAATCGCGGTTTGAGATCATTCCAGGCTACGGTGAAATAGCTAGGCCAGCGGGCGAAGGCCCGATAGTCGGTGTTAACGAAGGGCAATCCGAGCGCCGCACGGAGGTCATCGTAGAGTACCGCCAGATCGTCTGAAGCGTGGTGCGCCTCCATCAAGGGTGGCTTGGAAAAGTTCGGTCGTGGAGCTGTAATGCGGTCAAGGTCCCCATCGCCCAGCCACGCGTTTCCTTCCAGAAGATACCGTGCCAGCGACGCCATCAGGACGTAAGGCATGTTGCCGCTGGCAAAGACTTCGTTGCAGGCTCGGATGTCTTCGATCTCCTGCCCGCCATACCCCTGCGTCGAAAGCCGCGACACCAAGGGCGCAGGCTCCAGTGCTTCTGCCTCCCGTTCGGCGACATCCCTCAGGGACCGGCAGGCCTGTTCAAACGACTTTGTCCCTGTGATCGGCTCCATGGCCGACCACAGGGTGCCATAGAACTGCGGGTAATGCGCGAAGGCCATTGCAACCACGCCCATCCAGGGGACGCCGAGGCCCTTCTTGGTGCGCTCGTAGACCGCTGCACGCGGGCCGCTGACGGCGAATTCCGGGACCGGATGGATTGCGGGGATCGGGTCGGGCTTCAACCGGGGCAGATCAGCCATCGGCGTGGATGTCCTGCGGCAACTCTTCGCTCCATTTGCGCAGTTCGTCGAGGAAACCAAGCGCGCTGCGCCCGAACTCGGTGATCTCGTAGTGCACGGACACCGGCGCGGTATCCATGACCTCGCGCCGGACCAACCCTTGCGTTTCCAACTGGCGCAGACGTTCGGTAATCATCTTCTTGGATGCGCCACCCACCATTCGGGCCAGATCGTTGAACCTGACCGGACCGTCCTTGAGATGCCACAGGATCGAGCCGGTCCACTTGCCACCGATGATCCGCATGCCTTTTTCAATGGCACAGGGTTCGAAGCAAGCCTCATAGACCTGCCGCTTTCCCTGAGCGTCGTCTTCGACTCTTGCCCGCATTTCGTGCTCTGAGCTCCAAATATTAGATTACCAAAAGTATACTGGTTGATTTTCGTTCCTTGTGTTCGCAATTTCCCCATCAACGGGCCACGAGTCAAGTGGGGCCCGCTGAACCACAAAGGAATTGATCATGAGCAACATCCTGATTCTGAACGGCGCACAGCCCTACGAATTCGCCCCCGGTACTCTGAACGCCGCCCTGACCGAGCGCGCCCGCGCCGCCTTGGAGGAGCAGGGACACGCCGTGCGCGTAACCACCGTGGTAGAAGGCTATGACGCCAACGCCGAGGTCGAAAGCCACGTCTGGGCTGATACGGTGATCATGCAATTCCCCGTGAACTGGATGGGGGTACCGTGGTCGTTCAAGAAGTACATGGACGAAGTCTATACGGCCGGCATGGACGGACGGCTTTGCGCCGGTGATGGCCGTACAGCTGAGGCCCCCAAAGCGAACTACGGTCTGGGCGGTACTTTGACCGGGACCAAATACATGCTGTCGGTCACGTTCAACGCCCCGCGCGAAGCCTTTGACGACCCGACCGAGCTGTTCTTCCAGGGTGGCAGCGTCGACGATCTGCTGCGGCCGATCCATCTGAACGCTCAGTTTTTCGACATGACACCGCTGCCGACCTTTGCCGCCTTCGACGTGATGAAGAACCCGCAGATTGAGGCCGATTTCGCCCGGTTCGATGCCCATCTGGACGCTGTATTCGCGGAGGCCAAAGATGTCGCAGCCTGATATCGTTCTTTACACCGCCAACACGATGAACGGGTGGAAGCCGCTGATCTTCCTGCACGAGGCCGAGATTGAGTATGAGTTGGTCAATGTCGATTTCTCGAAGAAAGAGCAGCACGCGCCCGACTACGTGAAGATGAACCCCAACGCCAAGATTCCGACAATCTGGGACAGGGCGGAGGGGCGCGCGATCTTCGAAAGTGGGGCAATCCTGTGGCATCTGGCGGAAAAGTACGGGCGGTTCCTGCCGGACGATCCGGTGGAGCGGTCCGAGACACTGCAATGGCTTTTCTTCCAGGTTGGCCATATCGGTCCCATTATGGGACAGGCGATGTTCTTTCAGCGCATCGCCAAGCCTAACGGCGATGAAGTGCCCTATGCCATCGACCGATACGTGAGCGAAAGCCGTCGCTTGTTGGAGGTGCTGGATAGGCGGCTTAAAGGCCGCGACTGGCTGGTCGGCAACGAGATGTCGATTGCCGATATCGCCACATACCCGTGGGCGCGCAGCTACTTCTGGGCGACAGTAGAGGTTGAAGGCTTGCCCAACCTGTCGGCCTGGTTTGACCGACTTGATGCGATGCCGAGAGTGCAGGAGGCCTTGCAATTGCCAGAGCCGCGTCCGTCGGCCTTCGGCAAAGGCGACATTGAGGCCGCAGCGTCCGCAAACGCCGCTCGGTTCAAGGAATAAGGTCATGACACTCCGTGTGGATATCGTTTCTGATGTAGTCTGCCCATGGTGCGTGATCGGCTATCACCAGTTGGCAAAGGCGGTGGAGGAAACCGGAATCGGGATCGACGTGCATTGGCATCCGTTCGAGCTGAACCCTGATATGGCTCAGGAAGGTGAGAACCTGCGTGAACATTTGGCCGCGAAATACGGCACCACGCTGGAAGGCTCGATCAAGGCGCGGGCGCGCCTGACCGAGATGGGCGCGGCGCTCGGGTTCACATTCGACTATGCCGATGACATGCGCATGGTGAACACCTTCCGCGCCCATCAGTTGATCGACTGGGCCGAGGATCATGGCCGTGCGCACGACATGAAACTGGCGTTGTTCGCGGGTTTCTTCACCCGGCGCGAGGACCTCAACAATGTGGATGTCCTTGCCGATGGTGCCGCCAGTATTGGTCTTGATCGCAACACTGCCTTGACCATGCTGGACAGTGGCGCGCGCGCGGAATCCGTCCGCGACAAAGAGCGGTTCTGGACGTCGCGCGGCGTCACCGGCGTGCCTGCTATGATCTTCAACCGCCAGCATCTCGTCACTGGTGCGCAGGGCGAAGAGAATTATGCCAATATCCTGAAACAGCTGCATGTAACGCCAGCCGTCTGAGGGGAAGCACAACCAAGGGAGGAGCTACCATGTCAAAAGCACAAGTGATCCACAAGAAAGGTCCGCCCAGTTGCATGAACTGGGAAGACTGGCATGTACCGGACCCGGCCCCGGGCGAAGTGCGCATGCGTCACACGGCGGTGGGGGTGAACTATGCCGACACCTATCACCGGGGCGGCATCTCTCATCCCTGGCCGGTGCCGGATGAACCGGTGGTAATCGGCTTTGAAGGTGTGGGCGTTGTCGAAGGTGTGGGCGACGGCGTGACGGGTTTCAAGACCGGGGACCGAGTTGCCTATGGCATCCCGCCCTTGGGCAGCTATTCCGAGTCCCGCAACTACCCCGCCGACAAGCTGCTGCATCTGCCTGATGGGTTGGATGACAAGCAGGTTGCCGCGCTGCTGATGAAAGGCATGACCGCGCACTACCTGCTGTACCGCACCTATGCCGTACAACCCGGTGACACGATCCTTGTCCATGCGGCAGCGGGCGGCATGGGGTTGATCCTCTGCCAATGGGCCAGGGCGCTTGGAGCAACCGTGGTGGGTACGGTCTCCACGCCGGAAAAGGCCGAGGTCGCCCGCGAGGCAGGTTGCGATTTTCCGGTCGTTCGCTCACAGCAAAGTTTCGTCGACGTTGTGCGTGACGTTACCGACGGCGAAGGCTGCGCCGTTGTCTATGAGGCCATTGGCAAGGACACGTTGCAGGACAGCCTGGACTGCCTGCGCCTGATGGGGGTCTGTGCAGCCTACGGCCACGTCTCAGGCCCGCCCGATCCCATCGATGTGATTCAGGATCTGGGCCGCCGTGGGTCTTTGTTCATCACACGTCCTGCGATCATGCACTACGTTGCCAAACGGTCCGATCTGGAATGGACCGCACGCGATCTGTTCAAGGCCATTGGCGACGGCATATTGGATGCCAACATCAACTACGAATACGCGCTGAAGGATGCCGTGAAGGCGCATGAGGCCATCGAATCCGGCAAGACCCTGGGTGCCACGGTGCTGATCCCATGAGCCTTTCCGGTATCAAGGCGCTGACCTTCGACACCGGCGGCACACTGCTCGACTAGCACAGCGGCTTTCGAGATGCCTTCGCGGAAGCTGGGCGGCGTCACGGGCTCGACCGCGACTGGGGCCAGATCGCGAACCGGTTTCGCCGCCTGTCATTGGAAATGATGCTAGACCTCGGGGATGATGGGCCGCCGGAGTACAATTTTGACGAAGCCCATGCGCTCAGTCTGAATATACTGCTGGGCGAAGAAGGGCTGGACGAGTTTGACGATGCAGACCGGCACAGGATTGCCTGGAATGCAGCGCATCGACTGAAGGCATGGCCGGATGTCCGGGAAGGGCTAGACGCGCTGCGAGAGCGCTACATCGTGGCGTCCTTCTCGCTCATGTCCTATCGGTTGGTGATCGACACTTCGCGGCGCAACAGGCTGACCTGGGATGCGGTGTTGTCCTGCGAAGGGCTCGGCGTCTACAAACTCTTGCCGCAAGCCTACCAGCGCGCGGCGCAAAGGCTGCAACTGGCACCAGCCGAATGCCTGATGGTCGCCTGCCATCCTTTCGACCTCGATGCGGCGGCCAAGGTCGGGTTTCGCACCGCGTTGGTCTGGCGGCCTAACGAATGGGGAGACAACCTGTCAGAACGACCAGAGTTTCCACCTCTTGGCACCTACGATGTCGAAGTCGACAGCGTTCTGGAATTGAGCGGGAAACTGGGCAGCGAAACCCTTAAGATCCTGGGTTCGCCATGAACGCAGGCCGACGACCTTGACAGGTTCGGCGCGGTATTGGTAGCCCCAACTCAGTCTGGGCGGTCTGTTCTTGAGGATGACCGCCGTAAGCTTTCTGGCACAGGGCTTAATCCGACAGGGCCGATCAGCGACCGATAGGGTCGCGTCAACCTGTTAGGACTACCCATGGAAAATATTTTTTCGATCAACATCTCTGCGTTGTTCGGTACTGACGAAACGGCGCGAGAAACCGTGGACGCGCAGATCGTGGAGGCAATCCGGACCCACGGTGCCTTTGTGATCGCGGGTTTTCCCCGGGCCGAAGCAATCGACACACTCGCGGCCAGGATGGTGCAGTTCTTCGAACTGGACGAGGCGGAAAAGTTCAGGATCGCCAAGGCCTGCAGCAAATCCGGCGCGGCGAACAAGTACCGGGGGTATGAATCGAATCTGCAACCCGGTGGAAGATTCGCTTTCAATGAAATGTATGACATTGGCCCGAAATCGCCGTCGCCTGCACCTACCGAAGGCACGCAGCTTTTCGCAGAGGCAAATGTCTGGCCCAAGCCGGAGCCGTCACCGGGCTGGCGGCAAGCGATGGAAGACTATCACGAAACGCTGCACCTTGTCGCAATGGCGGTGCTGCATTCGGTGGGACGGTCGGTCGGGCTGCCTGCTGAAGATCTCGATCAGATGTTCCGCACCGGCAATTCCACGCTGCGCCTGATCAATTACCCGGTCCCGCCCAAAGGCCTGCCGGTTGAGACGCAGGACGCGGATGACAGCGAGCTGAAGATCTCAACCGCGTGCCACACCGACGGGTCCGGCCTGTCCATTCTATGGTCATTGCAGCGGGGTCTTCAGGCCCGTTCCCCGGATGGAACCTGGCGCGATGTTCCGCAGCAGGCAAATTGCCTTTCGATCCATCTCGGCGACGTCATCGCCGCCATCTCCGGCGGGCGCATCCCTGCCACCCCGCACAGGGTGGTTGGCCATGGGATCGCTCGGCAGTCTATCGGGTTTTTCCTGGAACCACGTCTGGATGTGCCGCTGAACATTGCGGACCCGGCCAGTGTCGATGGCGGTTTCCGGGACACCTATGGGTGGTTGCTGCAAAAGCGATTTAGCGGGTACGAGAATTACGCGGGCATTGTAGAACCGCCCGACTGATTTTCGACCATTGACCAACCTCACCAGTGTTTGAGGCGCAGACCCACGACCTGCGCACGCACGCGCGGGTCCAGTGACCTTTGCTGAATCGCCTCAAAGTGATTTGCCGTCATACAGCTCCTCAGGCAACCGCATGGCATTGATCTCATCAACACAGCCGAGGTTGATGCGGTAATGCCCAGGGTTCAGGCGGGTCTCAACAAACGTGTGTATGCCACATCGGCTGCAAAAATGATGCCGCGCTGTCATCGTGGCAAACTGGTACGTCGCGAGTGCTCCTTCGGGGTCGAAAATCTCGATCTGGTCGGGTGGGATTGTCGTTACCGTCATCGCGATCCCCTTGCGAGCACACAATGAGCAGTCGCATCGCATGATGCGTGTGATCTCGGGACACGGGAACGCGAACGTGACGGCTCCGCAATGGCAACTTCCCTTGTATTGTTTCATCAGAAAGCCCGATCTTCCTTTGCGGCTCAGTCTGACGATAGGTAAAAAAGGTGGCTGAATCCGGAGCCTTCACGATACCTGATGTCGGGATTGACCAGCAAGACTGCGGGTGCCCTTGAGCGCGTATTCGCGCGCGAAGGGAGCGGCAATCAAGCTGGCGAAATCCACTCTCCCAAGACCTCTTCGGTATGTTCACCCGGTTTGGGTGCGGGGCGATCGGGACGGTTTGGTACATCGCGAAATCTTGGGGCCGGGGCTGGGTGCAGATGCCCGTCAAATTCCACAAAGGTTTCCCGCGCCTTATTGTGGGAATGCGACGGCGCCTCACCCAGCGATAAAACCGGCGCGAAACATACGTCGGAACCCTCCATGATGTTGCACCATTCATCGCTTGACTTGCCCTTGATCACATGTGCCAGCTTGGCTTTCATGTCTGGCCACCTGGCCGGATTCCACTGCGCGGCAAATTCAGGGTCATCGGACAGGCCGGTTTTCTCCATCAGAACTGCATAGAACTGAGGTTCAATCGACCCGATGCTGATGTATTTTCCATCCGCACATTCGTAGGTCCCGTAAAACGGCGCGGCGCCGTCCAGAAAATTGTAACCTCGCTGATCCCGCCAAAGTCCGAACCCCATCAGATCATAGAACATGGCCATCAACAGGGCGCTGCCATCGCTCATCGCAGCGTCGATCACCTGCCCCTCACCGGTGGTTTTTGCGCGCATTATTCCGGCCAGCAGCCCCATGGCGAGGAACATCGCGCCACCACCATAGTCCCCCACAAGATTTAGAGGGGGCGCAGGGGGCAAACCCGGTCGCCCCATCGCGCCCAAGGCACCGGAAATCGCGATGTAATTCAGATCATGCCCGGCAGCCTGCGACAGCGGGCCATGCTGGCCCCATCCCGTCATGCGCCCGTAGACCAGCGCCGGGTTGCGCGCCAACCCCTCGTCCGGGCCAAGGCCCATACGCTCCATCACGCCGGGGCGAAACCCTTCGAACATGGCGTCGGCATTTTCGATCAGTTTAAGGGCCGTCTCGACACCCTCAGCGCATTTCAGGTCAAGTGCTACCGAGCGACGGCCACGTCCGGTGACCGGCCCCACGCCCTGTGGTGTGACGCCCGGACGGTCGATGCGCACCACGTCTGCGCCGAGGTCGGACAAAAGCATGCCGCAAAACGGGCCTGGCCCTATGCCGGCGAACTCCAGAATGCGGATGCCGCGTAGCGGTTTGTCTTGCATCGTTTCCTCCGTGCGGCCCCGTCAGTTTGCGGGGGTGCCCATTCACTGGAGGGAAGCCATAGACCCGATTGCAAATCCAATCTATTTTGCAGGGGCAATATCGAATATGGGAATATCATGTTCACGTCGACCAAGCTTCGCCAGATCGTTGCGATTGACAGGGCGGGATCGCTTTCAGCCGCGTCGCAGGTTCTGAATATCAGCCAGTCCACGCTTACAAAGGCTGTTGCCGACGTGGAACGAGACCTCGGCTTGGCAATCTTTCACCGCACCGCCCGCGGGGTGACCGCAACGCCTGAGGGGCGGGAATTTATAAATCGTGCAGAAAGAATTGTCGCTGATTTTGATGTGCTGGTTGAGGACACTCGCTCCCAGAAGGAACAGATTGACCAGTTCCTGAGGATCGGCATATCTCCGGCCTCGCAGGAAGGTCTTTATAACCGCGCCATCGCGCATTTGCTGAAAACCAGCCCGGATATTTGCCTGAATATGGTGGGTCTGCCGGTCGAGCGTGGGGTGCGCATGCTAAAGCGGGGAGACCTCGACCTGTTGTTTGCGCCAACAGAAGAATTGACACGAGAGAACGATTTTTCTGTCGAAGAGCTGGGCACACTCTCTCCCAGGCTCTTTTGCCGCAAAGGGCACCCCATCCTATCAGAACAAGATATTTCGGTGGAGATGATTGGTCGATTCCGCGTGATTTCACCGGATTACCATGTCGGTTACGCACAGCGGTTCGCTGAGTTGCTACTGCATGGTGACGTCGATCCGCGCCGCCGGTTGCATATTATAGAGAGCTTTGTCGTGACCCAAACGGCCGTCGCGTCATCCGACCTGATTGGCATTGTCAGCAGCACCTACGGCAGTACACGCAGCTTTCAGGCGCGCTTTGCGCT